>DHRA01000096.1 GCA_002411145.1 Firmicutes bacterium UBA5324 | reverse complement strand
ACGTGGCTCGTCTGGGGAAACATGTCCACCGGCGTGACTTCCCGGGTGACAAAGGCATGTTCGGCCAGATAAGCCAGATCCCGGGCCAGGCTGCTGGGATTGCAGCTGACATAGACGATGCGCTGCGGCCGCATGCTGATGAACGTATCCAGCACTTCCCGGGCACAGCCCGCGCGGGGCGGGTCCACAACGATGACCTCGGGGCGAACGCCCTGGGCAAACATGTGCGGCATTAGCTCGACGGTGTCGCCGACGAGAAATTCCACATTGTCCACCGCATTCAGCGCGGCGTTTTCCCGGGCATTGGCAATGGCCTCGGGTACGACTTCAATCCCGTAGATATATCTGGCCTTTTGTGCCAGGAACAGGGTGATGGTGCCGGTGCCGCAATAGGCGTCGATCACCGTTTCCCGGCCGGTGAGGCCTGCGTATTCCAGGGCCTTTGCGTAGAGAATCTCCGCCTGGGCGGTGTTTACCTGGAAAAAGGAGCGGGCGGAAATATTGAATTTAAAGGGCCCGATATAATCGGTGATGGTATCCCGGCCCCACAGGGTATGGGTCTGCTCACCGAGAATGATGTTTGTGTTGCGGGTATTGATATTTTGCACGATACTGACCAGTTGCGGCAGCCGCTGCCGCAACTGGTCAATTAATTCCCGGAGGAAAGGCAGTTCCGGGCCATTGGTTACCAGCACCAGCATCAGTTCCCCGGTTTTTACGCCGACCCGCCCGAGAATGTGCCGCACGAGCCCCCGTCCGGTGGCTTCGTCGTAGACGGAAATACCCAGCATCTGCAGGACCTCTTTAACCTGCCCGGCAATTTCATTATTCAGCGGGTGCTGGATAGCGCAATGGGTGGTGTCAATGATCCGGTGAGTGCCGCGGGCAAAACAGCCGGCCACGATTTGGCCGTTTTTTTCCCCCACGGGATATTGCATTTTATTCCGGTAATACCAGGGTTCCCTTACGCCAATTGTCGGATGAACAATGACGGAAGCAAGTTTGCCGATCCGCTGGAGAGCATCCGCCACCACCCGCCGTTTCCAGTTTAATTGCTCCCCGTAGGCCATATGTTGGAGCTGACAGCCGCCGCAGGCCTCATAAACCGGACAAACCGGCGAGATTCGCTGGTCCGCGGAGCGCAATACCGCCAGCAGTTCCCCCCGGGCATAGTTTTTCTTTACTTCCCTGATTCTCACCTTTACTTCTTCTCCCGGTATAGCATTGGGTACGAACACGGTGAAGTCCCGGAAACGCCCCACGCCTTCCCCGCTGTGTCCCAAACCGACTATTTCGATCGTATATTCTTTACCCGCCGTTACCGGCGGTTTTATTTTTGCCTTCGTTTTCATCTCGTCCCCCAAAGTATTTGTCAGCCTTATTATAACCGATACACCGCGGGGGAAGCAAAAAAGAGCAGTCCCTGTCCGCGGTAATGATCCTGCAAAACCCCCAAAATAAATTGTCGCTTGATTTTGCTGGCTTTTGCCTATTTTTTTATCATTTTATGGAATATTTTGGTATTAATTGCTAAGTTTTCCCTCCTGGTTTCGACACTGGTTCATGGCAGATTTATTTTATATTAATTACTAGGGAATTTTCAAATTTTTGCTTAGCCGGTACTCGGTAACCCTATAAAACACCAAAATATTTAAAATCCGAATGGAGGCGTTTATTAATGAAAAAGAAAATTTTAGCCGGTCTCATTTGCAGCATGTTGTCCGCGGGCGTGGGCTTCGCCGCTCCCCAGGTGGAAGTGCCGAAGGGTGATCTTCATCTGGACCTTACCTATACCGATACCAGCAACGAGCTGAGCGTAGACTATGGCGGCCATAGCTATGACGCAGAGTCTTTTTTGAAGGATGCGGCCAACTACATATTTGATGCCGACGCAACGGGTGATTTTGACGGTCATATAACCCAAACCGGTCTGACCTACGGCCTAAAAGATGGGTACGCCCTCTATGTCGGCTATGGCGTGGGCAGGACACATACCCTCAATTTATATGACGGTGTGGAAGGACGCATCGGTGTCTCAGGTAAATTCGACATTCTTGACTTACAGGTGCAAAAAAAACTGGATAAAAACTTCGCCGCCTTCCTCGGAGTGAAAGAATTCAAAAGCGCCATTAAAGCCGGGATAAGCGAAGGAATTGCAATACCCATCTCGGGCAGCGTTTCCCTGGAAAACGATACGAAAAGAATGCTTGAACTGGGCGTCATTGGTCAAGCCAAGCTTGCGCCCAAAGCCGACGCCTTTGCGAAGATCGGGTTTGGCGGCGACCTCGTTGAATATAAAGCGGGCATCAATTATAAATTCAGCGAGAATGCGGGCTTCGAACTGGGGTACAACTATCTCCGGGTGAAAGACCTGAGAAATTCCGTAGCCGACCTAGCGCGCGATGCCGGCCTCCTGGAGTACGATTATGATGCCAAATTTACTACCAAAGGCATCTACTACGGTTTGAACTACAGATTCTAAATTAAGAGTAAAAAAACACGGCTCACTTTTCGTGGCCGTGTTTTTTTATGCTCTTAATTACCGGCACTGCGCCGGAAAACTTTAGCGATATTTTCCAATCAGGCAAAATTTAGTCTAGGCCCAAAAAAACGGCATAGATTTTACGAAAAGGATTATTGGAAAAGGAGGGGTATGGTGCGTACCAGATTGGTTTTTGTCCTGTTTTTCCTCTTTTTTTGCCGGACCGTTCCGACCGGGGCCGCCACCTTTGATTATCCCGCTAATTTAAATGCGGAACAAACCGTCATTGACGATGTCTATATGATCAGTACCACCGCGGCCATGAAGGGGAAAGTCGTCGGCGACCTCATGGCGCTGGGTAAAACGTTAGCCTGCCCGGGAGCGGTGGCCGGGGACTTGCTGGCCATTGGTCTGCAGGTTGATTTCGACGGTATGGTCAATGACGACGTGCGCATGCTGGGCTTTAATACGGATCTGCGCGGCAATGTGGGCGATGACGCCGTGCTGACAGGCTTCAAGGTATTTCTTTCGCCGGAGGCCAGGATAGGGCACACCACCGTAGTTACGGCGAAACAGGCGATCCTGCACGGACAAATGCGGGGTGACCTGATCGTCAATGCTTATGATTGTTTAATTGGCGGCAATGTGGAAGGAAACGTCAAGGCCGCCACGGCCAAACTGCAGCTTACGCCCACTGCGCACATCAAAGGCGACCTGATCTATGCCGGTCAGGAAACACTGATCGTGCCGCCCGGCGCCATTATCGAAGGTGAGATTATTCAGCAACAAGCCCCCTCCCCGGCCGGCTTCCTCTTTTTACCGTCCGGCGAGGGGAGACACTGGGCAAAGCTGGCCGGCTTTGCCGCCTGGGATGCGGGCTTAATAATCATCGGCGCAGGGCTGCTGCTGTTTATGCCCCAAACGGTGCACACCCCCAGCAAAGTAATGATGAGCAAGCCTGGGCTGGCTTGTTTCTACGGGTTTCTCTGGCTGGTGGGCGCCCCCATTATCGCCTCTCTGGGCCTGGTGACGATTATCGGTCTTCCCTTGTCCATCGCCATCGTTTTTCTTTACGTATCCGGCCTGTATTTGTCCTCCTTGCCCGTCGCCCTCTGGCTCGGCGAGAAATTGTGCCGCACCCGCAGCAGGCCTTATCTTTCCCTGACCATCGGTCTGCTGATGATCTCTCTCTGCCGGGCCCTGCCGTATATCGGCATGGTTTTTGGTCTCCTGGTCCTGACCGTGGGTCTGGGTTCCCTGGCATTAAGTTTCCGCAATTTCCTGCGGGAGATGGCAAAACCATAAAAAAAACCGCTGCGCGGCTTTCGGGAATAGGGGGTGGGGAATAGGGAGTGGGGATTTCCGGAGCGGGACTTAGCCCTCCAGCCGTCGCAAGCTCCGCTTGCGGTAACGGCGTAGGGGCTCGTCCGTAGCGGAGGAATTCCCCACCCAGGATATACTTTCTTAACAGAGTAAAGAAAGGCGCCGGGTCTCTGACCCGGCGCCTTCTGCTATTTTTCATCCGCCATTTTATTGAGCCGCACCACCGTATCGGTATAGTGCCGCAGTTTTTTCTGCACCAAATGATGAATGGTGTCCTCTGGATAAGTGCCGTCGGCCTGTCGCTGCCCCGCCGGCAGGCCGGTCAGCAATTCGATGCCTTCATCAATGGTTTTCACCGCATAGATATGGAACTGCCCCGCCTTTACCGCCGCGCACACCTCTTCGCTTAAAACCAGATTCTTGATGTTTTGATGCGGCAGCATCACAGCCTGTTCGCCGGTCAGGCCCTTAGCCTGGCAAACGGCGAAAAAGCCTTCAATTTTTTGCGTTACCCCGCCCACCGGCTGCACTTCCCCTTTTTGGTTGACGGAGCCGGTGACGGCGATGGCTTGTTTAATGGGTACTTCGGCGAGACTGGAAAGGATGGCGTATAACTCCGTACTGGAGGCGCTGTCCCCGTCTATGCCCTCATAAGCTTGTTCAAAGGTAATGCTGGCCGCCAGGGACAAGGGACCTTTCTGCGCATATTGCTCGCCGAGATAGCCGGCCAGCGTAAGCACCCCCTTGCTGTGAATCGGCCCGCTCAATTCGATTTCCCGTTCAATATTTACCACGCCGCCTTTGCCGATATAGGTGTTGGCCGTAATCCGGCTGGGTTTGCCAAACATGTAATTGCCGGCCCGCAATACCGCCAGGCCGTTAATTTGGCCAACCTTTTCGCCCGCCAGATCCATCAGATACACACCGCGTTCAAACATCTCGTGAATTTTCTCCTCGATCCGGTTTGAACGGTATTTTTTCTCGGCGATGGCTTTGATCACATGCGACTCGGTGACCAGGGAGGCGCCGTCCAGGGTAGCCCAGGTGTCCGCTTCACAAATTATTTCCACCAGTTCATTAAAGCGGGTGGTCAGTTTTTCCTGGTGATCGGCAATGCGTGTGCTGTATTCCACCGTTTTCGCCACGCCGGCCCGATCAAAATGCTTTAATTTGTTACGGCGGCAATGGGCGCTGATAAACTGGGCCAGTTTATGAATATTCTCCGGGGTCCGCTCCATTTCACTGTCAAAATCGGCCTTTACCTTAAAGAGCTTGCGAAAATCCTCGTCATAATGATAGAGCACCTGATACATTTGTTCATTGCCGATCAGGATTACTTTGACATCAATGGGAATCGGCTCCGGCCGCAGGGTGGACAGCGCAACGGCGCCATACTGCTCGCCCAAATTCTCAATCATCAGTTCCTGGTTTTTTAACACCCGTTTCAAACCCTCCCAGGCAAAGGGATTTGTCAGGACATCCTTTACATTCAAAATCAGATAGCCGCCGTTGGCCCGGTGCAGGGCGCCGGGCTTGATCATGCTGAAATCGGTGGAAACTACGCCCATGCGATTTTCGTATTCCATCCGGCCGATAAGATTGTAATAGGTGGGATTGCTCTCGGTAATGACCGGCGCGCCTTCATTTTTACTATGGGAAATCAGGACATTTACCTTATATTTATCCAGGGAGGTGTCCATGGCGCCCTTGCTGAACAAAGCCAGCACCGGGTTCTCCTCCTCGGTTTTCGGCCGAAAATCATCAAGTTTATTTAATACTTCGTCCCGTACGGCCTCCAGATGGGCAATAATCGACGGATAATCCTTATATTTCTCCTTGAACGCCACAATCAAATGGCCGACGGCAAACAAGCCGATGCGGTTATCCAGGTCCTTCATCTCTTCCTTCAGCCGCCGGTCCTGTTGCTGAATTTTACGAATAAGCCCCAGGGCTTTGTCCCTGATGATCTGCGATCTTTTTTCCAGGTCCTCCCGGGTAGCGGGGTCCAATTTTTGAAAATCCTCGGTCGTGAGCGGTTTCCCTTCCACCACCGGCACACTGGCAAAGCCGCTTTGCGTCCACTGGGGCAGAAAACCCTCCTGCTGGGCGTAGGTATTCAGTGATTCCACCAGGGCCATGCGCTCTTCCTGAAATTTGTTAATAATGGCCGCCTTTTCCCGGTCGTAATCCTCACCGTGAAAAGCCTTGGAAATTTCCATCTTCAAATCTTCAATCAAATCTTCCATATCGGCTTTAAACTGCCTGGCCACACCGGCAGGCAGCCGTAACGCCCGGGGCTGAGCCCGGTTGGTAAAGTTATATACGTAACACCAGTCGGAGGGGGCAGGGGCGGTGGCCGCAATTTTATGCACCACCTCCTGCGCGTAGGTTAATTTCCCCGAGCCGAAAACGCCGGACATAAAAATGTTGTAGCCAAATTTCTCGCTGGCCAGTCCAAAGGCCATGGAACGGATCGCCCTTTCCTGTCCGATCATGCCATCCAGGGGTTCCACTTCCCCCGTATCATGAAAAGCAAACGTCGCCACGTCACAGACATTACGCAAGTGTTCAACAGGTACTTCAAAGGTATTTGCCATGCCGCATCCCCTTTTCCGCTTCCATGCTAATTTTTAGGACTCCGTACAACGTCGGCGGCCGCGCGCCGCCGACGTCTCTGAAAGCAAAGACATGCGCAGGCCGGCCGTCATCGGACAAATCAAGCCGCCTGCCACACATTTCATTATCCCTCCGCTTCCATTGCCTAATACGTTATATTTTCGACTTTTCCTGCGTAAATCCTTTTCTTACCATACTACTCTGTTTGAACCGCATTCCATACAAGTATCAAAGTAAAGGACGGGGTTGGCGGCGGCCTTTCTCCGGGTTTCAGCGGTGGCTCCCAGGGAGTCCAGTTCCACCAGTTTTCCCCGGGCGTCAAACCGGCCCGTTAACCCGGAGGCCGCGCCCGCAGCCGAGGGCGCCACCGGGGACACGCTGCTGGCGATGAAATAAAGACTATTGCCGCAATCTTCACAATGGGGCATAAAAAAAACCTCCTCGCATACTTTTTTGCCAGTATGCCCAGGAGGGAGAAAAAATATTGAACCGCCAAGGCGCCAAGACGCCAAGGGATAAAAACGGATTTAGGGTAAAATACCCGCATAATAAGGAGCATCCGTTATAATTTTGACTTTTACCTGATCTGCTTCCAACTATTGTCTTAATACTTTTCTTGACGCCAGAGGATAGAGAAGTAAGCTTATACATACTCTCCTATTCCTCCTTGGCGTCCTCCGTGTCTTGGCGGTTCTAAGTTTTTATTACAATCTTTCTTTCAGCAGTTTATTGACCATTTCCGGGTTGGCGCGGCCTTTGCTTTGTTTCATGACCTGCCCGACCAGGAAGCCGATGGCTTTTTCCTTGCCGGCCCGGAAATCGGCCACCGACTGCGGGTTGGCGGCGATAACCTGTTCCACGATGGCGATGATCGCCGATTCATCGGAGATTTGCACCAGGCCCTGTTCTTTTACGATCTCCGCCGGTTTTTTCCCGGAGACAAACATTTCTTCGAACACATTTTTCGCGATTTTGCCGCTGATGGTGCCTTTATTCAGCAGTTGAATCATTTCCGCCAAATGCACCGGCGTCACCGGAGATGCAGTGATGGACAGGCCGCGGGTGTTCAACTGTTTCATCATGTCACCCATGATCCAGTTGGCGATGGTCTTGGGGTCGTCCACCAGCTTTTTCACGGCGTCGTAATAGTCGGCCACCGCCCGGGAGGCGGTGATTACCTCGGCATCATAGGAGGACAGCCCATCCTGTTCAACCAGCCGGTCCTTGCGGGCATCGGGCAGTTCCGGCAGGCTGGTCCGCACTTCCTCCACCTGTTCCCGGCTGATCAGCAGGGGCACCAGGTCGGGGTCGGGAAAGTAACGATAGTCGTGGGCCTGCTCCTTGCTGCGCATGGAAAGCGTCACGCCCCTGGCTTCGTCCCAGGTACGGGTTTCCTGGCGGATAGCGCCGCCGTCCGCCAGCACGTCTTCCTGACGCATCGCTTCATATTCCAAACCCTTTTGCACCGCTTTGAAGGAGTTCATGTTTTTCAGCTCCGCTTTGGTGCCGAAATAATCGGCGCCGGCGGGCCGCAGCGAAATATTGGCGTCGCAGCGCAGGGAGCCTTCTTCCATTTTGCAGTCGGATACATCGCAATACTCCAGAATGGAGCGGAGTTTGGTCAGATAGGCCCGGGCCTCCTCCGGGGTGCGAATATCCGGTTCCGACACGATTTCCACCAGCGGCACGCCGGTCCGGTTATAATCCACATAGGCGTAATTCGAGGTGGTGATGGTCTGGGGATGCACCAGTTTGCCGGCGTCTTCCTCCAAGTGGATCCGGGTAATACCGATCCTTTTGGTTTCGCCGTTCACCTCAATGTCCAGATAACCGTTCTTACAGACCGGCAGATCATACTGGGAGATTTGATAGTCCTTCGGCAGATCCGGATAGTAATAATTCTTACGGTCAAATTTGCTGAATTCCGCAATCTCGCAATTCAAGGCGAGACCGGCGCGAATGGCAAATTCCACCGCCCGTTGGTTGAGCACCGGCAGGGAGCCGGGCAAGCCAAGGCAAACCGGGCAGACGTTGGTATTTTGTTCGGCGCCGAAATGCGTACTGCAGCCGCAGAATATTTTACTGTTGGTTTTTAATTCGGCATGGACTTCCAGGCCAATGACGATTTCGTATTTCATCGCTTAAACCCCCTTCAGCGACGGTTTCCGCCGGAAATCAGTGTTTTGTTCAAAGGTGTAGGCTACCCGGAGCAGCGTCTCTTCGCTGAAGGCCTGGCCAATGATTTGCATCCCGATGGGCAAGCCTGACCGGGTGTAGCCGCAGGGCAGGGAAATGCCCGGGATCCCGGCCAGATTAATGGGAATCGTGCAAACGTCCTGCAGATATAATTCAATGGGGTCGGCGGACTTCTCCCCGATCTTGAAGGCGGCGGAAGGCGCCGTCGGCGTAATCAGCACATCGTATTTTTCAAAGGCCCGGTCATAGTCCTGCTTGACCAGGGTGCGTACCTTGAGGGCCTTCAGATAATAAGCGTCATAATAACCGGAGCTTAAGGCATAGGTACCCAGGAGGATACGACGCTTCACTTCCGCGCCGAAGCCTTCGGTCCGCGTTCGCTTGTACATGGCGACAATATCATCGCCTTCCCCGCGATAGCCGTAAGAAACCCCGTCGTACCGGGCCAGATTGGAGCTGGCCTCCGCCGGCGCGATCACGTAATAGGCCGGCATGGCGTAATCCGTATGGGGCAGGGATACTTCCTCCGCCACCGCGCCCTGCCGCACCAGCGCCTCAATCCCCGCCATTACCGCTGCCCGCACTTCCTCGTCCATCCCGGCCACGAAAAATTCCCGCGGCACACCGATTCTCAGGCCTTTTACATCGTTGACCAGCGCTTTGGTGTAGTCCGGCGCGGCGGAATTGACCGAGGTGGAATCCTTGGGATCATGGCCGGAGATGGCCTTGAGCACGAAGGCACAGTCGGTCACATCCTTTGTCAGGGGGCCGATTTGGTCCAGGGAGGACGCGTAGGCGATGAGACCATAGCGGGAGACCCGGCCATAGGTGGGTTTCAGGCCCACTACCCCGCAGTAGGCGGCGGGCTGGCGGATGGAACCGCCGGTATCGGAACCCAGGGCCCACACCGCTTCATCGGCGGCAACCACGGCGGCGGAACCGCCGCTGGAACCGCCCGGTACGCGCTCAAGATCCCAGGGGTTGCTGGTGGTGAAAAAGGCCGAGTTCTCGGTGGAAGAACCCATGGCAAACTCGTCCAAATTTGTTTTGCCGATCAGCACCCCGTCCGCGGCTTGCAGTTTCTGCATCACGGTCGCGTCATAGGGCGGCACGAAGTTGGCGAGTATTTTGGAAGAACAGGTGGTTTTTATACCGGTGGTACAAATATTATCTTTTATCGCCATGGGAATGCCGGCCAACGGGGCAATTTCCTCCCCCCGGGCGATTTTCTCATCCACCGCTTTGGCCTGGGCCAACGCCTGTTCGGCGGTAACCGTCACATAGCCTTTAATATTCTCATCAAGGTTCCGCACCCGCTGCAAGGTACTCTCCGCAAGTTCACGGGCGCTGACCTTTTTTTCCGTCAGCATAGTATGTAACTGATGGGCGGTATATTCATATAGTTTCACGCTGCAGTCCCTACCCTTCTACAATTTTCGGCACACGGAAAAAACCGTCTTCGGCCAGAGGCGCATTGGCCATGGCCTTTTCCCGCGGCAATGACGTCTGCCGCACGTCGGGCCGCAGCACATTACAGACCGGTAAAGCATGGGCGGTGGGCCGCACATTTTCCGTATTCACCTGATTTAATCTATCCACATGTTGCATAATATCATTAAATTGGCGGGTCACATTTTCGATTTCGTCATCCCGGATTTCCAGGCGGGACAACAAAGCGACATTTAAAACATCTTCCCGGGTTAGTTTCATACGTTTCACCTTCCTTAAAAGCACATATTTTACCATAATAAATATAATTATACCACTAGAAAAATGGCCGTGCAACGTACTCTGGACAAGCAACACCACCAAACGAGCCGGCGGCATGGCCATAAAAAAATCAGCTGCCCCAAACGGGAAGCTGATTTTCTTCGTCGCCACTCTACTGCCAGCGGGTTCCGATCCACCAGCCGCCGGTAAGGATAGCGGGGACAACCGGCCATCACCGCACCGGCAATAGTTGTGTTTTCCCCTATTGCGGTTTTTTTAACTTGGCAAACCAATCGATTAATTGTCTGGCGATACTGACTTTAGGCGGAATGGACGGCAGCTCCCGGGCCGAAAACCAGCCGGCCTCAATAATTTCTTTATTGTCAATCGTGATGTTTCCCTGCGCATACTGCGCCGTGAAGGCAACCATCAGTGAGTCGGGAAAAGGCCATGGCTGATTGCCAAAGTATTTGATGTTGGTTACGGTAATGCCTACTTCTTCCTGCAATTCCCTGTTGATACAATCTTCGAAGGTTTCCCCGGGTTCCACAAAACCCGCGATCACACTGTACACAGCGGGAAAGCGGGCGGAACGCGCCAGGAGAATCTTGTCCTCCCTGATGACCGCCACAATAACCGCCGGAGAAATGCGGGGATACACAATCTGACGGCAATGGGCGCACTCTACGGCAAGTTCCTCCGCTGATGCCTGCATGCCGCTTCCGCAGCGACCGCAAAATTCATTGTTCCGCAGCCAATGCATGATGTGAAAGGCGCGGGCCGCAAACCAAAAATATTCATCTGCGACCTGACCATATAGTTGCCTTAATTCTTTAAAAGTAAATCCTGCCGGTACGTTTTTGCTGCCTAATTTTGCAACATAGCATTGATGCCCGTCTAATGAACCGATATATTGAACACCGGCCGGTGTAAAGTTAGGCATTTTACTGCCACATATCCAGGGTGTGTTGATAAAACCCGCATTTTCCGCCACTAAAAGCTCATCGTTGCAAAACAGAAACCAGTAGGCATCTTTACAGGCATCTCCGGACACTTTAAATTCCATTTGTCGCTCCCACCTCGTACGTACTTCTATAATCATATTATATAACAATACACGTCCTCAGGATAAAAGAATTTCACCGGTCTGTAGCATCGCAGGGGCATCTCGGCATCATGGGGACGGTTCTATTGATGCAATGCAAACATTGCATCAATAGAACCGTCCGAAACCACTGAAA
>DHRA01000037.1:1232-20148 GCA_002411145.1 Firmicutes bacterium UBA5324 | reverse complement strand
GGACACTGACGACGCCTGCTGCTGCCACCGGGTGTCCGGCACCCATAATCGTAACTGCCACGGGGAAAATGGTTTCACCATAAAATCTATCTTCCGCCTCTCCCAACCTCTTGGATGCCAATTTTGTGTCTTTCAAGGTATATCCCGGGTTTAAATGGGCATATGGGTCAATATTCACTAAAGCTTCATCAGGAAAGATTTCAACCGGTTTGAATTTTTGCCCCCCATCACTCTGAGTCATTCCGGGACCGTAGTAATGATATTTAGGTACACTAGATTTGCTTTGTGGAAATCTAGGAAATAATGCACCGTCCCCCTCAAACATGCTATTGAATGACTTAAGGGCGCTTTTATATTCGCTATGATTACGGTATCCGCGGACAAAAAAACCTTTTGTACCATCTACAATATCTGCGGTAATCTTTCTTTGAAAAGGAGTTTCAAACATCATCCATGCAGGTTGAAAAAGGGCATTCATTTGGAGATACCTTAGGTAGTTATTCCAATAGTTCCGCCATTCGAACTTACGTAACCATGAAGTTGCGTTTACTACTACTTCCGGAAGTATGTACTCAATTGATTTATTGTCATTCGCTTTCTTTAATATGCTCATAATGAACTCACCCCCCATCATAAAAGAAATAACAACCATTTTAATTCAGTTGTTTTTGTTATTAAGTTGCGGATCATCTGGAGTAACAAACACTTTCCTAAAAAGTATTTGTTATTACAATTTTGCTCCGGGGAAATATTAACCGGTGAATGGATCCAGACTTTTGTTGTATCTTCGTTTCTTGATCAACTTGCCAATGCTCCCCTTTCTTTTCTTAAAAAACCAAGCCTCTCTGTAGTTGCGAGGCGTAGCTATTAGTAAGTGATTCACGGATGTGATCATCAAACTGGTTATTGCCCACTTCGACAATGATTTTCTGCGGTCCCTGGTACCCTGTGCGGAAATAATAAGAATCGGGCATATAATATTCATCACGTTCTCCCCTATCCATCCTAAACAGTTTATCAAAGGCTCTTTTGGCAGGTTTAAATTTGGGGCGATACCACTTGTCTATGCCCGGTGAAAATAATCCTATAAGGAAACCAGCGATTGCACCGTATACCCCCCCTAACTCCGCGCCCGCCAAAGCTCCACCGATCGGGTCACCTGTTTGATACGCGTTGTAAACACCCGCTAAACCGCTCAATGTTTTTCCGAATTTATTTAAGTCGGAAATAGTCTTATTTTTTTCATTGAGATGAAAATCTGCTGCGTTTATGTTTTGCAATGATCTCCCGAAATTATATACACTACCCGCTACCTGCAAACCACTCCCATAGTCGCCCCAGGCTCCTCGTGACACGTACAAGGATGGAAGCGCATAGTTTTCCGCCCAGGTGGCCGTTTGTTTGCCATAGGACTTGTTCAGAACCTCGGCCACAATGTTTTCGATCAACACAGTTAATTCAGCCATCCTTGAATCACTTTGCATCATCGTAATCCCTCCTTCTTTTCAAACTACTCCAAAATGGTGTGAGCCAATCACCGGTTTAATTTTTACCGGTAATTGGCTCTTCTCTTATAACAAAATTGAAAACTATTAGCTGTACCTGGCTTCATTGATTTTCTTACATTGTTCCACCCAGCTTTTAAAGGCTGGGGGATTGTCGATAATTTCCTTGGGAGGAACATCAGCTATTTGGGCGGATGTTACCTTAGAAATGATTTCGTGGGCCCGGTCATAATACTCTGCCCAGCGTGCTGTTTCCAGCAAAAAATCATCTTCCTCCAGAGCCGTTGACAGCGCAACCCCATATCTCCTGGCGTAATTATCTAAACGTTGGAAATATGGGGTTTGGGAAAAACCTGTGCATTACCACGCTCTGCGGTAAATGCCAAGAAAGCTTCGCACAGTTTTTCCATTACTTCGGCTGGCAATATTTCTTTCATTTCCTCTATCGAGGAGAAGAGCCGCTCTCCGCCTTCTCCTCGCAGGGCCCGTGCCAGGGAAGCGTCTAAAACTGCACATGTCCAGGCTACCTGGAGCAGCCGGTCAATTTCCAAACCCGTCATCTTCTCCACCAGTTTTTGTTTGGGGAACTCAGCCAATTCATGACGGCGGGCTTCTTGGAAAGCTTCGGCTTTTTTCGCCAGTTTTTCTGCATAATCCGGCTCATCTTCCACCAGTGTCAAAGCCGCTTTACGCAGAAATTGCTCCTTTTCAGTATTCAATAAAGCTTCGGCCAAAAGATCTTGGTCCTGTAGGAGAAACATTTCCCGCAAGGAGTCTCCCGCCTCAGAAATTAGCTTTACTGTCGCCGCGTGGTTATGCTGGGCATCCAATAAGGCGCTCTCCCTATCCATCGCCGATAGGGCTTGCAGGGTAAAATCCCTAGTGATACCGTCATATTCCAGAGTTATCTGCTTAGTCCGGGTGAAAGCTGTTAAATTCATCTGCTTGTTCACTCCCTTTCCTTTGTTCCTGAGAAATCAGCAATATTCGCTTTTTTCAACGCGTTATATTTATTCAGCATAACCCTGCGGTAAGTCTCAAACTTCTGTTCATCACCTTCGATAACTAGTAAGGCAAAGTCCAATGCTGTCTCCAATAAGTGTTGGAGTTTTGCATTTGTCCTGTGCAGCAACTCTTCTTTTTGCATCTTCATACCCCTCTCATATTCAATTGACTAAGAGCAGAGAGGACAGCCGTCGCCTCCCCCTGTTTAGCTATTGCTAATGATCACTTCACCGGTTTTACCGGTCCAGCTATATGCTTCCGTGAGGTTACTGTTAACATTTGTAGTAACGTTTCCCGTTATAGGGACGATGCCAGGCACAGTGATACGCTTTAATACCTCGTTGGTTACAGGCGATTTAATCACCGCCTCCAGTCCCAAGTTACTCTGCGTACCAAGGGCAGCCATTTGCTCGATGCCGAATTGAGTCTCCGTATTACCATTTTCGTAAGTGAGAAGTTTACGCAACGCAAGATCATTCATCAGCACATTGAAATTGCCGGAAACGGCGGGTACGCCACTGGATGAGAAGAGCACTTTAGTGCTTCCAAGCTGAGGAACCCGGGTCCGCTTTAGATCAATGCCGATAGTTGCCGACTGTAGACGGGGAATTAGTGTTTTGCCGCTGATACCGATACTCACCGGTGTAAATTCACCCCTTACAGCCGGTGGAAGACTTGCATTGAACGTGGGACTAAGGTCCGTGCCAATTGTTGTGGAGTAGAATACCAGCGTCCACTCCTGCCCCACGGCCAGACCACTTGACACAATCCGTTTAGTGGGGGTCGACGTATAGGTATAATCGCTGCCTTCCACTAGACTCTTGGTAATACCGCCTTCCAGCTTGGTTGCCCGCAAAATACTATTACCGCCAAAGTAGCTGTTGGGCTTAGTGGCGATGGGCGCCTCCGAACCCTGTGTCGGCAATATAAAATAGCCGTTTGTTACATCCGCAGCGACAATTGTGTATTTTTTGGTGAGTACAAAACCATCAAACACTGTCAGGTTATCGCCGGCAAAACTATAAGCTTCCACCGCATTTCCTGAGATGTCATATTTGTAGCCGATACCGGTAATACAAGCATCTTTAACATACACCGAACGGAAAAAGTTGTTTGCATTGTCCCGCACCACGCCAACATAATCAACTTGCGCGTTGATTAAATCGCTAAGCGTGAGGGAAGTAGCAGAAGTTTTCCCTGTTAAATTCCGGCATAAATCGATGCCCGTATCAAATACTGAAACGGTAAATGATACATCGGCAGGAGCACTCACTACACCTGCATGATTCGAACTGCCTAACTCATCAATTACTTCACTGGGCACATTAGCACTCACGTCAATGGCCTGGGCCCGGTTGACCAGGGTATTGTTCAGATAATGGATACAACGGTCGGATTTTAACGCGGAAATAAAAGCAGGTGTTGGCATTAGATAATCACTCTCCTAATTTAGTAATAATGTGTAAAGGTAAATTTTTGCGCGGGCCTTAAACCTTTGGGTCAGGTCGACTTCCACCCGCACCCCGTCGCCGATCATAATTACACCCGTATCCTGCCGGCCGGCATCCAATACGGGTAGGGTCTTGTTTTCAAACAAGTTTTTGATCGCTTCGATGATGTCATTGCGCTCGGCCTGATTTGTCGTGTACACATCGGCCACGAACACCCTCGGCCGTTTCCGGTAGCCCGCCAGTTCATGCTGTTCGTCCACCTTGGTTTTGTCATGTTCCAGAGCGACGGTCAGCCCCGCGGGCGGCGTCTCCGGCAGTCCATAATTGACTGCCAGCGTTGGATAGCTGATTTTCAGCGTTTCCAGCTGAAAATAAATTGTGTGTGTCAGATCTTGCAAAAGACTCATGGATCACCCCACCTTAATTAATTTTTTTTATGTTACACACCTAGTAGTCTGTAACATCTAAAACTACATTTCCCTTCACGGTCTTTTTCCGCAATGCTGCGTTGTCGTCGGCTTACATATGCTCGATATGCGCGCCTCCTCCGCCTTGCCTTGCGAAAAAATCCCGCGAATTTAATTTGCACTTTTAGATGCCACAGACTACTAGCATGTGAGAAGAAAGGAAGCGTTCAATGCAAGTCGTTAGGCATGTGTTCTGTCCTTATCCGCCGGCGGTACCGGCGCGGAAAGCGGCGGCGACTTAAAATTCGTCCCTGGCCTAAGGCATTTCGAAGATAAAAATTAAATAAAATAAGAGTGCTATCTGCACTCCGCCCAATATTTTTGACGCATGCGTCTTTTCACCCTTCGGTAGCTGTCATGTTTCATCAGCCCAAGAATATCCTCCGCGGTAAGCTGGTTCTTTGCCGGTTCGGAACGTATCGGCGGCTTTCTGGGCCTTCCGGTCGTAAGCTTTACCTCTCCCATCACTTTGTCACCTCCAAATTAGAAAATTAAAAGGTAAACACGAAGCGAATACCCCCCTCAAGCCTGCCACCGCCGTACTCCGTACGTATAAAGGGCCCTGCGTAAGCAACCGTTCCCTTGGGCAAGACGACCGGTATTTTGGGGACAGTGACACGTTTCAGGTAAGCAATATCCCCGCCGTGTACACCGGCGCTTATCTCCACCATATTCCGGGGATATGCTTTGATATTGTAGACGTTTAATTTGACCGGCTCATTCGGTTCAACGACCGGTTTCTCCTGCGGTTTCCGGGGATTGGTCACAATGGCGAAATCCGCTTTTGTTTCTTGGCGTACGTTCTCCACGGTATTTTCGACTTCTTTGCCTGTAGTGACAATTACCCTGTCCGGCAGTCCGTCCTCCGTTTGGGCGATCTTGAGGGCCACTTCCCGGACCTGCTGTTTGCTCACCGGTACCAAAGCCTGATCCGCCGCCAGCTGTACGCCGGCCGGTGTCCGGGCCTGTTCCTCGCTCAATGGCGTCACGGTCACCGGTTGATGATTCCGCCAAGCTAAGAAGCCGATTATTACCAGCAAGCCGAAGCTTAGCACGGCTAACAGGAGGCAATAACGCCTGTACCGGCGCTGCACGACCGCCAGTAATTGTTCATAAAGCCCTTGATCTATAGCCATCTTTTCACCTCTCTTTTACCTACCGGCCGTTTTTCGCCGGTAATTTCCTGTGCGGTACTTTGACCGCTATTTAACGGGTGGTGAAATTAACATAGCACCCATCAATTAGCCCTTTCTAAATACAAAAGTCAGCCCTTGAATCAGTCCCGCCACGCTGCCGGCGATGACCCCGGCCAGCCATTTAAAGTTTTTAATTTCCTGGTTTAAAACGGTAATCTCTTTACCTTGCGCCGTGGAGATTTGCTGTAGTTGGGTCAACTCGTTCTGATAGGCGGCATATAAATCACCGACATTATCCTGCTTGGTTTCTATCCTGGCCAGCCGGTCAATAATCTCCAAATGGAACTGTTTCACTTCCCCGCATGCTTTTTCATACCTGCACTCCTCCATGTTTCCTCTTCCCTTTCCTTAGAGTTAACCGCGCAAATAAAGAAAGAGCCGGAGTCTCCCTCAGCTCAGTGCGCAATCTTTCATGTTATCAATATACCACGGTTTGCGGCGGCTTAAATGCCCAATAAGTGCCCGTTATGTTTTCAAGCATCTTTCATGTTTAATTATGTTTGTTGCCAAACCGCTAAGCCGTTATTGATTTCCCGGGCCGCCCTTTCACGGAATTCCTCCGCTGCCAATAAGCGCTCTTCTGCTGAATTGGAGATAAAGGCCAGTTCGACCAAAATGGCGGGCATCTCCGTATACTTCAGTACATAGAAGTTCGCCTGCTTAACTCCGCGGTCTGTCAGACCCAGGTTTGCCAATTCCCCCTGCACAGCTTCCGCTAACAGGTATCCGTCCAGGTAATACCATGTTTCGGTGCCGCCGGCCCCACTGTTGTCAGCGGCGTTGGCATGCAGAGAGATAAACAGCCCCGCGCCGGCCTGATTGGCAATATCAACCCGGGCCTGCAATTCCTCGCTTGCAGAGGCATCAGGATAAGCCACGTCCCGGTCCGTCTCCCTGGTTAATATTACTTGGTGGCCGGCCTCCTGCAACAGAGTACGCAAATACAGGGCAACGGCCAGGGTATGGGTTTTCTCCTGGGTTCCCGCCGGGCCTATCGCCCCAGGGTCACTGCCCCCATGCCCGGGATCAATTACAATTTTCATTTGTTCATACCTCCTTAAAAGTTACCTTTTTTAATAAACAATGTGTTACATAAACCCAAAACGTACGGCAAAACGCGTGATAACCTTATCTCGCCATTTAAAAAAATTGCGCAGGCAAATGTTCAGTTCACTGGCCACCCATTCCGTACTGTGGGCTTTAAAATAGCGCAATTCAATAAGCTGCCGGTATTTTTCCGGTAGTTCATTTAGTACATCTTCAATGGCTCTAACCGATTGCTCCAGACAGACGATATTCTGATCAGACATGAGAACCACCACTTTTTGTTCAACGGGACGGGAAACATTCTTGCCCCGGGTCAGTGTTACGTAGCCGTCGGCGTTTTGTTTCATATATACATTTTGTTTGGCGTACGCCAAAGCTTTTTTATTGGCTGAAAAGTTAACTAATTCTCCCTCAATATACTTCTGGATATGTTTTGGAACTTTCATTACTCTCACTCTCTCCTTCTCCACTCCAGCAGCTGGAATATTTACTGCTTTAAGCTGTAAATAAATCAAGGAGCTGGAGATTTGATCCTCCGCTCCCTGATCATGATGTTTAATGGCTTTTCGAATGTAGCTTTTTACGCCGCCCTATCCATATAGTAGACGATTAGAAAAAAGTGGCACATATGTTCCTGTTATATTAGCCCAAAACGAACAGCAAAGAAACTAATTGCTTCATCCCGATAATTGAAGAAATTGCGTACACAGATGTCTAACTCGTCGACTACCTGCTCGACTTTGTAGGATCTAAAATAGCGCAACTCAATCAACCGCCGATACTTTTCCGGTAATATACTCAGTACATCTTCAATGGCGGAAATTGATGCTTCCATACGGATGGTGCTGCGATCCAAAAAAGGATGCGGGACTTTGTCTTTCGTAGCCGGTACAAGGTTATTGGCACTCTGTTGAAGAAAGGTATTTTCCTTTATTTGCAGCAAGGCTTCCTTGTAAATGGGATAGTTGAATAATTCTCCCTCAACGTATTTTTTTATATGCTTTAAAACCTTCATCTACTTCCCCTCCTTCCTTTTGAATTAATTCATGCATCATAATCAGCCAAATTCACTGCAAGACTTAACCCGGTGTAACGGTAAGTTCATCAATACGGTGATATTCTTTAAAGTAAACAATTTGAGCTGGTTGTTTTTGTTCTCACCAAATACGGCATGTTTTACCATAATTTACCACAATATCAATATAACACGATTTTATATGAAAAAAGTGACCAAAAAGTGCCCATTTTTTTTCATATTAGCCCAAACCGGATGGCAAAACACGCAATTGCTTTATCCCGCCAGCGAAAAAAATTACGGGCACAGATAGATAGCTCCCCTACTACCCGTTCAACGCTATATGATTTAAAATAGCGCAGTTCAATAAGCCGCCTGTGCTCTTCCCGTAAGTCACTTAGCGTATCTTCAATGGCACTTATCGAATACTCCAGCCGCATAATATTATGGTCCGACATAAGATGTAAAACTTTTTGCTCTACGGGACTGGAAAAATTCTTCCCCTGTGTCAATGTTACATAGCCGTCGGGGCTATGTTTTAAATACACGTTTTGCTTGGCGTACGCCAAAGCCTTTTTGTTACTGGGATAGTTGATTAACTCTCCCTCGATAATTTTGCGAATCTGTGTCGGAATCTTCATATCTCGTCCTCCCGGATTTTATTACACCGCAAAATTGTTACACCGTTTATAGAAAGCCTCTGCAGCTTGAGCATACATCCAAAGACTGCCCTTAGCGGCTCCATATTCGTGTTCTCCCTGATAAAAACTTTATTTCACGCTATCAGTATAACAGGGTTTCCGGTCTCAAAAGTGCAAGAAAAGTGCAAAAAAAGTGCAAACGATCAATGAAAGGATCGCTTGCACTTTTTTGTTTTTAAAGAAGCGTTATAGAAGGTCTCGTCTACAGGGCCGGGGTCCGGCAGATTGATTGGACCAATTGACGATGTTCCATAAGCGCTTTCTTGCTAGCGGGCTCACGCCAGCCTTGCCGCGTAATTTACCAAGGCGCTGCCTAATTCCGCGGGCGGCATCGTCTCCCAGTCGGGAAAGGCCGTGCGCAGGGCGGGATAATGGAAGTTTTCGCCCTGCCTGTCCCGCAGGACATGTTCCCACTGCAACATCTGCAGATTATTTATATTAATGCGGTGGATACGTTGACAGGTCGCGTCGGCACCGGCATCCACCGGCTCCTTCAGGAGCACCGCCCGGAGATAAGCGATATTCCGGTCAATCAGTCCCTCGTCAACTATGCCCGAGTGGGCGGAAATTTTGATCTTTGCGGGCATTTGTTTAATAATTTCCAGTGTCTTTATATAGCTTGCCAAGTCAAGGAAATCCAGATAGGGGAACGGTGCTTCCACCAAGTCTCCCACAAAGAGCACCGCATCCCGCCGGTCAAAGCAAAGAGCGGAATCGGCCGTATGTCCGGGAGCATGGATAAAGGACACTTCTTCCTCCGGAAAGCTTAGTTCGGCACTGAAAGTCAGATTGGGCGGCACCAGCACAATGTCGCCCCGGTGCTGATCCGCCAAGCGCTCCAGGTCATATTGCCCTGTTTCCCGGATGCGGGCCCGGCAGGTTTCATGGCCGATAATCAGCGCACCGGGGAAAGCGCAATTGCCCCAGATATGATCCCAGTCCGCATGGGAGTTAAACAAAACAATCTCCCTGTCCGGCCAGCGCTGCCGGATATATTGCCGGACGGCTTCCATGGAGCGGGGCCCCAGGTGACTGTCGCAGAGAAACACCCTTTTATCCGCCGCAATCAAATATACCGAGATATTGTCGTCGAAGGTGAACATGACACCCCGTTTGCCGATTGTCTGAATGTGCATAAGCCCTCCCGTATGTCCCGCGAACCTGAATTAAAATAATTTATCCATTTAAGGAACTGCCCGCCGACTGTTCCGGCTCTACTTTGAACCAGGCGGCATACATTGTGGGCAATACCAGCAGGGTCAGCAGGGTGGCCACGAAAAGCCCGCCGGCGATGGCCACGGCCATCGGCCCCCAGAAGATCGTGGGAATCAGCGGCACCATACCGAGGATAGCCGCCGCCGCAGTGAGCATGATCGGTCTGAATCTCAGCACTGCGGAGTTGATGATCGCCTGCCAGGGTGTTTCGCCTGCTTTGATGTGCTGCTCGATCTGGTCGATGAGAATGACCGAGTTGCGGATGATCATCCCGCTGAGAGCCAGAATGCCTAATTCGGCGACAAACCCCATGGGCCGCATGGTTAAAAGCAGCGACCAGCTGACCCCGATGATGCCCAGGGGCGCGGTGAGCACCGTAAGCAGCATCAGCGGCATCTTTTGCAGTTGGATCATCAGGAAGATCAAAATAAGCACAATCATCACCGGTACCGGTTTCAGCAGGAAGTCCATGGAGATTTTGCTTCTCTCCAAAGCGCCGCCGATATCGATGCTATAGCCGGGGGGAAGGTTTTCCCGCAAGGACTTGAGGTCCGTATAGACCCGCTGGGTGACGTCGTTGCCCGTTGCTCCCGCCGCCACATCGGCCTGCACGGTAATCGTCGGTTTTAAATCCCGCCGCCAGATCAGCCCTTCTTCCGCATCATAGCTGATTTTTACAATTTGCTCCAGGGGCACGTATTTACCGCCGCCGATGTGCACGGGCAGGTCTTTCATCGTCGCCAGATTCTTGCGGTTTTGCGCGTCGATACGAAAAACAACGCCGACGGTTTTATCCTGTTCATAATACTCCGCGATGGATGCGCCGGAAATTTGCGTCTGCAAAGCCTGCGCGAGGCTTTGGCTGTTGATGCCGAGCAGCCGCGCCTTGTCCTGGTCAACGGATAACCGCATGATTTTGCTCTTTTCCTGCCAGTCATAATTAATGTTCAGCACCTGCGGGTTCGCGGCCATCGCCGCGCCGACTTCCTGTGCGAGCGCCCGTACCGTTTCGTGGTCATAGCCGCTTACCCGCAGCATGACCGGATAGGGTGAAGGCGGTCCCGTCTGAATCAGCTTCACATTACCCCGCACATTGGCAAAGTCCTCCGCGAACAGCCGGTTGATTTTTTCCTGGAGGGCCTTGCGGGCAACAAGGTCCTTGGCCACAATAATAAACTGGGCGTAATTGTTGGCCGGCAGCACCGGTTCGGTGGTCAATACAAAGCGTGGCGCTCCTTTGCCCACATAATAGCTGAAATTCTCGACCGCCGGATCACCGCTCAAGCGGGCGGCGAATTGCTGCGCTTCCTGTTGGGTGGCCGCCAGTGACGACCCTTCCGGCAAAGTCATCTCCACGATAATCTCGGGGCGGATGGAGGGCGGAAAGAATTCCTGACGGACCAGTTTCAAAGCAAATACGGAAATGACAAAACATACCGCCGTGATCCCCAGCACCAACCTGCGGCGCTGCAGGCACCAGACCAGAATCCGCCGAAAAATCCGGTAAAATTTCGTGTCGTAAATGTCATGGTCTTTCCCCGCTGCTTCTTTCGGCTGAATCAGTTTGTAGCCCAGAAGCGGCGTGACCAACACAGACACGAACCAGGAAATGAGGAGGGCGATACTGACCACGGTAAACAGGCTGCTGGTAAATTCCGCCGCGGCGCCTTTGGCAAAACCGATGGGGATAAACCCCGCGCAGGTGATCAGGGTACCGGTCAGCATGGGAAAAGCGGTGGCCCGGTACGCGTAACAGGCCGCATCGAACCTTTCCCAACCCTGCTCCAGTTTGACCGTCATCATTTCCACCGCAATGATGGCGTCATCTACGAGCAGGCCGAGGGAAATGATCAAGGCGCCCAGGGAAACCTTGTGCAAATCTATGCCCACGATTTTCATGCTGACAAAGATCCCGGTGATAACCAAGGGAATACACAGCGCCACCACCACGCCCGTACGGATACCGAGACTCACAAAGCTTACGATCAAGACAATAACTATCGCTTCACACAACGACTTGGTAAATTCACCGATGGATTCTTTGACCACTTCCGGCTGATTGGCGACTTTGCTTATTTCCAGCCCCAGGGGTAAATCCTTTTGAATCTGGGCTATGGTTTTCTCCAAATCCGTCCCCAGGGCGATGATATCCCCGCCCTTATCCATGGAAACGGCAATCCCGATGGCCGGCTGGCCGTTAAAATACATGCTCGGTTCCCTCGGATCGACGTAACTCCGCTGAATTTTGGCAATGTCCCCTAAACGGAAAGTGCGGTCGTTGACCCGGATGGGCAAATTCCGCAGGCCGTCCACATCCTCGAACAGGCCGCTGACCCGCAAATACACGTTGTCGGAGGAAGTATCCACCATGCCGGAAGCAGTCATCGCGCTCTGTGTTTTTACGGCATTTATAATGACATTTGGGTCAATGCCCAATTGCGCCAGTTTGCTGCTTTCCATTTCCACGAAAATCTTTTCCGCCTGCACACCCTGCAATTCAACCTTGCGCACATTTTTCACCGTCAACAGGGTGCGCCGGATTTTCTCCGCATTATCCCGCATTTCCTCATAGGTATAGCCATCGGAAGTAAGGGCGTAAATACAGCCGAACACATCGTCGAACCGGTCATTAAAGGCCGGCCCGATCACACCCTGGGGCAGCGTGCTTTTCATATCATTAACCAGGTTGCGCACTTCCACCCAGGTGGGCCGCACATCCTTTGGATTCATGGACTCCTTCAGGGTAACATAGATTACCGCCTGCCCGGGCCGCGAATAGCTTTTCAAATAGTCCAGACCGGGCGTATCCTGTAGCTGTTTCTCAATTTTATCCGTAACCTGCTCTTCAATCTGCCGGGCGGTCGCTCCCGGCCAGGCCACAGACACAATCATCGTCCGCACCACGTACTCCGGGTCTTCCATCCGCCCCAGCTGCCGGTACGAAAAGATCCCCATGACAAAGATCAACAGCACGAAAAAATAGACTAATTGCCTGTGCTTCAGCGCCCATTCCGTGAGATTGACATTGTTGCTCATACCCGTACCTTCTGCCCTTCCCGCAGCTTCTGCACCCCTGCGGTGACGATAACATCCCCGTCCTGGAGACCTTCCAGGATCTGAATTTTATCATCGCCGAAAGCACCGGTTTTCACGGGCCGCAAGGTAACTGCTCCGTCGCTGACCACCCATACGCCGGGGGTATCGCCGGTCTGATAAATGGCAGCCAAGGGCACGAAGACGGTTGGCTGCACGCCGCCGTTTGCTGTTGCGACGTTGGCCGTCATGCCCAAGGCCAGGCCCGGGGGAGGATCCACTAAACTGATCCGCACTTTATAAGTACGCGTCACTTTGTCGGCAATCGGCGAAATCTCTCTTATTTTGCCCTCGGCGGCCACATCGGGCAAGGCCCAGAAAGTAACCCGGATCTGCCCGGCCTTACGCAATTCCTCCACCCGGTTTTCGGGAATGTTTATTTCCACTTCCCGTTCGCCGTCCTGTACCAGAACGGCTACAATCTGACCCGCGCTTACCACCTGTCCCGCCTCCACATTGAGGGCGGATATCACACCGTCCTGGTCGGCAACCAACGTGCTATAACCTACCTGATTGGCACCCTGGACATACTGGGCCGACGCCTGGCGCACAGAGGCCAAAGCCACCGCATAGGCATTCTGGTACTGATCCAGTTGGGCGCGGCTGACGGCCCCCTGTTCGTACAAGGTACGATAGCGTGCCAGGTTGCTTTCAGCCAGGTTCAACTGGGACTCGGCGGAATAAACCTGGGCGGAAGCAATATTCGCCGTCTGCTGGATGTCCTTGGCGTCAATCTCCATCAGCGCATCCCCGGCATTGACCCTGCTGCCCACTTCCACACTCCGCCGCATCACTTTGCCGCTGACCTGAAAAGCAAGCTGGGTCTCATATCGCCCCCGCACTTCCCCCGCGTAGCCGGCGCTTTGGCCGTAATGATCCAATTTCACCGTTTGCGTACGCACCAGCGGTGCTTCTTCTTGCCCCTGTTGTTTGCTTGCGCAGCCCGTCAGCGCCACGGCCAAAATCAAAACCGCAAGGACCGCGTAAGCGGCAATCGCTTTTCGCATCATCTTTGCCTCCCCGATTTTCGGATGGTTCACCCTGTCCACATATTAGAAAACAGTTATATTTAGTCCCCTTTTTTCACCAGGGTCTTTTCTAAAAGATCCAGCAAAATTTCCGTGTAATATTCCTGCGGCTTCTCCCAGGACCGGGCAGTGCGCAAATAGCTGAAGGCCTGAAACAATTTATAATGAGCATAGGCCACCACCTTTTCGTCCACATCGTGGAATTGCCCCTGCTCTTTCCCTTCACGGATGATCCCCGCCACCAGGGAAATTATTTCTTCGTCAATCAGGCTATGGAACTTCCTGCTCAGGAAAACCGAAAATAAGGCGTCATCGTCTTTGAGGATTCGCGTAGTAAAATTGTCTTCGTTAAAATACTGGATCGCCGTCCGTGTCAGGCTGATCAACCTTTCCCGCGGGTCGGGCACCACCCCCATGCGCGCAAAAATGACGTCCAGCATTTTATGAAACTCCCGCATGATCAGACAGGTAAACATATCTTCTTTATCCCGGAAATGCAGATAGATCGTTTTCTTGGAAATTCTGCAATCGGCGCTGATTTCATCCATGGTGGTCTTTTTAAAGCCGAAACGCTCCATGCGTTCCTTCGCCTTATCCAGGATAAGGTTTTTTATATCTTCCATTGCCTCACCCCTTTTTCGATTTTCTATGTATCCTTTACCAAACATTTTGCCACCCGTAAACTATTATAGTGTTTTAGTTTCCTGAAATCAATACAAAAAACGCCCAGGGCATCCGGGGAGGGATTTCCGGAGCGGAGCTTGCCTCCTTCCCTGCTTGCGGCAACGGCGTTGGCGTCCGTCCGGAGGGGAGGCATCTCCTTCTCCAGAAATGCGATAAGAAAACCGCTGCGCGGCTTTCGGGAATGGGGAATAGGGAGTTGGGATTCCGGGAAGGGATTTCCGGAGCGGGACTTGGCTCCCCAGCCGTCGCAAGCTATGCTTGCGGTAACGGCGTTGGAGTCCGTCCAGAGCGGAGGAATTCCCTTCTCCAGGGTTATACTTTCCTATACGATAAAAAATGGCAGCACGGAATCAACCGTACCGCCCTGTCCACTTAATATATTATTTTATCCGCTTTATCCCGCCACAATTGGAAACCGGCCAGACATTCGTCTCTATTCAAGGAAATTAGTTTGAGCGTATCCGTGTAAAGGGCCGGCTGTTTCAGGTATTCATAAATCGCATTGTCGTCGAAACCGATGTCCGCCGCATCGTACCGCGTACACCCATAATATACGGTCTTAATCCGGGCCCAGTAGATTGCCGACAGACACATGGGACAGGGCTCACAGGAAGTGTATAGTTCACAGTCGGAAAGATCAAACCGGTTCAGGACTGACGCCGCTTTGCGGATCGCGAGCATTTCCGCGTGCGCTGTGGGATCGTTGCTTTTAAGAACCTCGTTATGCGCCGTGGCGATTACGGTCCCCTGATGAATAATCACCGCGCCAAAGGGTCCCCCGTCGCCATTGCCGGACCCGTGTACCGCCTCGTCATGGGCCAATTTCATAAATGTATTCATAATCCACCCTCCCATCGCCGGTCATCGGCTCAGTACGCGGCCTTCCGCCGCTGCATATTTTCCCTTAGGCCAGCTCCCGCCGTAAAAAATGCGCCAAGATACGTAACGCCGTCTGCTGCCGGTATTTTCCCGTCGAGCGCAGGTCATCGATCGGCCGCAGGGCATCCGCATAATGGGTTGTTAGTGTTTCCAGCCAGGCAGGAACCTGATTTTTATCGATATTTTGCAACAGCGCTTCCGCCGCCGGATTTCTCACCACCGTCGGCGCAGCCGCACCGAAGGCCATTCGTATGTCCGCAATACGGTCGCCGTCAAACCTGGCCACGGCGTAAAATGTTACTTTGGAAATAGAGTTGGCCCGGCGCGTCCCGGCTTTTTTATAATAGACCCGGGGCCAGTCGCCCGGCGGGATGGTGATCTCCGTAAGGATTTCATCCGCTGCCAGTATGGTTTTGCCGGGGCCGGTGATAAAATCGGCAATCGCCACCGTTCTTGCATTATCCCGTGATTGCAGGGTCAGCCTGGCGTCAAGGGCGTAGAGCATCGGCAAAGTGTCGCCGGCGGGTGAGGCGTTGCAGATATTGCCGCCAAGGGTCGCCACATTGCGTATGGAAGGCGAAGCCATCGACAGCAGAGGAAGTTTCAGGTGGTCAGGTATTCCCTGAGCCTGTAAAATCTGCGTAATTGTACAGGCCGCACCGATTTTCCAGGTGTCTTTCTCCCGGTCAAGCCGCTGCAGTTCCGGCAAATGCCCGACAAACAGCACCGTCCCGGAAAAGTCCGGCGTAACTCCGCTCCATTGCCGGTACCTGACCATGAGGTCACTGCCGCCGGCAAACACCGTCGTTGCTTCCCGGCTTCTCATGACCAGTGCTTCTTCTAAACTTAAAGGCCGACAGGCGTTGACCATAAACCCTCACCTTCCTTCGCGGCGAGCAGTACCGCCTCCACAATCATATTATAACCGGTGCACCGGCATAAATTGCCGGCAAGCCCGGCACGGACCTCTTCCGCGGTGGGCTTGGGCTTCTGCCGGAGAAGCGCTTCGGCGGCAAGCAGCATGCCCGGTGTGCAAAAGCCGCATTGCACGGCCCCCGCTTTTTCAAAGCAACTTTTCAGTATTTTGAATTGCGCCGTGGTCCGGTAGCCCTCAATAGTAATGATGTTTTTCCCCTCCAGCACGGCAGCGGGCACGAGACAGGCATTCATCAGCCGATCATCGATAAGCACCGCGCAGGCACCGCATTCCCCTTCGCCGCAGCCTTCCTTCGTGCCCGTAAGTTCCAGCTGGTCCCGCAGCAAATCCAGCAGCCGTTTCAACGGCTCCGTTGCCAGGGTGATGCTTTCGCCGTTGAGCCTGAAACTGAGCTTAATCTTCATCATCCATCAGCTCCATAATGTATTCCGGAGTCAGCGGAATTTGCCTGACTCTGCGGCCAATGGCCTGTTGGACGGCCGCGGCCAGGGCCGGCGCCGCCCCCACCAGCGACAGTTCGCCCAGCCCGCGGGCGCCGAAGGGTCCGTACTCATAGGGATTGTCAATCAGCCCGCTTTCCGTGGCGGGGAAATCAACCGCCGTGGGGATTGCATAATTGGTAAAATTATTTTGCCGCAGCCGTCCCCCGTGGCTTTCCAGCACCTCCAGACAGCCGTAACCCAAGCCCTGCGCCATGCCGCCATCAATTTGTCCCTTAACAATTTTTTCGTCAATGGGCGTGCCGATGTCATACACTGCCCAGGTCCCCAGCACTTTTACCTCATATGTCAGCGGATCGACCGCTACTTCCACCACATTCGCTCCCCAGGAATATTCAGGATAGGCGTTGCCGCGGAAATGCTCATTATCCCACTGTAAATGACCGGGATAAACATAAGCCTGATCGACCGTAAACTCCCCCTCCTGCCAGCGGGCTTTTACCTTCCGCGCACAATCATAAAGCAGTTTTCCGACAATCATGACCGTCCGCGAAGCAACCGTCGGTCCCGAGTCCGGGCAAATATCACTGTCGGGATAATCGTATTGCACCTGTTCCACAGGTATCTCTAGGACCTGCGCCACAATTTTGCGCAGAGTAGTCAGACAGCCCTGCCCGATTTCACTGCTGGAAACACAGATCTGCACGGTATTGTCCCGATATTTTCGCAGCCGGACTTTTGGTTTGATGATTTCCTGTTCACCGCTGCCGGTAAAGCCACAGCCATGGAAGAAAACGGAGCAGCCAATCCCGCGGAAACCACCGTCAGCCGCGTCATAATCCCGGCGTTTCCGGCTGTACCCGGAAATCTTATCAATTTTTTCCACGATTTCCGCAAGCTTGATATCAGATTGTAATTTTCCGCCGGTTGTCGACGTATCCCCCTTGCGGAGAAAATAGCCGCGTTTCAGAGCCAGGGCCTCCATATGCAACGCCCGGGCGATGTTTTCCATGTGCATTTCCATGGCGAAGAATGCCTGGGGACCGCCAAAGCCCCGGAAAGCACCGCTCACAACATTATTAGTGGCGTAAGCCTGTCCCCGGATTTTCAGGTTTTCAATATTGTATACACCGCCCACAGAAAAGATCATCCTTTGCAGCACCACACTGGACAGGCCGGCATAAGCGCCGGCATCGGTCATGACCTCGATTTCCCGGCCGGTTATCCGCTGTCGGTCATCAAGGTAGCTTTTTAGCCGGATTACGGCCGGATGCCGCTTGGTGGAACAGCTGATATCCTCCTGCCGGTCATAGACCAGTTGCACCGGCTTGTGCGCTTTTAGCGCCGCCAGGGCCGCATGCACGGCCACCAGGGAAGGAAATTCCTCCTTGCCGCCAAAACCGCCTCCGGTCGGCAGCTGCTTAACCCGGATACGTTCTTCCGGCCAGCCCAGCGCCTGCCTCAAAGCCTCTTTTATGTAATAGGGGCATTGGATCGAGCCGCAAACCGTGATACGCTGATCTTCAACAGCCGCCACTATCGCCTGGGTCTCAAGGTAAGCCTGTTCCTGATACCCGGTCCTGAACTCATCTTCGACAACCCGCCACGCCTTTTTCTTCACCTCGGTTATATCGCCTTTTTCATATTCATATTCCACAAAACAGGACTTTCCCTCAAAAATGAAATCCTCCTGCCGTTGCCGGGCTTCGGCGATATTTAATATCGGCGTTAACTCCTGATAGTCCACCCTGATCTCTTGCATGATTGCCAAAATTTTTTTCTTTACCGGCCCCACCACCAGCAGAATGGGTTCACCGATATAGTTGACCCTGTCCACGGCCAAAAAGGGCTGGTCTTCGAAGACCAGCGGCAGCCTGTTTTCGCCGGGAATGTCCCGGTAATCGACAATAAAATATCCGGGGCTTAGGGGAGGATACTTAATGGACATAATTTTCGCCCGCGCCTTTTCAGAACGCAGCGTTTTCACATAAAGCATTTGCCGATCTTTCAGGTCGGCGGCATATTGGGCCCGGCCTTCGATCTTTTCATCGAAATCAAAGCGTTTTATGGCTTCACTGATATTCCGCAATTTTGTCTCCTCCCTTCTCCGGCAGTTGCGCCGCCTGGCAAGTCCCTTTTCTTAATCGTAGCATACATATTTACAATTTTCCATCAATAATAGATACTTTTGTCCGATGACTTAGCCGCTCTTAACTCCCGCTTCTCCAAGCGGGAGTTAAGAGCGGCTAAGTC
>DHRA01000037.1:0-1089 GCA_002411145.1 Firmicutes bacterium UBA5324 | reverse complement strand
TAAAACCCCACCTGAATCAAGTCTCCATTTATGCGGGCAAACTAATCATGGGAGGTGCGCAAAAAATGAAAAGACTTATCCCCGGCATGTTTTCGAGCATCCCGGACGCGGAGTTTATCACCAGCACTTTAAACGGTCAAATTGATTTGAACGAAGAGGACCAGCAAAGGGAACTGGCGGATAAACCTGCGGAGCCTCGTCTCCCGGATGTTGGCGGCGACGATTGGCTGCCGAGTTAAACCATTCTTTGGGCTCTCCTGTCTCAGCAAAGCAATGAGGAAGTTTCTTCCCCCTTGCTTTGCCAATTCAAACCGCACCTGATGGGTGCGGTTTAAATATTTGTTGCCCGGGACTCCGGAAAAGGATAAACCCACCTCGCAGGAAGCCGTATTTCAACCGGAGCGCCAGATCGTCTCTTGCCAGAAAAAGGATTCCGCAGCATCAGCAAAGAATATAGCGGTATCTTCCGCCGGTAAATAAATTATCAAGCCTACTGTGAGGTGGTATTGTATGACCTACAAAAAACCTTTGCTAATCTTATGGTTTATCGCACTAATGATCGTTGGCTGCTTTATTTGGTATCCCGTGTGGTGGGGTATTATCAGGCTGGGGATCATCTTGGGTTTAGCCGCATTATGGTTTGGCGGCATGTACCTGACCTGGCCTTACAAAGCCGTACGGATCAGCGTGATAATTGCTACATTATCCACGCTTTTGCTACTCCTGCCGGGCCACAACGACGACCCTGAAAAGATTAACAAGACCTATGTCGAAAAACTTATGACCTATGAAGGCGTCAGATATGTATGGGGCGGCAAGAATGCGCGGGGCATCGACTGCGCGGGCCTGGTCCGCAAAGGCTATATCGACGCCAACGTTTCTTTAGGAGTCCAAACGTATAATCCGAAATTATTACGCCGGGCCTTTTTTATCTGGTGGTATGACTGCGCGGCCGATGCTTTGGGGGATGAGTATAAACATATGACAAGGAAAGTTCAGGATGCGGATAGTATGAAAGAATTAGCAAACATCCTGCAGCCCGGCGACTTAATCGTGGGACTGCCCGACGGCTTTCACGTGCTGGCCTAC
>DHRA01000066.1 GCA_002411145.1 Firmicutes bacterium UBA5324 | reverse complement strand
CGCCGGTAAACCCGACTGTTTTTCCCTCAATAAACAATCTGCGCTCCGTTATCGGCTCACCGGCCGCGATCTTTTCCCTGGTGGCAATCCCCAGCAGACTTTTTAAATCCGTTACGGTCCCGGGCTGTATATATTCAGCGGGCATCCTGATTTCCTGCACCATCTCAGCGGTAATCTTTGTTTTCGCCGGTATATCAACCTTGGCTACTACCACCGGCACATCTGCTTTCAGGCCCGTCTTGGAACTCCCTTTTAGATATTGGTATACCAGCACGGAGGTCGCCAGGCTTAAAATGAGTGCAATACCTATGAGCCCTTTCAGCGGCAATTTCGACATAGACACTCCTCCTATTTTTGTTCTATGCTAATTATAACGAATCAAAGTGCCGTCTTCTTCCGACTAAAGCCTTAACTCTCCCGTTACCTAGGGCCAGATTTTGCTAGGACTCCGGTCCCGCACATCAGCAAACGCAGGGTTTTGTCGACTGTTGTAAAAATGTCCCACTTAAGTGACTTTTACAACTAATGGCGCGCTATTTAAGACAAAAAAAATAGGACCGCTATTTACATAGCCGGTCCCGTTTACATCCGATTCCGTCCTAGAGATTAATTTTTCTCTTTAAACATTTGTTTGGCGTCTTTATACTCGATAACCACCGCACTCTTTACCGGATTGTGTTGTGCATCCAAACTAATGCTGCCTGTTACCACTTGCAGATCCTTGGTGGCGACCAGAACATCCTTTATCCGTTACTTATGAGTCAATACTACAAAGTTGCTCTTCCGCCCAAAAAAGAAAAACCGGAGCCGCCACGCAGCCCCGGTTTCATGGTTTCACTGCGCTTTTGTAAAGGTTTTATACATATTAATGGGTTCGGCATTTTTATACAGGGTCCAAATGCCGCAGGGACAAACACCCGCGCAGATCCCGCAACCGATACACTTCTTCTCATTGGTCACATATTCAAAATGGCCGTCCTCGTGCACCATGCGCGTAATGGCTGTTTCCGGACAGGATTTGAGACACATCTGACAGTCACGGCAAGTACCGCAGCTGATACAGCGTGTGTAATCCTCCCCCGCCTGCGGCAGATCACAGGTATGGCATTTCTTGAAATACGCTTTGGTCAGTTTCTCGGCGGGAATCTTTGCTTTCTGTACCGCTTCATAGGCTGCGCCGGTCAGGTACGCATTTACGGCCAGCGCCGCTTCCCGGGCCGCGCCAATGGCGTCAACGAGCCGGCCGGGTTTAATCGTATCCCCGGCGGTATAAACGCCCTCGGCAATGCGATATTGCGCATCGGGTCTCAGGTGACCGCGTTCCAGCAAAGTGTCCGCCGGCAGAAAACCGAGATCCGGTGTATCGCCAATGGAGATAATTACTGTATCGCCGGGTATCAATTCACCTTTATCGGTAACGATGCCTGCGGCGGTAATCTCTTTGGTCGCTACCGGCCAAAGCAGTACACCGCCCAGTTCTTCCACGTGGGCAATCTCCTTTGCAAAGGCGGCCGGCTGCTGTACATCGATACAGGTTACTTGTTCCGCACCCATTTGATATGCCCCGACGGCCGTATCCATACCGGAGTTGCCGCAACCGATAACGATAACCCGCTTGCCCACGGGAACCCGTTCGCCACGGTTGATGGCTTTTAAGAAATCCAAGCCCTTCACAAGGCGTTCATGACCCGGCCAGGGGATTACCCGGGAAACGTGGGCCCCGGTGGCCACAAGCACGGCGTCATTATTTGCCCGCAGGGTGTTGAACTTATCCCGGTCCACTTTATAACCGGTTTTAAAGACCACACCCATATCCTGGACGCGTTTCAATTCCTTCTCCAGGGTGTCATGGGGTAAACGGGAACGGGGAATAGCCTGCTCCAACTTACCGCCCATCACATCGTCGCCTTCGTATACGGTTACATCATGGCCTTGGCGTACCAATTGCCAGGCCGCGGTCAGACCGGCTACACCGCCGCCGATAACGGCGACTTTCTTACCGGTCCGGATTTCCGGTTTAGGCAAGGTCATATCGGCGGAATAGGTTCCTAATGCGCCGATTTGCGCCGACTCATCAATTTCCTGCCGTGTACACTCGTCCATACAGAGGTTCGGACAAACAGCTCCGCAAACCGAACCGGGGAACGGCGTATATTCCAACACAAGGCGATAAGCTTCCTCGACTTTCCCTTCGCGCAAAAGATTGAAACGTTGCTGTGAAGGAATGGATGCGGTACAGTTAAATTCACAGGGCGCCGCATAGCGGGCGTTTTCCCAGGCCGGCACCCGCAATCTGTAGGTATCGGTGTTCACCAGTCCTTTTACCGCGTAGTCATCAGTGCAAACATCGCCAAAGATACTGCCCGGTACCCATTCGTTCATGCGGAAGGATAAAATGTCCACCGCCGCTTTCTTGGGACGTTCATCATAGGAGAGCGGGACAACTTTTTTCCACTCGCTCCACACATTTAGTTCCCGCCGCAAATCAGGACGATTGATCGAGGCCAGGAAGTCATCCATCTTGCCATCGAGATAGGCAATATCCTGTTCTTCCAGCGCGGCAATTTTAACATCCTTCGGTGATATGCCGCTGGCTTTGCCGCGGAAATATACGATTCCGCCGACCATGCCCATACAGGATCTATCCCCCAGCACGGATGCGAATTCCTCGCTGTCATAGCCGCATACCACGGCAATACCGCCGCCCATAAATTCGAAACCGAAACTGCCGCAGTTTTTCAACACCCAAAACTCCGGCGGATCATAAAGGGGGTCGTGTTTCATCAGCGATCCCGAGCGGGTGCCCACACGGCCACCGACATAGATCGTGCCGGAGGCGGCACAATGGGCCGTGGTGTCGCCGCCGTCTCCCCGCACGATAATTTTACCACCGGCATTGAGCCAACCGATATCCGCCGGCGCCGATCCCTCCACAATTATCTCCGTCCCGGGCAAACACATGGAACCTACCCGTTGGCCGGGATTTTTCACCACAAATTTTAACGGTTTATCCTCGGGATGCCACAGCGGACCGCCAATATCATGCTGGCCGGACGCCTCCACATAAAACTCTGTCTCCCCGGCTGCCAGCGCATCATTAATTCTTTGCAGGAGGTCCTGCGTTGACATCCGATTATTACCTTCAATCGTACTGATTCTATACATCGCATTCCCTCCCTAACATGTATATTGGATTGCCAGCTTATCGGCAATGGCTCTGTCGGTAGTTACCAATGCGTCGGAGCGACCGACCGGCAATGAGCTATTGCCGATGGGAGCCATCATTTTACGCATTTCTGAATCAAGCGCGAGTATATAGCTAACAATATTCTGCGCGGCCTTATCGATATCCAGGCGTTTCACCAAGCGGGGATCCTGCGTACAGATGCCCGTCGGGCACAAGCCGGTACTGCAGGAGTTGCAGCGGCCATGCTCGTTGCCGATACAACCGCACAGCTGGATAAGGATCTTGCCGATGAAGACACCGTTGGCGCCCAGGCAGATCATCTTCATGGCGTCGGCCGCCGCGTCGCCGGTTAAGCCGATGCCGCCGCCGGCCCACAGGGGAATCTGTCCCTGACGGCCTTGTTTAACCGCTGCCTGATAGCATTCACGCACCTTGGAAACAACGGGATGTCCGGTATGATCCAAAGAAATTTCGTTCGCCGCGCCGGTACCACCCTGGATACCGTCGAGAAAGAACCCGCCGCAAATACGGTAAGGGTCCCGCAGCAGATTATTATACACGGATACGGAAGTCGCGGAAGCCGCGCATTTTATCGCTACCGGCACCCTGAATTTAAAGGCCGCATTAAGCGACATGTGCATTTTTTGCACGGATTCTTCAATTGAGTACAGACCCTGGTGATTGGGCGGGGAAAGCAGGTCCGCCTTCGGTACGCCCCGGATCGCCTGGACATGTTCGGCTACTTTCGCCGCGGGCAGTAACCCGCCGTCGCCGGGTTTTGCGCCCTGTCCGATTTTAATCAGGATGCCGGCCGGATCCACTTTCATTTTCGGCATGGCTTTAATAATTCTGTTCCAGCCGAAATGTCCGGAAGCAATTTGGATAATCATGTATTGCAGATATTCCGATTCCATCAGTTTAACCGGCATGCCTCCTTCACCGGAGCACATCCGCACGGGAAGGTGATGTTTTTCATTGAGATAGGCCGTGGCCATGGCAATTGCTTCCCAGGCGCGGGTGGATAACGCCCCGATGGACATATCACTGAAGATAATCGGGTATATCCAGCGCACAGGCGGTATCTGGCCATTTAAGTGCAATTCTCCGTTTTGTGTGGAAAAGGGCAGTTCGTTCGGCGGCAATACGCGCCCAAAAGGCGCCAGAATGTCAAAAGTATGACGTTCGGAATCCAAAGACGGGTCTGTCATTTGGGAAATCCGCCCGATTACGATTTTGTCAAACGTCCGCTCCTGCTGGAGATTATTCCGTCCGCCCCGCTTAATGGGTTTTCCCGTGGACCGGGCCAGCAGATTCTCCCGGCCATCCGGGTTGCGGACCGGCTTAATGGCTTTATTGGGACAGATCTTTTCACACATGCCGCACCCTACGCAATGGTTGGCGACACTGTTTTTTTGCTTAATTACCGGCGTCGCCAAATGCCGCTGCGTTGGTTCCGGCCCTTCGGCGGTGGATACGGTTATGGACCGGCGTTCCATGCCCGCCTCGATCGCATTAAATGTGCAGGTGGCGACACAGCTGCCGCACATCGTGCAGCGTTCCGGCAAATACTCTATTTTCCAGGGTAAGTCATTTACGGATACATCCTGGGTTCTTACTGTTTCCATCGCTGCACCTCCAAATCCTCGGTAATTACGACAACTTCCCGTTCGTTGGGATACAAATCCTTTTCCTGGTCGCGATTCGGCAGCACAGTATTCAGCGCACACACTTCGGAGGCAATGGCAACCGTGTTTTCATCCCGCCCCACAATAACGGGACGGAGCTTTTTCGAATCACAGCAAGTCATGATATTGTTGTCGGGCAGCATCGCAATAATCGTGTTCGGTCCGTTGATTTCCAGATGCCCTAAAGACTGGCGGATAGCCATCAGTTCGGCTTTGTCCGGTCTTTTTTCAATTTCCTCAAAGGGCAGGGGCGTAATAACGTGTTTATAATATTGAATCGGCCATTTAAGTTCATGCAATACATAATGCAGAGTATAGATGAAGTTTTGCGAATCGGATTCAAAGCCGATATAGCCTTTATTCAGGGATTTTTGATATTCCTTGTTTTTGGTATAGAAGGTATTCTCGCCGTTGGCACACAGGGTGTAACCCTGGATAAAGAAGGGATGGGCCGCGTAGCGCACGATGTCGTAGTTGGTGTTCTGACGGCATTGTACGATGACATTTTTCGCCATCATATCGCCCTTATCGTCCCATAACCCGAAATACGTGGCGATATCCCGCGGGTCGCCTATTTCCTTTAAAGTCAGCACGTCCGGCCAAAAGGAAAAAATATAGCCCAGTTCGTCTTTTTCCAGCATGGCTCTGATGGCTAATCGGGTATCAAGCAGCAAGGCCTCTTTTTCCTCCTGGGTAGCGTCCTTATAGCTCCGCGGATAATCGTAATTGCGGAAAATATAATGCGGCATCGCTTTAATATCCAGTCCCGGCGAGCGGTTTACTTTGGGATTCCATTCATTCACCGGCACAAAATTATGGGATTCCATATAGTCTTCCACCAGCTTTGCCCCTTTTTGGGTACACGCCAGCGACATCAAAGGCTTGTCTTTATAACCGGCAAAAACCCCATACAAATCTTGCATAACCATAGCAAATCCTGAGTTATCATGACCCTCCTGCTGAGGAAGCATTAAATACAGGGCTTGCGATGGGTGAAAGGCAACTTTGCTTTTTATCGCGCCTATTCTACACATCGTATTCACCTCTTTATATTAATTTGACGATTGCACAGCAAAAACCTGATAAGTCCTGTACAACAGCTACCATTCTACCGGCATGAATAAAAGCGCGGCCAGCATTAGCTGTCGGGAACCCGGCCCAAATAACGTTCATTCATCCATGCCACCACCTTACCCCAATATTTCAGATTAGAAAACCCGGCCTGTGCCGCCTTTAGCAACCGAAAGTCAGCCATTCAAGGCACTTTCGGCCAGCAGCCCTTGCGGGCCCCGCAGCGGAAGCCGAGGTCGTACATGTTACTTACACAGTTTTTTTAAACTTGTTAATGCAAAAAATAAAACCCAAGACAGAGATCAAATCCCCACCGTTTCAGTAGGAGCTCCGCCTGGGTTTTTTATTCCCACGGTGTCGCACAATAATCTACCGGTATCGCCGGGGCCCGGTTTTCCTAAAAATTTTACCAAAAATTCAGCCCCAGGCACCTCTTTGTCTCTATCCATGTGACAAATATTTAATACTATTATAAAAAGGGTATATTATTGTGTCAATACGTTTAAAATATTAAGTTTTTGCCATGTTAGCCCTGTTTTTTGCGTTCTGTATCCTGTATTCATTGTGCCGCTCCGTAATGGCCAAATTGTCAAAATATTCTAAGAGAGGCATGGTGTATTTCCGGCTGCTGCCGAGCAAATTACGGAAGTCCGCAGGCGTTAATTTTTCATGTTCCTGAAAATATTCCGCCAGTACCATTTTCGCTTTCTCTACGGCCTCCCGGTGGAAATATATCCCCTCCGCCACCCGGACAATTTCTCCCCGTTCCACAAGACTTTCCCAAACGGCGGCGGCCTCCTTGCTTTTTCCCTTGGGGGTCACAATTATCGCATCTATGTCCGGGGGCGTAAACAAATTCTTGGTAAATTCCCCGGCAATTTTTTCTTGCCACTCCTTATATACGCCCTGGTATACCACCTCATGGGACGACAGCTTTAATTTTAAGCCTACGACGTCAATGTGCACGCCGTGCCGCCAGGTTTCCAAAAGGGCCTGAAAATGTCTCTGGCTGACCCCGCTCATCACTTTTTGCCGCACTTCTTCCCGGGGCGCCCCGATACGCAAAGGGTACTGCCGATGATAATTAAGAAGATAGGCCCGCAGGCTTTCCACCCAGCCCAGCTCATGTTCTTTATCCAGATAATATGTTTCGTCTTCGATTGGCCACTTGCTCACTTTCTCCTGATCAAGCAGCTTATCCAAACAAGCCCGAATCTCCTCCCGGGTTAATTGCGGCAGCTGCTTGTGCAGGGCTCCGGCCGGCAGCATGGCGCCCGCGCCGGCCAAAACGTGATAGACCAGATCTTCAGGCTGGCCTTTTTCCTTTTGCGCCAACAGGGCGAGTTTCTTTTCGTCAAACCGCCGGCATTTTTGCTCGCCCACGGCCAGAATAACCCCGCCCCCGATGGTCGTCATGGGTGAATACAGCCTTAATACGTACCGGTCGCCATATAAGGGAGCAATCGGTATCTCCAGGCGAATTTGCACTAACCCGGTGTCCCCGGGTAAAAGTTCTTCCTGGTCCAATAGATAGACCCGGCCTATGCTCTCCGCCGTGCCGGTATGGCAGCGAATTCTTGTCCCGCTCCGTAAGGCCTTTGCCAAATGTTTCAGCAGCGTCAGCCGACCGTCAATGATGCGCACCGGCTTTAGCGCCCCCTCTTTTGCCAAAACCTGGCCCCGCGTTAATTCCGTGCATTCCGCACCGGCAATATTGACCGCGGTGCGCTGTCCGGCTCTGGCGGCCTTTACCTTGCGCCCATAAACCTGTATCCCCCTTACACGTACCGGTAAGCCCCCCGGCTCAATCACGGCGCTGTCGCCTTCCTCTAAAAATCCGGACCAAAGAGTGCCCGCCACCACGGTGCCGAAGCCCTGCAGCGTAAATATCCGGTCAATGGGCAGACGGAAAGCCCCGGCCATGCTCCTGGGCTTAATCACTTCCGCGGCGGCTTCAATTTTTTGCCGCAGTTCATCCAGTCCCTGGCCTTTGACCGCCGAGATACGGCATACCGGTGCTTTTTCCAACACCGTTCCTTTTAAAAAGGCCTGGATGTCTTCCTGGATCATGTCCAGCCAGTCTTCCTCCACCATATCGGCTTTGGTAATGACGACAATGCCTTGTTCCACCCCCAACAATTGCAGGATATCCAGGTGCTCCCTTGTTTGCGGCATTACCCCTTCATCCGCGGCAATAACCAGCAGCACCATATCCATGCTGCCCACTCCGGCCAGCATATTGCGCAAAAACCGCTCATGCCCGGGGACATCGACAATGCCGGCCCGTTTACCGCTGGGCAGTAGGAAATGCGCAAAGCCGAGTTCAATGGAAATGCCTCTTTCCTTTTCTTCTTTCAAACGATCAGGGTCCGTGCCGGTCAGGGCTTTAATCAGCGTGGATTTTCCGTGATCCACATGGCCGGCCGTACCGATTATAAGTTCTTCAGCCATTGTTCAGTCCACCCTTGTCCATAAGTGTTTTACAGGCCTGCACAATCCAGGGGATATCTTCATCGGCAATTGTCCGCACATCAAACAACAGCAGGTCGTCGGAGACCCGGCAGATGACCGGAATTTCCGCCTGCCGCAGCAGCGCGGCTGCCTCCTGCAGCCCTACACCCGGTACCACCAGGCCCACGGCAACGGAAGGAAACTCCTCACCGGGCAAAGA
>DHRA01000074.1:420-19859 GCA_002411145.1 Firmicutes bacterium UBA5324 | reverse complement strand
AGTCTGGCGTAGCCAGACAAGTTCACTTCTCAAAGGTGCAAACCTTGGCGGCGCACTTATGTTCTTTGATATGCTCCTCGTACTCCCGGCGGAAATAACGAATGGTGCTGAGAATGGGATTGGGTGCAGTTTGGCCAAGGCCGCACAGCGCCGTAGCCTTAATTGTATGACCAAGTTCCTGCAGGAGCTCAATATCGCCTTCTTTGCCCTCGCCGCCGGTAATACGTTCGAGGATTTCCATCATGCGCTTGGTCCCGACCCGGCAGGGTGTACATTTGCCGCAGGACTCATCCACCACAAAATCCATGAAAAACTTGGCAATGTCCACCATACAGGTATCTTCATCCATCACAATCATCCCGCCGGACCCCATGATCGCGCCCAAGGCCCCCAGCGAGTCGTAATCTACAGGCGTATCCAGGAAATCGGCTGGAATACAGCCGCCCGACGGCCCCCCGGTCTGTACGGCCTTAAATTGTTTCTTGCGTGGAATGCCCCCGCCGATTTCAAACACGATTTCCCGCAGAGTTGTGCCCATGGGTACTTCCACGATGCCGGTATTGTTAATTTTGCCCGCCAGGGCAAAAACTTTGGTGCCCTTGCTTTTTTCGGTGCCGATGGAAGCGTACCAGTCCGCGCCCTTCAAGATTATTTCCGGGATGTTCGCCCAGGTCTCCACGTTGTTCAGCACCGTCGGTTTTCCCCACACACCGGCATTGGCCGGGAAGGGCGGTCTGGGCCGGGGTTCGCCCCGTTTCCCTTCAATGGAGGTCAACAGCGCGGTTTCCTCGCCGCAAACAAAGGCCCCGGCACCAATCCGGATTTCGATGTCGAAATTAAAACCCGTACCGAAAATATCCTTGCCCAGCAGCCCGTAGGCGCGGGCATTTTTAATGGCACAATCTAATCTTTCAATGGCCAGCGGATACTCCGCCCGCACATAAACGTAACCCTGCTCCGCCCCGATGGCGCGGCCGCAAATAGCCATCCCTTCAATAACGCTGTGCGGGTCACCTTCCAGGACAGATCTGTCCATAAAGGCGCCGGGGTCACCTTCGTCGCCGTTGCAAACCACGTATTTGGGAGTCCCTTTGGCGGCCGCGGTAAAACCCCATTTCATCCCGGTGGAAAAACCGGCCCCGCCGCGGCCGCGAATGCCGGACCGCTTCACTTCCGCGATGATTTCCCCGGGCGGCAGCTGCGTAACAGCCTTGCCCAGGGCGGCATATCCGTTCCACGCTATATAGTCCTCAATGGAAGTCGGATCGATCTTAAAGTTGTTGCGCAGCACAATCTTTTCCTGTTTGCGGAACAGGTCGACGTCATACACACAGGGGGTGGCTTCCTGGGCGCCGGACGCTTTGTACAGGAGACGCTGGACAAAATTCCCCTTTATAATATGCTCTTCCACGATGGCCTCCGCATCCTGCGGTTTTAACCTGCGGTAAAAAGTAGCCTGGGGATAGACGATGGCCACCGGCCCCATATCACAGGGACCCATACAGCCGGTGAGAATAATCCGGACTTGATCCGCGATACCGTTTTTTGCCAGTGCTGCCTTCATGGCCGCCACCACGTCCGTACATTTGGAAGAGATACAGCCCGCGCCGCCGCACATCATAATATGCGCTTTTTCGGTTTTCGACGGAACGCCTTCGCGAATCTGCAGCACTGCCCGCCTGCTTTCTTTTATCTTCGCCAGTTCATCCAAAGACTTCACTTAATATTACACCTCCGTTTAAATCCACCGGCTATGTACCGGATAAGCTTACGCCGCGGAGCGCCTTTGCCCCTGTCCACCAAAAAGATACAAAAAATGCGGCGTAAGACCATGCCTGCGTCCCTTTAACCGGTTTATTGATACTGCTCCAGAATCGCGGGGATAAGCTCGGGCTCCAAGCGGCCATGAACATCTTTGCCGTCGATAATCACGGCGGGGGCTAGGCCGCACGCCCCGATACAGCGGACCAATTCCACGGTGAACCTGCTGTCCGGGGTAGTCTGTCCCGGTTTAACTCCCAGTAATTCACGCAGCGTCTTCACAACGGTTTTGGCCCCTTTAACATAACAGGCCGTGCCGGCGCACACGCTGATTTTGTGCCGGCCTTTGGGGATCAGGGAAAAGAAGGCGTAAAAAGTGCAAACTCCATACACCTCCTGCAAAGACAAACCTAAGCCCCGGGCGATTCTGACCTGAACCCATTTCGGCAAATAGCCCACCAACTGCTGGGCCTTGGTAAGCACCTGGATGAGCCCGCTCGGCTGCCCCCGGTACTCATCAATGATCTTATCCAACTGCTTGGTCAACTCGTCTTCGCAGCCGCAATTGCATTGGCATTCCACCATAAACTTTACCTCCCTTTTCTTGTTGATATCGAAGCCGGTTTCTTCCTTCGCTATCAACATATTTGTGAGCCCGCCGCTTTATGTTAGTTTTTTTTCTTAAACAAAAAAGCCCAACCGGCAAACTTCTACCGGTTGGGCTTAAGAACTTCTTATATTGAACTGGCTTAAACTTTAAAGCTGTCGATGGCGTCTTGCAAATCCTTGGCCATGGCCGCCAGGCTCTCACTGAACGTGGCAATCTCGTCTATTGAAGAAACCTGTTCCTCTGTCGAGGCATAGACCACCTGCGTTTGCCCCAGGGTGGCCTTGCTGATTTTTTCCACGTCCTTAATTGAAACCAAGATTTGTTGACTGCCGCTGGCCATTTGTTGAATAGCCCCGGAGATTTCTTTTACTTCTTCCGTCATCAGTTTTATGGAGTTCATGATCTCCCTGAAGGCCTGGCCGGCGTTATTGACAACCTCACCGCCTACCTTTACTTCCCGGGTGCCGTCATGCATGGCCACCACGGCCTTCTCCGTATCGCCCTGGATTTCACCGATCAGCTCGGCAATTTGTTTCGCCGCTTCTTGCGACTGCTCGGCAAGTTTGCGGACTTCCTCCGCCACCACGGCAAAGCCGCGGCCTTGTTCACCGGCCCGGGCGGCCTCAATGGCCGCGTTCAAGGCAAGAAGATTTGTCTGGCCGGCAATGCCGGAAATAGTATCCACAATTTGCCCGATTTCTTTGGAGCGTTCCCCCAGCTTTGCCACGACCTCCGCTGAACGGCTTACCGTTTTTTCGATGTTCTCCATCTGACTGACAGCCAGATCCACCGATTCGTTGCCCTGTTGGGCGGCGGCCGCTGTTTTCTCTGATGATTCCGCCACCGTGTTGGCATTTGCCGCCACTTGCTGAATCCCTGCGGACATCTGTTCAATCAAGGCGGAAGCTTCGTTTACGGCGTTCATCTGCTGTTCCGTATCCGCGGCCACTTCATTAAATACCACCGTTACCTGTTGGGTAGCCTGCCTTGCCTGTTCAGCGGTGGCGGTCAGTTCCTCACTGGAGGACGTAACATGTTCCGCACTCTTCTGAACCTGCAGTACCGTTGCCCGTAAATTATCAATCATGACCTTAAAACTTGTCATCAGTTGCCCGATTTCATCATTGCCCGTCACTGGAGGCGCGGAAATACTGAGGTCTCCCGCGGCTACTTCACCCGCGGCCCCGGCCAGGTTTTCCAAAGGCCGGGCAATGCGTCTGGCCAGATAATAAGCCACCAGCACAGAAATAGCAAGCCCGAGCAGGCCGATTATCAGCAGATGCTCCGCAAACTCTTTGGCCATTTTCTCATAGGGAGTGTTGGGCACTCCGACGAAGAATACGCCGATGATTTCCCCTTTTTCATTTTTGAATGGTTCATAGGCGGCCTGATTAAGCACCCCGGCGACATCCGCCTTGCCAAAATAGCTTTGGCCTTGCCGCAATGTCGTCTGGGTCACGGCTTCCGACATTTTGGTGCCCACGGCCCGGGTACCGCCTTCCGTTTTTACACTGGTTGCGATCCGGGTATCCCCCTGGAAAATCGTCACATTGCTGCCCGTCATCGTGCTAATGGAATCCACCATGTTCAGCACGGCGACGTTGTCGCCAATCTCCACATCTCCTTTATACAGCTTATTGTCCTGCATGGACCATTCCCCGGGAAAAACAGAATTCATCAACGCCCTGCTCAAAGCAAGACTGGTTTTTACTTCCTCCTGGGCGGCACCGGTAATCTTCGCCGTCATTGTGTGCACGGAATATAAGCCCATCCACAGTACGCCCACTAAAATAACCACGGAAAACAGCGCTGTAATTTTGTAGCTCAATTTACCCGATAATTTACGATTCATATCTTCTCCCCCTGATCTGATGTTTACATAGTAAAACGATATTAAATTCTGTTTTTTTTGATAAATTCCTCCTATACATTCTAATATTCTACAAATTTTTGCAAATTTTTGAAAATCAACCAGGCTTTGCTTATCTGTCCGGACTTTGCCAACCCATTAAATTAAGCTTCCCGGCCCAGCCGGGAAGCTTAATTTAGGCAATATTATCAAGCCGCAGGCCTAACCCAGTTCCTGACGCAGGAGCATGCCCAAGCGCCGGATGCCGATCCGGATTTGGTCCGGTGAAGAGTTGGAGAAATTTAAACGCAGGGTGTTTTCCGCGGCCCGTTCCGCAGCGTAAAAAGGAGCGCCGGGCACAAAGGCCACTTTTTCCGCCACCGCTTTGGACAGCAAGGCGGTGGCATCGGCTCCCGGGGGCAGCGCCACCCAGATAAACATACCGCCCGCGGGTTTGCGCCACTTGCAGGCTGCAGGGAAATGGGTCTCCATTTCCGCCAGCATCGTATCCCGGTGCACACGGTAAATATCCGTTATCCGCCTGATATGCGCAGCCAGATCATTGGTTGACAGGTAGCGGTGTATGGCCTGTTGCGCCAGCGAGTTGGTATGTACGTCGGAGGCTTGTTTGGCCATCGTCAGTTTGCGGATAATGTCCGTATCGGCCACCGCCCAGCCCACACGCAAACCGGGGGAAATAATTTTGGAAAAACTACTCATATGAATAACCCATTCGCCGCCGGGAAAAGATTTTAGGGGCGGTAAGGGTGGACCTTCAAATCTTAATTCCCCATAGGGATCATCCTCAATTACCGGTACTTGGTAAGCCGCGGCAATTTGGGCGACTTTCGCCCGGCGCTCCGCCGGCAGAGTCGTGCCGCGGGGGTTTTCAAAAGTAGGATTTATATAGATCAGCTTTGGGTTAGCCGCGGCCACTTTCTCCGCCAGCGCAGTTGTATCCATGCCTTGATTATCGGCGGGCACGGCGACAAATTCCGCCTGATAAGCACGGAAAGCCTGTACCGCCGCCAGGTAAACGGGACTTTCCACCATTACTTTATCCCCGGGATTGAGAAAAATCTTGCCGGTAAAATCAAGCACTTGCTGAGAGCCGGCTGAAATAAAAATATTTTCCGGTTTACAGTCCATCCCCTTTCCCTGCATCCGCTCAGCAATCCAGGCCCGCAACGGCGCATAGCCTTCCGATACTCCGTATTGCAGCGCCTCCGCCCCGTGCTCGGTCAAAATATAGTTAACCGCCTCCCTGAGCTCTGCCACCGGGAAAGTGTCGGGGGCCGGCATACCGCCTGCAAAGGATATAACGTCAGGCTGCTGTGTTATTTTTAATATCTCGCGGATGGCGGAGCTTTGCATGCCCGCGACGCGATCGGCGTAATGAAACTTCATGGCAATCACCTCAATATTGTATTGTATATATGTAATTATAACAAATAATTGTACATATATAAAAAAAAAGACCGGATTTCTCCGGCCCTTTCTTTTTAATTACTCGGCACTGATAGCTTCTACGGGGCAGGCACCGGCACAGGCGCCACAATCGATACAGGTAGCTGCATCAATTGCGTATTTTTCATCAGCCTGAGAAATTGCTTCTACGGGGCAAGCACCAGCGCAAGCACCACAGCCAACACAATCATCACCAATTTTATATGCCATTTTTTTCCCCTCCTTTCAAATACAGTTTTAAGCTTCTAAGATTGCCGCCTTTACTGTTTCCAGACCAAGTCGGTCAATCGTTGAGCCAAATCTTTCATAAGGCCTTGCATTATTTTTATAATAAGCAATGACTTTATCAACTAAATCCAGGACTTGATCGGGCTGCACATGCTCCGCCAGCACATTCGCCAAACGCGGCCGCATGCCGGCATTACCGCCGATCAAAATGTTAAACCCTTTGGGCGTACCCATCACGCCCAAATCTTTCACCGCAGGTTCCGCACAGGAATTCATGCACCCGCTGACACCGATTTTAAACTTTGAGGGCAGTTGCATCCCGTGATATTTACGGTCGATGGCCAAACCAATACTTACGCCATCTTGCTGCGCCCGCTTGCAAAAAGCGGTGGCGGGGCAGATTTTTACGCTGCGTACACAAAGCCCGATAGCCGCACCTGGGGACATATCCAAATCTGCCCAGGCGTCATCAATTTTTTCCGGATCAATCCCGACAATGGCAATCCGCTGGGCCGAGGTAAGTTTTAAGGCCTTGGCGTGGTACTTTTCCGCCACATCGGCTATTTTCCGCAATAACGCGGGATCAGTGATGATACCTCCGGGGATATGGGGAGCGATGGCGAAAGTTTCCTTGTCTCTTTGTAAAATAGCACCTTTTTCCGGCAAATCCTTTGTGAAAGCCACCTTGTTATTTACCTCCATGCCTCACTATCGAGTAAGTATATATATTTGCTATTTTTCTTCAAAACCCTTCTGAGAAAATAAAAAAAATCACGTAGTTCCCGGCCGAACGATTACTATTTTATCCTCCTTCGCCAGCCTGGTCAACTGTTTCCTGCACTATACCTTTTCCACAATTCCCTGGATAAAAGGATAACGGTAATAACTGCCCTGCCCCGCCTGCCAAGCCGCCCACAGGGAAGTAATCAGCAACAGCAGCCATAACAAGCAAAGCACCGGCAGCAAGAGTAAACCGATAAGCAGGACACATAAAACCGCGGTAACCAGGGAGAGCGCAAAAATCACTAAATGCGCAACTAATGCCTGTTTTGCATGGTCATAAACAAAGGAATCATCTCTTTTCAGCAGAAAGATCACCAGGGGTGCCACAATGAAGCCCAGACCCCCGAAAAAATACGCCAAATGGGCAATAACGGCCAAAAGTTTCTGTTCGCCGGTGATAGCGCGGCACATAAGACAACACCTCCCTTCCCTGTATTAAATATTTTAAGCGAAAGACCGCAAAAAGCCAAGAGGCAAAAAATTTCCTGACCATCCAGAAAAACTCCCCTTCCAGTTAATGTCAGGCGTACTTTTTTGCAGACTGTACACACTTTAGCTCAATACCATTTAATGTCTGGTGTACTTTTTTTTAAGCTGCACATACTTTTATCAGGAGGTGATTGATAGATGTCTGAAAAACGTAAAACCGCAGCTGCTCCGTCATCGGCCAGTGATACCGCCGCTGCCATCAATGATGCAATGAAAAAAACCGGTTATAATAACAGTGCCGCTTCCACAGACTCTAAAACAGTTACCCAGTTGGATGAAGCCTTTGCCGAGGCCGGTCCCGCCAGCGCCAAATTAAATCAGCGTTCAAAACTGCAGTAACCATAAAGAAAGCGCCGATCGGCGCTTTCTTTATGGTTACTTTCGCGCGTCCATACCCTTGTTTGCCAGGGCATCCGCCACTTTGTTTTTTCCCCGCAGGACGTGGGCAATGGAGAATGCAGCGAAGCCTTTAATCAGCCATTGCACCTCCTGAAATAAGGGAAGCAGACCGGCATTTTTCACTTTATACTGTCCGTTTAACTGTTTTACCAGCAACTCACTGTCCGCAAAAGCCTTAATCCTTGTGCCCCCAAGCCGGCGGCATTCCTCCAGGCCGCGGATCAAAGCCCTGTATTCGGCAATATTATTCGTCGTTTCCCCGATATACTCGCCGATCTCCGCCACCAGGGTCTCCCCCCGGTAAATAGCCGCGCCAATGCCCGCAGGTCCCGGATTGCCCCGGGAACCCCCGTCGGTATAAAGCATAAGCTCCTGCACGTCAGCTTGGTTTCTCGTCTCCCTTTCCCCGTCGCTGGGCGTCCCGGAACGGCATACGGCAATTTCCGCAATGGATGAAAGGACGACGTCCGCCAGGGGAGCCAGCTGTTCCCGGGGGGTCAAACCGGTTAATACGCCAATCGCGGCGCACACCCCTGCTTTCCGTCCCATGATCATGTCCACCGGCGCATCCCCCACCATTACTGCTTCCGCCGGCTCCACACCAAGTGCTTCACAAGCCAGCAGCACCATATCCGGTGCCGGTTTGTGACGGGGAGTCCGGTCCCCGCTTACAATGCAATCAACATAAACGGCAATACCCAGCTTTTTCAAGGTCGCTTCGATACCCGTATAGACATCGGTTGACGCGATGGCAATCTTTAGGCCCGCTGCCCGCAAAGCGGAAAAAATCCCTTCCAGCCCTTCCACCGGCTGCACCAGCGCAATTTTATCCACCAGCCTGTCGGCTTGGTCATAGCCCCGGTGTACGATCTCCCTGGCCTCATCCCAATTGTAGCCCTGCAGAAATAATCCGGTGGTCACGGCCAGCATATCTTCGGAACGGGGCGCAATAGCCAGGGGACCGCGCGGGTGAATCCGCAGCGTATCGGGATTAATCCCCATGGTCTGCAGCAGCCGCCGGGAGATTACTGTTTCCCGCTCTCCGTCGACCTGCAGGGCACGGACAATTTCCCGGCAGCGTGTTTTCGCAACCTCCAGCCAAAGCGGCTCAAACAGGATCAAAGTACCATCCTTATCAAAAATGACCGCTTTTGCCGAAATCTCTTTTTCTCCCACTGATAATACAGCCAACGTATTATCCCCTTTCCCATTTCTCCTCGCTAAATATAAGCAAACACATCGCTTTCCCGGGCGGCGATGATTTCCAAATCCCATGCCTGTTCCCGGGCATAGCTGCGCAAATACCCGGCCAGCGCCGGCACAATGAGCTGTTCGGTCGCGAAATGGCCCGCGTCAATCACGGTCAGTCCGCGGGCCATGGCATCCTGAGCCTCATGGTATTTCACGTCCCCGGTCACGAGTACCTCGGCTCCCGCCAGCAGCGCTTTGCCGGCCAAACCGGCGCCGCTGCCGCCGCATACAGCTATTTTGCTCACGGTTTTCGCCTTATCCCCGGCGATTTTTACCGCGGTACAGCCCAATACTGTCTTCACCTTTTCCGCCAAGGCGCGCACCGTCAAGGGCGCAGCCAGTTTTCCGACCCTCCCCAGTCCCAGGCTTTCCCCTTTATTGCTTAAGGAATAAAGGTCATATGCCACTTCTTCATAGGGATGGGCCGTAAGCATGGCCGCCACTACTCCTTTTACCTGGCTTTCCCGCACAATGGTCTCTAAACGGTATTCATCGACCCGTTCCAGCGTCCCCTGGCTGCCGATATAAGGCTTCGCCCCTGCGCCGGGCAGAAAGGTTCCTGTACCGGCGGACTGAAAGAAACAATGACTATAGTTGCCGATCCAGCCGGCCCCGGCCTCAGCCATGGCATTGCGCACCCCGTCCTCTGCCCCGGCGGGAACAAAGACTACGATTTTCAGCAGTCCTTCCTGCTGAACGCTGCAAAGCGGCACCGCTGTTTCCAGGCCAAGCTTGGCGGCCAGCAAATGGTTAACCCCCGCCCCGGCGCTATCCAAATTGGTATGGGCCGCATAAACCACAATCTCATTTTTTATTGCTTCCCGGATTATCCCGCCCGGTACCGAATCGGTGCGCAGGGCCTTCAACGGCCGGAAGATCAGGGGATGATGACCGATTATCATCTGGACCTTTTCCGCCTTCGCCTGTTCCATGATCTCCGGCGTAACGTCCAGGGCAACGAGCACCCTTTTAATTTCCGCTTCCGGATCTCCCAGCTGAAGTCCGCTGTTATCCCACTCTTCCGCCAGGTATGGCGGCGCCAATTGCTCGATGGCCCCACAGATTGCTCGACATTTTACAGACATCGGATTCTCTCCTTTAGAAACAGCATCTTCTCCATATTCTCCCGGTATTTGGGGTGTTGGCTTCCCTGCGTACTTTGCCGCAGGCTTTCCTGCACCGCCTGGAGATGAGCCAGTATTTGCTGCCAATATTCCTTAAGCAGCGGATCCCGTTTTTCCCATAACAAAGACCCAAATTCCACGGACAGCAGATTATCCGGCGTACCAGGGCCGGGTTCCGCGACAATTATTTCATAGATGCGGCCTTCTTCGCGCACGAGCCGCTCGTCAACGAGACAAAAACCGTTCTTTACCAGCCAGAGCCGCAGTGTGCCCGCGCCCACCATGGGCTGCAGGATCAGGCGCTTTAATTTATGGGCCAAGCCGGTCTGCGGCGTCAAGATATGGATCATCGTCGTGCCGCCCATCCCGGCGATGACCACCGTGTCCACTTCCTCCGGCCGGACCACGGCCAGTCCGTCCCCCAGCCGCACGGCTATTTTATCCGTCAGTCCCAGATTATTGATCAGCTCACGGGCGGTGGCGAGGGGACCTTCATTAACATCACCGGCAATCACAAAGCCGACATCGCCCCGTGCCGCCAGATGGGCCGCCAAATACCCGTGATCCGTACCGATATCGGCCACCCGGGAGCCGGGCAAAACATATGCGGCAATCGCCGCCAAACGGGCGCCTAATTTCAAATTTTACCCCTCCTCCGGTGTTTTAGTATCTTCTTGTTTCCTGGGGAAAATTCCTCTTTTTTAGTGCTAACCGCCACGACGCCGGGGAGTGGGTAAAAATCACGGTCGAGTTGGCGGTTTATTATTTTTTTTGTAAAAAAACAAGCACACGGCAGAAGCTACCGTGTGCTTGTTTTTGGTGGGCGATGACGGGATCGAACCGCCGACATCCTGCTTGTAAGGCAGGCGCTCTCCCAGCTGAGCTAATCGCCCATATCGACTTTCGATATTCGACCTTGGATTTTCGATTAGGTTTGTCGAAGGTCGCATGTCGAAAAGCGAAAATCAAATTTGGTGACCCGTAAGGGAATCGAACCCTTGTTACCGCCGTGAAAGGGCGGTGTCTTAACCGCTTGACCAACGGGCCATATTCGATATTCGATATTAGACTTTCGACATTCGAAAATTACCAATGTCTAATATCGGATATAAGCTAAAATATTTATGCTATGTCGACTTTTTATAAAAGCTAAAGTCGAACGTCGATTGTCGAACGTCTAATGTCGAATTTGGTGGGCCCACCAGGGTTCGAACCTGGGACCAACCGGTTATGAGCCGGTGGCTCTACCGCTGAGCTATAGGCCCATGGGGAATTTATATTAACACATTAATGATGGAATGTCAAGAAAATTGGCTCCTCGAGTAGGACTCGAACCTACAACCACCCGGTTAACAGCCGGGTGCTCTACCATTGAGCTATCGAGGAACATTACCGACGAAGATTATTATACTTGATCGCCACAGCAGAGTCAAGAGCATATTTACATTTTTTTATGTTAGCTAACGTTAATCCGTCACAAACCGCAAAAACACCGGATGGCGCAAACGTCCGTCATTGGTCCACTCTTTGAACTGTACCCGGCATTTTAAGAAGGGCTGTATTTCCGCCACGCCCGCTTTTTGGTCAGTGATTAAATCCTGGGCCACGGTGAGAAAGGCCGTGCGTTCCTCCGGGCCGATGCCCTGCCGCACAGTTGAGACCGCTTTCCCCGGCCGGGTAACGAGCAAGCCAAATTCCGGCTGCAGTTTATAGCCGGTAATGATCGTTGTTTCTTCCCGCCAATGTTTAATTTTCAGCCAATCGCCCGTTCTCGCGCCGGGCCGATAGATACTGGTTTTGCGTTTAGCCACCACCCCCTCATGTCCGGCCCGGCGGGCGGCCTCAAACAACGCCCTGCCTTCCCCCTCCACCCACGGAAGGTTTATCATCGCACTGCCGGCCGCCAGCAAGTCCGCGAGGTATTTTTTCCGTGTCATAAGCGGCTGCCGGGTTACATCCCTCCCGTCCAGCCGCAATATATCAAAGACCAGCAGCGTGGCGGGATATTTACGGGCCGCAGCCTGAATTTTCTCCGGGCTGCGCAGCCGGCTGCGCCCCTGGAGCAGTGAAAAATCGCCCCTGTCCCCCCATAGTACCACCAGTTCGCCGTCGAGCACCACCGGGCGGGCACATTGCTTCAGCGCCGCCATGATCTCAGGAAAATTTGCGTCCATCAGCCAGCCGTTGCGGGAAACCAAAGCCGTGTAATCTTCTCCTTTATGGGCCAAACAGCGAAACCCGTCCCACTTGATTTCATAAATGTAATCCGGATGGTCAAAAATTTCTTCCCGGGTTTTTAAAAGCATCGGGGATAACTCTGTTTCCAGCACCATAATTTTTAAACTCCCTATCTAATTCAAACGAAAATACCCCTTAAGGGGCATGTATAAACAGACTTAAAAAGGAACCGCAAAGATTTACATGTCCCTTGTGTCACCACAAAGGATGAAAATAAATTTACGGGATAGACGCGAAGAACGCAGAGGGTAGTAATTTAATCTTACAGTACACCTCTTATTATCTGCGCCCTGCGATCTTGATATACACTCAGTGGGGGGGCGCATCATACTCCGCAACAATCATTCATCTGCAGTGTGTTTTATACTCTTAAAGTCGCTGTTATAAATAATTTTAATTTTTCTCTGCGTTCTCTGCGTCCCCCCTGCGGTTCAAGAATTTTTTTCATTCAACAAAAAAAGCCCGCGAAGAACGAGCTTCACAGGCTGATTTCAATACTAATCAAGGAAATCCTTTAATTTTTTGCTGCGGCTGGGATGGCGGAGTTTACGCAAAGCCTTGGCTTCTATCTGCCGGATACGTTCACGGGTAACGCCAAAATGGTGGCCCACTTCCTCCAGCGTACGGGAACGCCCGTCATCAAGTCCAAAGCGTAAACGCAGTACCTTCTTCTCCCGTTCGGTCAGGGTTTCCAGCACCTCCTCCAATTGTTCCTTCAGGAGCATGAAGGAAGCCGCTTCCGCCGGCGCCGGCGCATCCTGGTCTTCGATGAAGTCACCGAGATGACTGTCCTCTTCTTCGCCAATCGGTGTTTCCAGGGACACCGGTTCTTGCGCAATTTTCATGATCTCACGCACCCGGTCCACGCTAATATCCATTTCCGTCGCAATTTCTTCCGGATTGGGTTCACGGCCTAATTCCTGCAACAATTGCCGGGACACCCGGATTAACTTATTAATCGTTTCCACCATGTGCACAGGAATCCGGATTGTGCGCGCCTGGTCGGCAATCGCTCTGGTAATCGCCTGGCGAATCCACCAGGTGGCATAGGTGCTGAATTTATAACCTTTGCGGTAGTCGAATTTTTCCACGGCCTTTATGAGACCCAGATTGCCTTCCTGAATAAGATCCAGGAACAGCATACCCCTGCCCACATAACGTTTCGCGATACTTACAACCAAACGGAGATTGGCTTCGGCCAAACGGCGTTTGGCTTCTTCCTCGCCCATTTCCATTCGTTTGGCTAACTCAATTTCCTCATCGGCGGATAACAAAGGTACCCGTCCGATTTCTTTAAGATACATTCTTACGGGATCATCAATACTGATCCCTTCGGGAATGGTAATATCCAAATCAACTTCTTCGCCGGAGTCAACCAAATCCGGAGCCTCCAACGGCTCCACCTCCGGGATTTCATCAACCACTTCAATCCCCTGTTTACTAAAGATCTCGTATACATCTTCAATGTCGTCAGGGCTAAGATCTTCGTTCTGCAGTGTATCCATGATCTCGTTATACGTTACGATACCGCGTTTAGCGCCTTTATGCAAAAGTTCTTGCACGCCTTCTTGTGTCATATCATGTTTCTTATTCATATTACTCCCCCCTCCCCTCGGAAAACTCCGATGCAAGGTCACGCATTTTCCGTAAATAATTTGCTGTCACGCACCAACTGCAGATACTCAGTAAGGATATCATTTGCCACTGTTACTCCTTTTAATTCGCTTTCCTTTATTATCTGCTCCAAAACAGCAATTCTCTGCTGACGCTGGTTGTATCGAAGATATCGTATGCAGCCTTCCGCAGCCTTATGTCTGTCATCGAAGCCCCGTTCCTCTGCCAATATCTTTGATAAAACGGCACAGGCGGCTTCTTGAAGCCTCATATCAACAGCTTGAACGGTAACATTTTTCTGCTCCCGAAAAACTGCAAAGATCATATCAATAATTTGCCGATGACTTTCAGTGTTCACCATGGACAAAAGATTTTCCTGCATGGCCAAGGGGATTACTGTAGTTTCTTCCAGCATAAGCCGGATTAAATCCTGCTCCGCTGTGGTGGCAGCCGAAGCCTCTTTCGGCTCCGCAGCGGCATCGCCACTATTCTTCCCAAGTATTACCGTTTTATGATCCAACGGCAGCTTTTTGCCCATCAGTTTAGCCCACATGCGCCGCATGGCCGCCTCGTCGACATTTATCCGGCCGGCAATCATCCGGAGATATTCATCAATTTCCACTTCATTTTTTAATTCCGCCAATAAAGGAAACATTTGTTTTAAAACATTTGCTTTTCCCGCCGGACTGTTTATCTCCTCCCCGGCCATTGCCTGTGCTAAGTAGTAGGGTATAAGCCCTTGGGCATTTTCCAACAGCGCCAGGAAGGCTTCTTTGCCGCGTTTGCGGATAAATTCGTCTGGATCTTTTCCCTCGGGTACAGATAAGACGCTGACGTTGGCTCCCAAACCGGAAAGAATGCCCAAGCCCCGCAAGGTGGCGTTTTGCCCTGCCGCATCCGCATCATAGCCTATATATATATTATAGGTATGCTTCAGCAGCAGTTTTGCCTGTTCGGCGGTAAAGGCAGTGCCCAAGCTTGCCACGACCTCACTTACACCCTGCTGATGGGCGGTAATCACATCCATATAACCTTCGACCACCACCACCCGGCCCGTTTGTTTTATGGCCGGTCCCGCGAAACAAAGCCCATAAAGCTGATGACGTTTATTAAACAAGGCGGTTTCAGGTGAATTCAGGTATTTGGGCTGCGTGTCATCCAGCACCCGGCCCCCAAAACCGATCACCGTTCCCTGGGTATTATGAATAGGAAACATGATGCGGGAACGAAAGCGGTCATAATATCCCGCCCCCTTCGTCCGGGGAAGGCACAAGCCTGTTTTTTCAATAATCGGTGGGCTAACCCCCTTGCGCTGGAGTTGTCTGTATAACGCGTCCCATTCGGCGGGTGCGTAGCCCAGCTGGAATTTCTCTATGGTTTGCGGTAAAATACCCCGGCTTTTTAAATACTCACGGGCAGTTTCCGCCGCCGCGGATTTCACCAGACTGCCATGAAAAAGAGCCGCTGCGTACTTTAATACAGCCAGTTGTTCGCTACGCTCCTGTTCACGCTGACGCTCCTGGGGAGACTTTTCTTCCTCGGGTATAGGAATACCCGCCCGCTGCGCCAGTTTTTTTACCGCCTCGACAAAGCTCAAACCTTCTTGTTTACTAATGAAATTAAAAACATTGCCGCCGGCCCCACAGCCAAAACAATAAAAAAACTGTTTTTCCGGGTTTACCGAAAAGGAAGGGGTTTTTTCGCCGTGAAAAGGACAGCTGCCCCAGTAATTTCTCCCTTTTCTTTTCAGGGTAACGTAATCGTTTATTACGCTGACGATATCACTCTGCGAGCGTACATGTTCAATGAATTCTTCTTTAAACGTATTTCCCATATGCACACCCTCGATTTAACAAGCCAAAGCCTATCTATTAAATTATAGTCCTAAATGCTCTAACATATACATTTCCCGTAATATTGCCCTTAAATTCTCTCTTTACAGCCTATTTCCTGCTTGACTTTTTTTAGGATTTTAAATCACCTTCAGACAGAAGGCGGCTTCCATCCAAAGGTGATCAAAAAGCGGCTAATTTCCCCTACGGTTATAAACCGTTTATCCGCTGACCAACCGCCCTAAGACTTTCCTCTTCCCCCGGTGCCCCTTAGAGGTACAAGGGGGAGTTAAGAGCGGCCAGGTCCCTGGATCAGTTCGACTAAAAAATCTTATACACATAAATTCTACAAGTTGTATCTTTTTCCTGCCAAAAGCAATACAAATTTTGATATAAATATGTTTCTTCCTCTTGACAAAAGAGGTTCACAGAGTACTAGTAGTCTGTAACATCTAAAACTACATTTCCCTTCACGGTCTTTTTCCGCAATGCTGCGTTGTCGTCGGCTTACATATGGTCGATATGCGCGCCTCCTCCGCCTTGCCTTGCGAAAAAATCCCGCGAATTTAATTTGCACTTTTAGATGTTACAGACTATTAGCGGTCCCAGCCGTGGGGAATAAATAATTTCCGGTATTGGGCGATGGCGTAACGGTCGGTCATCCCCGCAATATAATCACAAGCCATGCGCTCCACCGTATCATACCATTGTTCCGCGGCGCCGAAAATTTCCGCGGGGTTTTGCACCGCGTGCAGAAATAATTGTTTAAGAATGTATTTGGCTTTTTCATCTTCTTCTTTTGCTTCTGAATTAATATATACACGGGCAAAGAGAAAGGACCGCAAAGCATCCGTTGCTTTCTCCACCCGGCTGCTCATCATGATCCGCGGCTTCTGCCCACTGTTGGCGACTATATCCTGGACCATGGCATTTATCCGTGCATTATGCCGGTTACCCAACACCTCCGCGCTGCTGGCCGGAATATCCGCGAGCGCGATAATCCCTCCCCGCAGCGCATCATCAATATCGTGGTTAATATAAGCGATACGGTCGGCAATTTTCGTAACCTGCCCCTCCAGGGTAGCCGGCAGTTCTTTCCCGGTATGATGCAATATACCGTCGCGCACTTCCCAGGTAAGATTTATCCCGCCGGGTTTCTCCAATATTTCCACGACCCGGAGACTCTGCTCATTATGCTTAAAGCCGTCGGGAAACATCGCCGCCAGTGCTCTTTCCCCGGAATGGCCGAAGGGTGTGTGTCCCAGATCATGTCCTAAAGCAATTGCTTCGGTCAAATCTTCATTTAAGTTTAAGCCTCTTGCAATTGTTCTGGAGATCTGTGATACCTCAAGGGTATGTGTAAGTCTTGTCCTGTAGTGGTCTCCTTCAGGAGACAGGAATACCTGAGTTTTATGCTTAAGCCTTCTGAATGCTTTTGAATGCAGTATCCTGTCTCTGTCCCTCTGAAAGTCGGTTCTTATTTCACATTTTTGCTCCTCTTCCTTTCTTCCTTTTGAGAGAATAGCTTTGGATGCATTTTCTGATAAATGCACTAATTCAAATTGCTCATATTTTTCTCTGATATTCACACTATCACCCGCCTACTTATTATATTCCTGAATACAATCTAAAATAATTGATGCTGTCTCTTCAACAGCTTTGTTTGTTGTATCTATTACCCTGCAATTAAGTTTTTTCATTATTTCATCCGCATAGGAAAGCTCTTCTAATATTCTTTCAAGATTTGCATAATTGGCTGTGTCCTTAAGCCCCATTGCCTTAAGTCTTTCTTTCCTTATTTTATTTAAATTATCGATGTTAAGTGTAAGCCCGATGATTTTTTTGGGAGAAATAAGATTTAATTCGTCCGGAGGGCTTACCTCTGGAACCAGGGGAATATTGGCTACCTTAAGATTTTTATGTGCTAAATACATTGAAAGAGGTGTTTTTGATGTTCTTGATACGCCTACAAGCACTATATCCGCCAAAAGTATTCCTCTTGTATCCTTTCCGTCATCATATTTTACGGCAAACTCCACAGCTTCTACCTTCTTAAAATATTTTTCGTCAAGTTTCCTCAGAAGTCCGGGTTCAAACTTAGGAGAAACACCTAACTGCTTTACAAGGGGAAGAAGTACCGGCGTCAAAATATCTACCGCACCTATATTGTTTATTGCAGCCTGCTCGGAAAGGTAGTCTCTGAGCTCCTCAACTACTAAGGTAAATACAATGAAGGAATTTTCTTCCATTGCCTTCGTAATTATATTGTCAATTGCTTCCTTGTCGTTAACGAAAGAAAATCTTTTGACATTTAATTCCGCTGCTTCAAACTGCTTCATAACGGCTCTTGCCACCAACTCCGCTGTTTCTCCGACAGAATCGGAAACAGCATAAATCGTTATTTTTTCCATAATTACCTCTACTTTGAAATTTCAAGAATTACTTTGGTTATATTTGTTTTTGAAACCCTTCCCACAGCCTTTAATCTGCCGTCCGGCAAATATATGACAACCGGTACGCAGTCAACCTCATTTTCTATTATTTTTTCCGCCGCGTCAAATAAAGATTCATCCTCGGTGCAGTATACTATCTTTGGCATTCTTGTCATAATGATACCCACGGGAATGGCATTTAAATCACCGCCGCCCATTGCCGCCTTCAACAAATCTTTTCTTGATATAACACCTTTTAACCCTTCATTTTCCACTACAAAAAGAGTACCTACATTTTCAAGAAACAATGCTACAATGGCATCATAAACACTTGTTGCTTCCGTAACATTTATGGGGACTGATTTAATGTCCGAAACGCTTATGGACGTAAGCTTCTCGAATATATCCTTTTTCTTTTTTTTATTTGAACTGAAATATCCAACCTTTGGTTTTGCATCAATTAAGCCGCACATGGATAAAACGGCTAAGTCAGGTCTGAGGGTCGCTCTTGTAAGACCTAATTTTTCCGCTATCGCTTCTCCCGTAATAGGCTGATTATTTTCAATTATTTCAATAATTTGATTTTGCCTGTCTGAAAGTTTAATTTATATCACTCCTTGCGCTGTGTTAAAATGCTATCCTGCCGTTAATAAATGCCGCCAATTCATCAATCTTTATTCTGACCTGCTCCATCGTATCCCTGTCTCTCACTGTTACGGCATTATCATCCAATGAATCATAGTCGAAGGTTATGCAGTAAGGCGTCCCTATCTCATCGTGCCGTCTGTATCTTTTTCCTATACTTCCCCCATCGTCATAATCAATATTAAAATACTTCTGAAGGTTATGATAGAGTTCTTCTGCCTGAGTGTTCAATTTTTTTGTAAGAGGGAGCACTGCGGCTTTAAACGGTGCCAATGCCGGATGAAGCTTCAATACAACTCTGTCCGTTCCGTCTTCCAATACTTCTTCATTGTATGCATCCACCAAAAGTGCCAGCACAACACGGTCTGCGCCAAGTGAGGGCTCCACGCAATATGGTATGTATTTTTCATTTGTAATCGGGTCCTGATAGTATAAATCAGCTCCCGAAACCTGTATATGCTGTTTAAGATCATAATCCGTCCTGTCCGCAATTCCCCATAATTCTCCCCATCCGAAGGGGAATAAATATTCAATATCGGATGTCGCCTTGCTGTAATGGGACAGTTCAGCCTTCTCGTGGTCTCTGAACCTTACATTTTCCTTAGTCATTCCAAGGCTTAACAGCCAATTAATACAAAATTCCTTCCAATAATAGAACCATTCAAGGTCCTCCCCGGGTTTGCAGAAAAATTCCAATTCCATCTGCTCAAATTCTCT
>DHRA01000074.1:0-159 GCA_002411145.1 Firmicutes bacterium UBA5324 | reverse complement strand
AGGTTAAATTTTCTTATTGATGTGAAGTTATGTGCGCCGCATTCGGGACACTTTACTTTGTTTTCCAAAATGTAAGCTTCCATTTGGTCGTTTGTCCAGCCATCAACTATTTCCACATCGCATTTTTTCTTCATTGAATCTTCAATAAGCTTATCCGCT
>DHRA01000023.1:42567-45834 GCA_002411145.1 Firmicutes bacterium UBA5324 | reverse complement strand
TCATCAGATAGCCATACCCATGCAAGGTTTCTGCCTTGAGATGGATGAATTTTTGCCTCATTCTGCGAATCAGATCATCTACCGCCCGGTCCGAACCGCAGTAATTCTCTCCCCAGACCGCCCGGATAATTTGCTCCCGGGACAAGGCCATGCCCTGATGCCGCAAAAATAGCAGCAGTAAATCGAATTCTTTGGTGGTCAGACTGATTTTCTGCCCCTCGATGTTAACGCAGCGGTGCAGCGGATTAATAGAGTATTTCTGCAGCATAACGGTTTTCCCGGCCTGTTCCCCCGTACTTTTTGGGGGCGGGGGCGTAAGGACCCGTTGAATGCGCAGCACCAATTCCCGGGTCAAAAAGGGTTTCACTACAAAATCGGCGCAACCCAACTCCAGACCCAACACCCGGTTAATCACCCGCTCATGCTCGGAAGTGGCGATAATCGGCGCAGCGTCCTCAGCCTTTTGGAGCTCTTTAATGATTTTGAAGCCCACGGGATCGTCGGCATCGACGACCCAGACATGCGGATGGTCGGACAGCTGTGAACATAGCTGGCTTCCGGTCTTGAATGCCTTCACTTCCCAGCTTTCCCGCATCAGTCCGCTGATGAGCATTTCCCGCAGGCTGTCATTTTGTTCATGGAGACAAACATTATATCCCATATTAATCCCTCGCATAAATTGAACGGGCAGTCTCGCCTTAATAGCTTGGAAAGTTGCGCCGCCAGGCTAACTACTAAACCTTTCTTTAAATTGTAATTTCCTTTTTTGGAATTAATATGGAAACTATGTGTTATTTTGTGGGACGGCGGAAAAAGTAAAACAGGCGCTGACGTAGCGCCTGTTTTACTTTTTAAATGCGAAATCAAGATGTAACCAAATATCCGAAACCATATAAAGTCTCAACTTTTAGATGTTTAACCTTTTTGCGTATTCTCCGGATTAAATCATCAACCACCCGGTCCGATCCGAAATAATTCTCTCCCCAAACAGACCGGATAATTTGCTCCCGGGACAAGGCCATGTCCCGATACTGCATAAAAAGCGCCAATAATTCGAATTCCTTGGAGGTTAGATCAATATTCTCACCATTAATGGATACGACGCGCCGCAGCGGGTCAATGAAGTAATCCTGCAGCATTTGTCCCTTCGTCTGACACTCCTGGCCATGCTGTTTCTTTTCCCCCAAAATACGGCGAATGCGCAGAATCAACTCCTGGGGCAAAAAGGCTTTCACCACAAAATCAGCGCACCCCAGCTCCAGACCCAACACCCGATTTATCACCCGCTCCCTCTCTGAGGTGGCAATAATCGGTATCGTGTTGCCCGCTTCTTTTTTGATTTCCCTGATCACTTTGAAACCTTGTTCATCATCGGTGTCAATAATCCATAGATCCGGACGATCAGCCACATGTGAGAGGGCCTGATAACCAGTGGGGAACGCGACCACTTCCCAGCCTTCCTGGGCGAGGCAATACGTAAGCACTTCACGGAAGGCATTGTCCTGTTCGTGCAAATAAACATGCGAAATCATAGCAAACCCCTCGAAGTAAATTTGCGGGATCCTTCCCAAAATTCACTTTCGTGGCAGTGAATTGTCCATTATCGGTGCCTTGCTGATTAGCTAAATCGACTGCATCGACCATCACCCTCTCCCGTAGGCTAATTCTATTTTCCCAGGATACTCTTGGATATTCTTTGGATTTTCGAAAATTTCACATGCCTTTCCCAATAGTTCTTTGGCGCCGCGCCGGTGCAAAATATTTTCCCATACAGACAATAATCACTATTTATCCCTTTGGACAAATAGTGATTATTAAAAACGTTTACCCTAATATCAGACTGTTACATCAATGCCTTGCTCCCGGTTTTGCCTGACGACAACACCGGAGTTGCTCGCCACGGTGTTGTCGTTTTGCTTACCCGCCGCATTTGTTTGTTTTTGTGTTTGTTGTTGCTGTAGTTGCTGGATTTGCTGGTCAATTTGCTGAATTTGCGCTTGCAGTAACTGAATTTTCTCTTGTTTGGCCTTTGCCTCAGTTTCGTTGTCTTGATTCACTTCCTGGATTTGTTTCTGTAACTGCTGTTTCTTTCTTTGCAAAGTTTGCATTTCGCTCTGATAGTTCTGACTTGCCTGCACATTTGTGCTGCTTACCCCTGATATTTCCACAGAAAAAACCTCCTTCCATCCATTTATCTATCTATGTATCGAAATAAATTCTTTGATATTTCTTGGAATGCCAAGCATGTTCGTTCTTTTTTTACCGGGTCACTCTTTTCTTTTGCCCCTGGGCATCCACTTCTTGTGCCGGGGCAAGGATAGCGGATAGCGGCAACCGCTTGTTCAACAGGCTTTAGTACAGTAGAATGGTAGTAGTGTTCACTATACATAACGGGAAAGGAGCTGCCATGGGCAAAAATTATGCAGGCGGCCGGGAAAAAGAGGCGTATATCCGCGGCCTATTTTCAGACATTGCACCGGTGTATGAATTTATCAATCATCTGTTAAGTTTTAATCTCGACCGCTTCTGGCGGCGCAGAGCCGTCGCCCGTTTTTGGCGGCCGTCCCACCGGCGCGTTCTTGACGCTTGTTGCGGCACCGGCGAACTGACGGAAATATTACGCCAAAGACTGCCCGCCGGCGGCTCGGTTATCGGGGTCGACTTTTGTGAAGACATGCTGGCAATCGCCAAAAAACGCCACCGGAATGTACAAAACGTTGCTTACCAGGTAGGGAACATTCAGCAGCTTTCCTTCCCTGATAACAGTTTTGACGCCGTATATAATTGTTTTGCTTTGCGCAACGTGAGCGATGTGGCCGGCGCGCTGGCGGAAATGCGCCGGGTCCTCAAGCCGGGCGGACAATTGGTAATTATTGATTTGACGCTGCCGCGTTCGGCCCTTTGGCACTGGTACCTGTCCCACGTGGTGCCCTTTATCGGCCGCTTATGCCATGGCGACAGAAAACCTTACACCTATCTTTCCGCTTCGATCCGGCAGTTTTATCCGCCCGCGGAATTGCGGGAACGCTTGCGGCAAGCCGGTTTGCAGCAAGTGGAATACCTCCAGTTTTGCGGCGGGGTGGTGACCGCCGTGTGCGGCACGGTCGCAGAGACGGATTGAAAACAAAAAACCGCTGTGTGGCTTTCGGGCATGGGGAAGCCGTTTCCTTTATTCAATTTCGAAGACACCCACTTCTCCAAGTGGGTGTTACCTTGTTATTCTCTTCAGGGGGAGTAGATTCTCCACCTGAAGCCCCGAAGTCTGGC
>DHRA01000023.1:20808-42470 GCA_002411145.1 Firmicutes bacterium UBA5324 | reverse complement strand
GCGTAGCCAGACAAGTTCACTCATAGCGTAAAGCCTCTATCGGATCGAGCCTGGCCGCCTTTCTCGCCGGGTAAATGCCGAAGAATAAACCGATCATGACCGACACACTGAAGGCTGCCAGGGCGGCGGTGTAGGACATGACCGCGTTCCAACCAGCTATCAGCGATATCGCCCGGGCGCCGGCCACCCCCAGGAGAATGCCGATTAAGCCGCCGGTTACACTGATGACAACAGCTTCTACCAAAAATTGCAGCAAAATATTGTGATAAGTGGCGCCCAGAGCCTTTCTAATCCCGATTTCCCGGGTCCTTTCTGTTACGGATACCAGCATGATATTCATGATGCCAATGCCGCCGACTACCAGGGAAATGGCGGCAACCGCCCCCAAAAACAGCGTAATCGTGCCCGTTGTTTCCTGCATCGTGGTCATTATCGCCGTCATATTGCGCACGGTAAAGTCATTCTCCATGTTAGCCGTCAGGTGATGACGGGTTCTCAGCAGGGTGGTTATATCCGCCTGCACCTTATCGATTACTTTGTCATTCACGGCCTCTACGTTGATACTGTGCAGATAAGTTATGCCCAGCAGACGCTCCTGGGCGGTCGTCAGCGGAATAATAACGGTGTCGTCCTGGTCCTGTCCCATGGATGACTGGCCTTTGCTTGCCAACACGCCGATCACCCGGAAGGGTGCGGCCTCAATGCGGATTGTCTTGCCAACCGGGCTCACGTTGCCGAATAAATTCGTCGCCACCGTTTCTCCCAGCACCGCAACCCGGGCCCGGCTGTTTTCCTCACTGCTGTTGAAGAACCTGCCGGCAGCAATCCTCATATTACGCATGGTTAACAACTCCGGCGTTGCGCCCTGCACACTGGTTTTCCAGTTTTCCCGCCCGTAAACAAGCCGGCATTGCTGACTGACCGTCGGTGCGACGGCGCTAACCCCGCTGATTTCCCGGGCGATTGCCTGGGCATCTTGCTTTGTCAGCGTAATATTTGAACCGGCGGCCAAACGCACACCGCCGGAGGGTGAATTGGCGCCCGGAGAAACCACCAGCAGGTTGCTGCCTAAACCGGCCAGAGAATTTTGCACTTTTTGCTGGACGCCCAGACCCATGGATACCATGGCGATCACGGCGCCCACCCCGATAATAATGCCTAACATCGTAAGGATGGAGCGGAGTTTATTGGCCTTCAACCCCTCCAGGGCGAGCAGCATACTTTCCCAGAACATTTATGCACCTCCTGCCGCACTTGGCGATAACACCGGCCAAACTTCAAATTTTACCGGCTTAAATCGGCGGCGGAGGACCCTGGTTCTGCGTATTTGCGGAGGTTTTCTGTTTGGCGGCCGGTATGGCTACTTGCTCACCTTCGGTTAGGCCGCTGAGAATTTCCGCCTGTTCATCATTGGCAAGGCCGATTTTTACGGGCCGCTTCTCCAGTCGCCCGTCCGTCATCACCTGTACATATTTCGCTTCCTGTTCTTCCTTGAGGGCGGACAGCGGCACCAGCAGCACATTATCCCGCTCCGCCGTGTGGATGGTTATCCTGGCGGTCATGGAGGGATACAAAAGTCCGTCCCCTGCGTCGGCGTCCACATATACGGGATAATAGACCACATTGGAAGAGGTCACGGCATCTTTGGAAATACTCTTTACTGTGCCGGTAAAAGTCTTGTCCGGATAGGCGTCCACCGTAAAGCTAACCCTTTGTCCCGCCCGCACACTGCCAATGTCTGTTTCATCAACCTGGACCTTTATCTGCATTTTGGAAAGATCGGCAATCGTCATCAATACCTGGGCGGCGGAGATACCCTGTACGACAGTCTGGCCTGCGGGCGTCGGCTTGCCGATGACCACGCCGTCAATCGGCGCCTTTATTATGTAGTAATCCAGTTGCGAGGCAAAATTATCATAGTTGGCCTGTGCCACCAGATAATTCGTACGGTCGCTGTCCAATTGCTGCAGCGACTGGGCGCCCATGGCCGCCAGTTGCCTGCTGCGTTCATAGTTTGCGGCATAATTGGCCAATTGGGCCTGATATTGGGCCACCTGCGCCCGAAGGCTGGTATCATCCAGCACAACCAAAACCTGCCCGGCTTTAACATGTTCGTTCTCCGTCACTCTGACTTCAGTAATCAGGCCGGTAACGCGCGAACTGACGGATACCGAATTTACAGCGGAAATAGTACCCGTGGCCGAAATGACCGTGCGAATGTCGCCGCGTACTACGGTGTCCAGGGTATCCGTCACCACTGCATTATTCTGTTTCAGGAAGTGATAAGCGGTGGTCGAAGCCGCCAAGGCCAAAAGTACAACAATTATGCTCCCGCGCAGAAATGGCGACCCTTGCCGCCGGATCACCTGCATAATATAACTTTTTTATTCATGCCCATCACCATACTTTCCGAAAATGTCGGCCTTGATTTTATTTTACAGGGGTTTTCTTATATTTTCCTTAGAAATTGTTAATATTTGCACATTTAATTTGGCGCTCTATTTCGTAAATTAACACAAATAAGCAAAGAAATATGCTTTCTATCCTGACACAAAAGACCGGCGCTCTCCAAGCATGGAGCGCCGGTCTTTTGTGCGGCAGTCTTTTTACCGGTCTTGCGGCCGGAAACTGACACAAGCGGTTTGGGTGTGATATTCCGCATGGTCGCCGGCTACCTGAATCGTTTCCAAGGTACATAAACGATTTTGATTATAAGTGCAGGTTTCCACGGTGCACTTTAAGCAATCACAAGAACCTGCGCTCAGAACGTTGTCCGTCAGTGTGGCATAATGCAGTTTATTTAAAAACGAGCCGCAGCAGGTGTCCAAATCCCGCCTTGCCGAACTGCCGGCAATATCCACGCAATTTGCATAACAAACACCGGTCTTGTTATGCGAGCAATTTGTCACTTGACAATCGATTTTGGCCATCGCAATTCTTCCTTTCACTTGAAATATCTATCCAATAAACCCTTGAACGCACAGCCGTGCCGCGCTTCGTCCTTGGCCATCTCATGCACGGTGTCGTGGATGGCATCAAAGTCCTGCTGTTTGGCCAGGGCCGCCAGTTTCTTTTTCCCCTCGCAGGCGCCGTATTCCGCTTCCACCCTTGCGCTCAGATTGGCTTTCGTATCCGCCGTCACCACTTCCCCCAGGATTTCGGCAAACTTTGCGGCATGTTCGGCTTCTTCATAGGCAATTCTCCTATAAGCCTCCGCCACCTCCGGATAGCCTTGCCTGTCCGCTTGACGGGACATCGCCAGATACATCCCTACCTCGGTACATTCCCCCAGAAAATTGGCTTGCAAACCGGCAAGCATTTCCGCCGGGATATCTTTTACAATGCCGATTCTATGCTCATCGGCCCAGGCCAGACCGCCTGTCATTGCTGTGAACTTATCCCGTCCGGCTTTGCAAACGGGACACTTTTCCGGCGGTTCCTCCCCTTCATGGACATACCCGCAAATTGTGCAGACGAATTTTTTCACGCCTTTTCCCTCCCCTTTTGTCTAAAACGCCACCGGCCGGTTACGCGTTTTTTGTTCCGTCATCTGCTATATGTTGAGTCTTTTGCCCCGGTATTATACATCATTTTCTGTCCGGGGGAAACGTCAAGGGCAAACGCCGCTAAAACATCTCCCCTCCAGCCGGTGCCGGGCAGGATTATGCTTTTGAGGGTCGAAAAATGTATAGATTGCACGTATTTTAGTAGGGTGTTCTCCCAGGGGGCAAGATGGGCAAAACGATTAACCGCAGCTGCATATTGCGCTTATTTACCGCCATATCGGTGTTGTGGGCGCTATTTCCCCAAGTGTGCCGGGCTCAGTCTCCAGACGGGAATTTTTTTTCCGTGGAATTGAGCGGCCATGTTTGGGCGGGCTCTTTGCTGACGTTAGGTTTTTTTTCCGTCGCAGGAGCAATGCCGCTCTGTGCTTTTTTAAGCTTCAAAAATGATAAGCGGTATTATGCCCTCAGTCTCACCGCCTTCTGTGCGGGAATGTTCACCCTGTCCGCCTTCGGCCTGTTTTCCGCTTGGGGGGAGACCTTCGTAGTCTGGCAGCTTCTGGCCATGGTTTCCCTTTATTTATTACCGGCGGGTATTTGTACCTTTGTGGCCAGAAGTTTTCCCAAGGAAGCCAGGCGTGGCTTTTTGCATTATCTCGGCCGGCTCTACACCCCCTTTGCCCTTGTGTCCCTCATTGCCGTCGCCACGAATATGCTGCCTTTAACAGCGACGCTGAAAATTTTTTGTTTACTGCTGGCGGTCACCCTCACCGCACTGCTTTTTGTGCTGCAAAAAGCGGTCCGCGCGGGCAAGCCCGAGGCAGAAACCATTATTGGCGCCCTGATTCTCTTGCTGGTATCCGGGGTCGCGGCCAACGGAAAGGACGCTTTGGAAACCACACTCCCGCTGGAATTAGCCCCCCTCTGGGGGGGCCTGGGGTTTATGCTTTGTTTAATCATTGCCTTGAAGCAGGCGATAAAACCACGCCGGGGGACGACCGTCCCCCGGCAGCAGCCCCGACCCCTCGACGACCGGAGCATTCCCCGGGATGGCACGGGCGGGGCGGTGCAGGAACTGGCGGTCTGTAACCCGCCGGCGGGCGAAGCGCAAGAAGGACTGCCGAATATAAAAACGGCCCTGTCCAGCTTTACCCACGAACTAAACACCCCGTTAGGCACAGGCATTTTAGCCGCCAGCCAGCTTGCCCGGGAAACCGCAGAGCTCTACGAGCTTTTTCACGCGGGTGAACTCCGCAAGTCTGATCTGGAAAAACATCTCCAGTCGTATAAAGAGGCGGCGGAAATTATCACCGCCAATCTGCAGAACGCGGCGGAGATCGTCCGTCACTACCGCAGTGAAATTGCCGGCAAAGAGCCCCTGGCCCCGCAAACCTTCAGTGTGCAGAAACATATCGAACAGGTGCTGGCCGAATTAAAGCCGCGCATCACCCAGGCTGGTCATGAACTGCATTTTGCCTGTATTGATGAGCTTGTTATCGAAAGTTACCCGCATATGTTTACCCAGATTATCAGCAATCTTGTCGTCAATTCCCTGACCCACGCTTACGCCCAGGGGCAGAAGGGAAATTTGTTTCTCACGGTCTCAAAGCTTGATGCCGTATTGGAACTCAAATATTCCGACGACGGCAAAGGCATCGACGAGCAAATTATCAACAAAATCTTTGACCCCTATTTCACTACCAATCGTGAGGCGGGCAACACGGGACTTGGCTTGTCTGTCGTATACAACCTGGTTACCCGGCATTTGCATGGTCACATTCAGTGCCACAGTCTGCCTGGCAAGTGCACCATCTTTTTAATACGGATCCCCCTAGAAAGGAGCTAATGTAGTGTCCAGTGATGACGAAATTTTTCTTTACGATGCGGAACCGGAACAAACTGCCTATCGTTTTGCGGACGAAGACTATTTAGCCCATAGATGGAAAGTCATGATCGTTGACGACGAAAAAAGCGTTCATCAAGCCACCAAACGGGTGCTGAGCGACTTCCATTTTGAAGGCAAAAAGCTGAAAATCATCAGTGCCTTCAGTAAAAGCGAAGCGAAAGCATTAATGCGGCAACATCCCGATACGGCGATTATTCTGCTTGATGTCATGATGGACGGGGAAAAGGCCGGCTTGGAAATCGCGTCTTTTATCCGGGATGAATTAAAAAACAAGTATGTCCGCATTATTTTGCGCACCGGCCAGCCCCATGAAGCACCCGAGGCGGCCGTCATCAGGGAATATGATATCAACGATTACAAGGAGAAAACTGAATTAACGGCAGATAAGCTGCATACGACCATTGTGTCCGCCCTGCGCTCCTATCGTGATATCATGCTGATTGAGAGCAATAAACAGGCCCTGGAAATCGTCCTGATCTCCTCGGCCACTTTGATTGAAGCCCCCTCGATGCGGAAACTCGCCACCCGGGTTCTGTCGGAGATTATTGCGATTTTGCATTTGAATCCGACTAAGACCCGGACAAATATCGCCGGTTTCATCGCTTCTAAAAATTCCGACGGCAAATATTACGCCATCGCCGCCACTCCTGAGTATAATACTGTCCTGGATCAACCGGTAAGCGATATTCTTCCTCCGGCAGACCGGGAGCAAATGGGCGGACAAAAGGAAAACACCTATATTAACCATTTTCGCAGTAAGCACGGCCATGAAATTCTTATCTGCCTGAAACATCTGGATGCTATCGTCGATTGGGAAAAGAAACTTGTGGCTATCTTAATGACAAATGTCACAATTGCCGCCGATAACTTATATTTGCATAGCGAAATTGAAGAAACACAAAAGGAGATTATTTTTACGCTGGGTGAGTTTTCCGAGGCACGTTCAAAAGAAACCAGCAATCATGTTAAACGGGTGGCTGAATACTCCAAATTACTGGCCCTAAAATATGGCCTGACGGAAGAAGAAGCGGAAATTATCCGCCTGGCCTCACCGATGCATGATGTGGGCAAACTGGGTATCACCGATACCATTCTCAATAAACCGGATAAACTCTCCCCCGAAGAGTTTGAAATCATTAAATCCCACGGCACCCTTGGCTATGAAATTCTCAAAAACTCCAGCCGGAGAATTCTCCAGGCCGGAGCCATCATCGCCCTGCAGCATCACGAAAGATTTGACGGCACAGGCTATCCCCACGGTTTACAGAAAGATTCCATCCATATCTACGGACGCATTACCGCCATCGCAGATGTCTTTGATGCCTTAGGCAGTGACCGGGTCTACAAAAAAGCCTGGCCCCTGGAGCAAATTCTTGCCTATTTTAAAAAAGAACAGGGCAGCCATTTTGACCCCACCCTGGTAGAAATATTCTTTGCCCATCTTCCGGAATTTTTGCAAATACGCGATGAATTAAACGACCGGTTTTGTTTTTCCGCCTAAAAACAAAACGCATGGATATCTTTTTTTCGCGCCAAAATAAAGGACGGTTTTCGACCACCGGTGTCGAAAACCGTCCTTTATTTTGGTGCCGGGTTAACTACATTGCGCCGAAGCCGGCGACTCTCACCGCCACGCTCCCCACCGTCAGCAGGATCAAAAAGACTGTCAGGCCATAATCCCGCTTCCGCATTTTCGGTTCCCTTAAATATGTGCGCCGGCCGCCCCCGTAACCCCGGGTCTCCATGGCCATGGCTAAATTCTCCGCCTTATTTAAGGAAATCAGCACCAGCGGTACTGCCACCGGCGCATAAGCTTTAATTCTCTTCACCGGATTCCAGCCCTCGATGGCATAGCCCCGGGCCTGCTGCGCTTCCGTAATCTGCCTCACCTCACCCATGAAGGTGGGCACAAAACGCAGCGCGGTCATAAACATGAATGCATAGTCATAGGGCACTTTAAACTTTTCCACCAGCGTCAGAATAATATCCCTGGTCTGCGTGGTGGTTATAATCACCAGAAAACTTAAAACCAGCGTCATCATACGCAAAGCCATGGCCAGCCCGGAAAAAAGGCCCTGGTCGGTGATGGCCAGCGCTTGGGCCGGCGGATATAAATAAAACAAGACCTGTCCCTCGTTGAACAAAAGGGCCTGCAGCAGTAAAATAATCAGGGCAAAAAGGCCCAGCCACGCCGTTGCCGGCAGCAGGTTTTTCAGCACCTTGCCCGCCGCGGCCACGGCCAGCACCGATACGCAGAGGACAAAAAGGTAGCGGTAGTCACTGAACAGCAGCCCGCCGGCTAAAATAAACAGGGCCCAGCATAACTTGGTCAGGGTATTAAGTCCGTGAATCGGTGAATTCTTGGGAATATACTCAACTGCCAGCTCTCTCACTCCTTATTTTGCATAGCAAGCCATACATTTCTTCCACACTCAGTACCGCCGGCGGCAGGGCATCTTCTCTTAAGCCCTGGGCCAGGGCGGTCACCTGCGGCGGATTCAGATAAGTCCTCTCCAGCAGTTGGGGCTGGGCGAAAATGGCGCGCACGTCACCGTCCGCCAGAATTTCTCCTTTGCAAACAACCACAGCCCGGCCGGCATAACCGGCAACCAGGGACATATCGTGTGTGATAAATATAATGGTATGCCCTTGCCGGTTTAAATCCCGTACCATTTCCATAATCTGCAGCGATTCCCGGTAATCCTGCCCCGTTGTGGGCTCATCGAGGACAATCACCTCGGTTTGCATGGCGAGCACCGAGGCCAGGGCTACCCGTTGGCGCTGCCCTTTGCTTAAGTTAAAGGGATACGTATGATAATGACCGGCCAGTCCCACCGCCTCCAGGGCGGCAGCCACCCGGGCTTCGGTTTCCGCCGCGGGAATGCCCAGATTCTTAAGGCCGAAGGCCACTTCTTTCCCTACGGTATCGTGAAAAATTTGATGATCCGGATTCTGAAAAACATAGCCCACCGTTTCGGCGAGGGTGGAGACCTTCAACGGGCCTGTCTCCCGGCCATGCACATAAACCTTGCCCGACGTGGGTTTATGCAGACCGTTAAAGTGTTTGACAAGCGTGGACTTGCCCGCTCCGTTCTGACCGATTATGGCGACGCATTCCCCCCGGGCAATTTCCAGCGAAACATTATGCAGCACCGGTCCATGGGGTCCATAGCAGTAAGAAAGGTTCTCTGTTTTAATGATTATTTGCCTGGTCGTTGCCATTATCTCCGCAGCATCCTCTCCAAGAATCTCCGGCCTTCTTCCACCGTCAGCGGCAGCGTCTCCTTACTGTTGCCACCCAGCATCCGCGCCAGTTGGGCCACCTGGGGGATACGCACACCGATGGCTGCCAATGCTTCCTGCTGGGAAAAAACCTGCCAGGGTTCACCATCCATCGCAATCTCCCCATTATGCAAAATCACGATTCGTCCGGCGTGGGCCGCCAGATGCTCCGTCTTCTGTTCAATGATGATCACGGTTATCCCGTATTCCTGGTTTAGTTTGGTCAGCACCCGGAAAATATCTTCCGTGCCCATGGGATCCAATTCAGAGGTAGGTTCGTCCAGCACGAGAATCTCCGGCAGCATTGCCAGCGCAGCGGCGATGGCCACCCGCTGCTTCTGTCCGCCGGAGAGGGCTACCGTTGGCCAATAGCGCAATGCCGTAATGCCCACCATGTCCAGGGCCACCGCAATCCGCCGTTCAATCTCCGCAGGTTCAAAGCCCAGGTTTTCTAAGCCGAAGGCCAGTTCCTGCTCGACTTCGGTACAAATTATCTGCGCCTCCGGGTCCTGGAAGACACTGCCCACCACCCGGGATATTTGGGCCGTGCTCCGTTCAAATATGGAGCTTCCCTGGAGGCTGATTTGGCCCTGGGCCGTCCCCCCCTGAAAGTGCGGAATGATCCCGTTTAAGCAGCTTGCCAGCGTACTCTTCCCGGCGCCGGTGGGCCCGGTGATCCCGATAAATTCCCCCTTTGCCACCCTTAAATTAATATCCTTCAGGGCGGGTTGAGGGGAGCGCGGATAGCTAAAGGTAAAATTACTAATCTCCAGAATGGCCAAAAGCAAGAACTTCCTTTCCAAATACTATATTCGTAAGAATTGCTTAGCAGGGAGGTACAATACCTGGTTAAGCACCGCGTTAATGGCGGTTACCGGCAGTACAACCCCGATAAAGGGAGCTTTAAAGGCAAGCATAAGCTGCTCCGGTGGCAAATGCAGCGCGAACTTCGCATTCAGGAAAATATACAGCGTTCCGCTGGCCAGCGTACCTAAGATAGCGCAGAAAATAGGTTTAAATGAATAGCCGCGCAGGGCGATTTCCGGCAAATACCTGACGACCAGCGCGCAAACAATCGCCCCTACGGGTTCCGTGATCAAGTTTAGGTAAGGAATGGGGGATTTGGAGAACATCATGGCCACCGCGCCGGCTACCAGTCCGATGCCCAGCGCTCCGCCCAATTTCGGACGGATCAAAAGAATGGACAAACAATACATGGCAATGACAAAATTCGGGGTAATGCCGGCTATTTGCGGGCTGAACATCCGCAGTACGGCGCCAATGGCAATCAGTACGGCCGCCACCGCCACCTGCTTCGTCCGGGGCATACCCGTGGCATTAAACGAGGTCTCAAAGGTTTTCAGATTATTATCCATATTCATTAACCCTCCTTGAAATAGAAAAACCGACATGAGCCGGTCGCCTAAACATATTCTGGTCTCCCTTGCACTTCAATGCCGAAACAGCACAGCTCCTTCCCTATATAATTCCTTTTTTATCAGGTTAGCGAGCTATTTTGCTAACATTCTACCACAGGTAGTTTCAATTGTCACTAACCCGCCAAATCAAAGGTATTTTCTCCTTTCTGCCGTTCAATTCCTGCTAAGTTTCCGCTAGGGTTATTTTTTCTTTCCGGACCCGTTAACCGGTAAATACGGCGAATTGACGGCCGGGGCGGTGAAAAATACGACTCTGTTACGCCCATTTGTCTTGGCCTCGTACAATGCTTTATCACTAAAGCCAACCAGCGTGTCGAGTGAACATTCGTCGGCTTCCGCTTCCAGGGTGACGCCGCCGATACTCACCGTCCAGCTGAGTTCGTCATGACCGGCCAGCCTGCTCGCCGCTACGTTGGTGCGCAGCCTTTCCGCCACTTCTTCCGCCTCCCGGTATGTGGTCCCCGGCAGCAGCACCACAAATTCCTCGCCGCCGAAGCGGCAAATTATGTCATAATCCCGGCAGCTCGCCCGCAGCGTTGAGGCGACCTGCCGTAATACCAGGTCCCCGGTCTGATGCCCAAAGTGATCATTAATTTTTTTAAAGTAATCGATATCCAGGATGAGTAATGAAACGGCCATGTTTTTCCGGCGGGCCAGCGAATACTGTTTTTGCGCCAGCTGAAAAAAAGCGCGCCGGTTACATAAGCCAGTCAGAAAATCGGTATTGGCCATTTTTTCCAGTTCAAGATCGATATACTCTTTCTTTATCAGAATATAGCCGATGCTGCCGATAACGAGCAGACAGATCAGCACCAAAAAGGCGCCCTTCTGTACTATATGCGGCAAAAACAGACTATACTCGTTCAGTTTGCTAATAAGCCAGGCTCGCCACAGTGCGCCGAAAAAACAACCGATGTACATCACCCCGATAATTTTCTGCAGCAGCGAAGTCTTAGCGTGGGAAAATACCAGCAGACACCCGGGTATCAGGAAAAGCAAGCCCACGAGGGGCAACGTGAGGGCTATGCGCAGGTGAACAGGCCAGAGCGCGGACACACTCCACCCGCACAGGAGAATGCCCCCCGTCAATATGCCATAGAACATGTAGACTTTCCGCGATGAAGCAATTTTCAGACAAGTAAAGGCTACCGCTTCCAGGGCATGCCCGATTAGCAGGAAGGTATTGCCTACCATCAGCGATAGGTATTCGGATATCCCCCCCCTTTCGCCGATTAAAATCCAGGCTACCAGCTGAGACACTCTCCCAAAAATAAAAATATAGTCATTTGTTCCGTTATCGGCTTTCTGCCGGGTCGCGGCGAAAAGCATGATCAGGGACAGCGCATGTCCCATGACCAGTACAAAGATCAGCGTATATACGTCAAGATAAGCAATCAAGCATCTCACCCCATGCACAATATCCCATGTTTCCTTTTAGCTGGTTACTTCCCCGGACAGCGGCGCCTCAGACCAGCGGGCGCAAAATTCTTCCGTCTCATCGGCGGGCATTGGTTTCTTATAGTAATATCCCTGGGCAAAATCGCAATCGATGCCGCGAATATACGCAACCTGCTCTTTATTTTCTATCCCCTCCGTTACTACATTAAGCCCGAGCTTGCGTGCCAGGTAGACAATGCCGGCCAGCATGTCCCGGGCCCGCTGGTTTGCCACGATATCACGGAAAAAAGACTTGTCGATTTTTATGGTGTCAATGGGTAACTGATGCAAATAAGACAGGGAAGAGTAGCCGGTGCCGAAATCATCCAGCGAGACCTTTACGCCCAAACTCCGCAGCTTCTGCAATGCGGCCACCGTCTCCTCCATTGAATCAATCACGGCACTCTCCGTAATCTCCAGTTCCAGCTGTGCGGGCTGAAGATCGTAAGCGGCCAGCGCGTCCGCCACATCCTTGATAAAATTCACGTCTTTCAACTGGTGGGCGGATATATTCACGGCCATAATCAATGCTTTGCCGGTTTTTCCCGTCAAAGCAGCCAGTTTGGCGCAAGCCGTGTGGAGTACCCAGCGCCCGATATCGTTGATAATACCTATTTCCTCGGCGACGGCAATGAACTCCAGGGGAGGTACAAAGCCCATACTATTGCAGTTCCAACGGATCAGGGCCTCGAACCCCCGCAATGTACCACCGTCGGTGGTGAGCAGCGGCTGGTAATACAACGTAAATTCCCGGCGTTCCAGGGCTGTGCGCAGGGCCTCTTCAATACTGGTTTTGCGCTGAAAAAGCGCATGCATCCGTGCGGTGTAAAACTGACAGCCGTTTTTACCCGCGGCTTTCGCCTGATACATGGCCATGTCCGCATATTTCAACAATTCGTCGGCATGGCGGCTGTCCTCCGGGAACACCGCCGCCCCGATACTCACCCTCACGCAGAAGGAATATCCCCCCAGTTCCACCGGGGCGGACAGCAGCTCCCGCATAGTATTAAGCCAATGCCGTCCTTTTTCTTCCGCCCAGTTCTTGACGACAAAGACGAATTCATCGCCGCCGAAACGGGCCAGAAACGTTTCCTCATCAACCGTACCCCGCAGCCGCTCCGCCATGGCGCGTAATATTTCATCCCCCAGCCAATGTCCATGGGTATCATTTATCACTTTAAAATTATCCAAATCCAAAAAGATCACGGCAAAGCTACCCTCCGGTCCGGTCGTTGCGACGGAGTCCTGCAGCCATTTGTCAAAACAAACGCGATTGGGCAAACCGGTCAATGAATCCTGATAAGCCATGTTTTTCAGACTCTCATCCCGTTCCCGGATGCTGGCGACCATGTGATTAAAATAGCCGGCAATCTCGTTAAACTCGGAAAACCTGCCCAGTTGGACCTGCCCGCTGAAATTACCGGCGGCTATTTCCGCGAAACGGCGTTTCAACAGACTAAAGGCGTTGGCCACCGTATTCATCCGGCGGCGGGAGATCAACAGGGCGCCGGCGAACACAAAAAAAGCCGTCAAGCCTGAGGTTAATGCCAGGCGGCGCAAGATGGCAAACGCACTGTCCGTGGCCTGATAAACGATTACATACCAATGTTGCTGCGGTAGCTCCACAAAATTTACGAGGTAGTCTCTGCCGGCAATCTCCATGCGTTTACTCTCATTATGATTGTGCGTATCCTGCAGCAGTGAGGTGAATTGTTCCGCCCTTTGCCTCTGCAGCACACGCTCCCGTTGAAAATGTGAAATAAACACCCCTTTGGCATCCGTAACCGCAATATCGGTATTTTGACCAAAGCTGTCGCCAAAGGTTTCCGATAAATTACTGATGCGGTCCAAATTCAAGTACGCCACCAGCATATCCGGACCCATGGGCACGGCCATGATCACCATGGGGCGCCCGGTCCGGGGGGAGATAAAAGAGTTCGACCAGTATATCTGCTCCCCCTGCTTGATATGCAGAAAAAAATCGTCCCGGGAGTAGTTCAGGTCCATAGTCTCCCGGCGTTCCGGCAGCGTACCCTTAACCCGCCCTTGCTGATCCACGATATCCACGCGGTCAAAACAGGGCTCTTGTTTCACAATTTGCGCCACAAGGAGGTCCCTCTGCGCGGGCGCCAGCTCCATATTCCCGTACATTGCACGGATTTGCTGCAGTAAGTGTACCGGGGTTTCCAGCGTTTCCGTGATGTGCTTAGCCATGGCATGGGCAATCGTATCATTTTTATAATAGATTTCTTCCTGCACATCGCGCGAAATAAACCGGAACAAAATAACGCTCAGTATACAAATAGGCAGCGCTACGATCAATATCTGGTTGCGCAGAAGATATTCCCTTAGTTTCATATTGCCCCACCTTTACAGGTCCCTTCCGTAGTGCCCTCTGCAAGCGTATCCCCACTGCCTACAACCCGCCGGCCGTACAGGAGAAACCGATATACGCAATATTTCCCTCACTGTCCACCGCGAAAATAATTCTCTCCAGGCTATTGTCGGCAAAATACCGGTGCCAGGTCAGATTGCGGATCGTAGAAGTATAACCCGGCTTTTGCCCGTAACGGGCAAAAATCCGTTCTTCCTTTTGCCCCACCCTTAGGCCGCGGTGAGTTACAAACTTAGGATCACTGATGAGCACGCGCACAACGGAGGCCGGCTCATGGGGGTCAACCGTCCCGGTCAGCCATACCTGGACCGTAGTAAATTTGCAAAGTATCCCCGGCTCATCATATTGGAAGGTCTCAATGTCCGGCTCTTCGCCCAGGTAGTCTGCCAACTGGCGGACACTGATCTGTTGGTGAATTTCCAGCCAGGACATGTCCGGAATGACAAAATCCTCCCCGGACAGGGCCGGAGGCGCCGCCTCAGCCGCCGGTGCAAGCGGGCAGAAGAGAATGAACAGCCAAACAAGCCAGCATAAGCCTTTTTTGGTCGTTGTCATTTTAATACCCCCCTCCTGATTTCGATTATACCACGCTTTTCTCCCTACAATCCATGCGCCGTCATAGACCGGGCAGGACGGATTTCAGCGCGCCGATGAAGCCTTCCATGACCGGGAGAGTGTTCATCGTTACCCTGATATGATTTGGAAAGCGAAAGCCGGTCATGGTCCGCACCATGAAGCCCTGCTGCATTAACTTCCGGTAAATCATAGTATCGCTTACGGGCAGACGGATCATCATGTAATTTCCCTCACCGGCGAGATGGAAGAGACCCATGGCGGTCAGTTCCGCATGTAAATAGGCCTTGGCCGCCGATACCATCCGGCGGGTTGCCGCCACATGTTCCCCGTTGTCTTCCAGGGTGGCCAGGGCGGCTGTCTGGGCCAAAGCATTCACCGAATAGACGACACACGTACGGCGGATTATATCAACCACGGCGGGATTGCCTGCCAGATAACCGATGCGCAATGCCGCCAGGCCATACATCTTGGAAAAAGTGCGAAAAACAATGAGGTTGGGATACTCGTGCAGGAGCTTCATGCCGTCGGGGAAATCAGGCGCTTCCACAAACTCGGCGTAGGCCTCATCCAAAACCACAATCTGCCGCCCATCGACACGGTCCAGAAAAGCCCGTAGCTTTTCTTCGGACCAGTAAGTGCCGGTGGGATTGTTGGGATTGCAGATAAACAGGATCTTCGTATACTCATCAATGGCCCGCAGCATATTCTCCGCATCGAACCCGTAATCCCGCAGCGGAATGAGCCGGGCTTCAAAGCCGGAAAATTCGGCTACCCACTCATATACGGCAAAGGTTTTCTCGGCAGTGATGATATTATCCCCCGGTTGACAAAAAGCCTTGATGACAAAGGCAATGACCTCGTTGGCCCCATTGCCGACCAGGAATGCTTCCGGGCTATGACCGAACCGCTCCGCAAGGCGGTGGCACAGATGATATGCGTCACCACTGGGATAAATCGCGGCGGTGCGGGGGGCGAACTTTTTGATTGCCTCCATCGCCTGCGATGTCGGTCCCAAAGCATTCTCGTTATTATTCAGACGGTAAAGCTGCCGGCACTTATACATCTCCCGGAGCACATCATCCGGCTTGCTGGGAATATACGCGGAAATGTTCCGGATATGTGCCGGCACAAGGTTTCCTAACATTGCAGCTTGTGCAGACATGCCTATTCCCCCCCTGAGTGTGAAAATACGGCCAGGTCGCCGCAGCCGGCCCACGGGAGAATTAACCGGGGCTTGAACCCGGCACCTAATACGGCGGGGACAAGCTGCACCTCTTCCGCTTTCCCCAGGTTAAGCTCGAAAAATATGTTCTTGATGCCTTCATTGCGTAAAGCGGCGATATGCTTGGCCAGATTGTCCTGCACATCATCCCCGGCCACCAGGATGGAAAGGGTGGCTGTGGTCTGCAGGCGGTCCACATGGGTGGAAATAGCGGAATCGGGCAAGCGTCTTTCCCCTTCATACACCGTGGGACGCAACTGCCGGGGCAAGGCCAGCGATTTATACCGTTCACGAATAAAGCTCTCTATATGCGGATGCGTGAAAACCGTCATGCCGTTATCTTCCTCAATCTGTCTGTATAACGCGGTATGACCCTGCGGCGTTCCGTCCGGCGCCAGGGAGTTAAATTCGCCCAGGGGCTCAAAATAGGCCGCGGGAATTTGCCTGGTGGGTTGACGGATGATTAGGCAGAGCACCCCGGTGCGCGCCAATTTTTCAAGGGCGCCTTCGACAAGCACGGCGGCAAGCCCGTCCTGACCGGAAAATATGTATGGACCGTAACCTTCGGCCATTTTGCCGTTGTATCCCCAAAGAAAACCACCGCCAATATTTCCTTTGTCATCCAGGGCCAATACCGCGTCATATTCTCCACTGCTCACCATATCCACCAGCTTGCCGGGAAAACGGCAAAATGCGGGGGCCGCGTCACGGTAGCATGTGGTGGCCAGTCGGGCAAACCGCTTCATCTCTTCTCTGCCGTGCGGCGAAAGGCCAAAGCCGCTGTCCGGTATCACCGTCCCGGACTCCGGTGCGGCCTGCGGATAACGTTTTTCCAGTGTCAGGTAGATACCCATGCCGCCATCTTTCTCCCTGCCTATTTTAAAATGATCCACCTTCCGCGCCGCCAGCAACAGTCCCATATCCGCCAACGAGTCCTCATCCTCCAGCGCGAGCCTCGCCGTCATATTGAACACCTTGGTCGGCAAGGCGCGCGGGGGGGAAATACAGGCCGTTTCCAGGTAATAACCTCCATGCCGCCAAGCAAGCTGCAGGGTCTCGTCTCCGTTGGCTTTCTCGGCTAGAAAGGCGAATACTTCCTCCACCGCCAGGGAGAGGGACAATTGCTCCTCTTTACCGAAGCCAAAGGCCCGCGCCGTTTGTTCGGCACAGCCCACCGCCACGGGCAGCATATCCCTCAGTAAAGGCATCCTCATTTCGACCGTTTTTCCTATGCTCACAACCTATCTACTCCTTCCCGGTTGACCCTGCTGTTTTCAGGGGCATTATCAACTGCTTCGTTTACAGCGCTGCTTGCAGGGCCATGATAGCAAAATGCCAGCATGGTAATGTCATCAGACTGCTCCGCGTGTTCCGCAAATTCCTGCAAGCGTTCACGCATATGGCGGAGAAGTTTTTCCGTATTACGGGTTTGGGCTTGCTGCAATGCCCGGTGCATGCGCTCTTCGCCGAACAAGGCCCTTTCCGGATTGGCCGCTTCCGTTACCCCATCGGTGTAAAGGAAGATCAGGTCTCCGGGCGTAAAGAGATACTGACCTGCTGTATAAAGCATGCCTTCCATACCGCCCACCACCGGCCCTTTGGCGTCCTTCAGGCTGATTAACCGTCCGTCCGGCTGCATAACCACCGGCGGACAATGTCCACCGCTGGCATAACTGCACCGGCCAGTGGGCAAATGCACGGCGGCGCAAAATAATGTAACAAACATGCAGGATTCATTATTCCTGGACAATTCGTCATTCAACCGGCTTAGCAGGCCGGCCGGCTCCTGATTTTCCCTGGCCAGGGACCGCAGCAGCGTCCTGGTGACCGCCATAAACAACGCGGCGCCCACCCCTTTATCGGCCACATCGCCGATCACCAGGCATAACTGTTCTTGTTCTTCATCCAAGAAGAAAAAGTCATAAAAATCCCCGCCTGTTTCCCGCGCCGGGTCCAACAGCGCAAAAAGCCGGAATTCGCTGCGGTCGGGAAAGGGCGGAAAGGTTTTGGGAATTAGCCCCATTTGAATGGAGCGGGCAATACGCAGTTCGCTTTCCATCCGCTCTTTGACCGTAGCCGTTTCCTGCAGCATATCCATGTGAACTTTAAGTTCGCTGATCATGATCGTAAAAGACTCCGCCAGACGAGCCACTTCATCTCCGCCATTGATATAGGGAACGGGTGCGTCCAGGTCACCAGCGGCCAATTTACGCGCCGCTTTGTCCAGTTGGCGGATGGGCCTGGTGATGGACCGGGCAATACCCGTCACCACCAGACAGAGCAGGATAAACCCCGCACTGCCCAAATACCACTGGATATGGTTGAGTTCAAACACCCGGGCCATTAATGCTTCGCGGGAGAAAAAAAGGCCCAGCGACCAGCCGGTGGAGGCAATAGGCATATAGACCACCCAGCCCGGCTTGCCGCTCACTTCACTGGTATAGGCGGCCTGCCCGCTCTCACCCCTGATCATCTTCCGGCCTAAAGCACGCAGGTGCTGATTCCTGGCTGCTTCCGCCACACTGAAGATAGATTCCCGCATAATGAAGTTATCGTCCGGATGGGCAATAAATCTACCCTGCCCGGAAATAATAAACGCATAATTGGACCGGCCCAATTCCAGGGATGTTAACAGCCCGGCCAGACTGGCCAGGGACATATCCCCGGTTACCACGCCTGTCACTGTTTCTTTATCCGTACCGGTGCGCACCGGCACCGCATAAGTTGCCATCAGAACATTGCCGCCGCCCTCGTCAAAATACGGCTCGCTCCACACGGGCCGTTTCAATTCTTTGGGCAGGATATACCAGTCGCTTGTTTCATAATGATACCCCTGGCGCAGATCGGTCCTCCGCAAACCCTGTTCCGTACGGTATACATAAGGTGCGGCCCGGCCTCCGTCCTGCGGCGCCATGGCAATAGCCGCGCCGAACACGGCGCTGTGACTGTTTATCAGCCGCTCCAACAGTTGGTAGGCTTGTTCCTCCGCTACCGGCACAGTCTCGATGAATACCGTCAAATCCTTGGCCATGTCTTCCACCGGCCGCGCCGACGTCTCCACATGCACGGTTACGGCGGTCGCAATCTGGCGGGCTTTGTCCATCATCTCCTCCTCCAGGATTCTTTTCACGGAAAAATAGCTGTAGCCCGTCATCGCCGCCAGCACAGTGCCGACGCCAACCAGCACCAGGATACCCAGCCGCCAGGCAATACTCCACTTATGGAACACCGTCTATCCCTCCCCCCGCAGAGCCTCGTAGGAAGGTGCAGCGGTAATCAGTTCATACTGTTTGAGAATTTCCACCGCCCGCCGGTAATCCTCCGGGGACAGCCGGCCATACTCCCAGGCGCTTTCCTCTCCCGGAATAATTGTGGGCAGGATCTTTTCCAGCATCCAGCGCATATGTTCCCGGTTCGTGGGCAAATTGGCTTCCTGCACATATTTCATCACGATATCCAAAGCCTCTTCCTGGTTGGCGGCGGCGTATTGCCAGCCGGCCAGCGAGGCAGCTACAAAGGCGGCATATTCCTCCCGCCGGGCGGACAATGTCTCAGCAAGACAGTAGATGCCGTCTTCCGGGAAGCCGCCGCCATAGTCCCGCATAAACATGGCTGTAAGCTCATTTTCATCGACACCGGCCTGAAACAAGGTGTGGTATTCGTTGTAATACATGACCGAACAGGCGTCCACCCCTTTGGACAGAAAAAGATTGACGGAATAATATTGCGGTATGATCTGCGGCCGGACGCCGCTGGCCGCAAAAAAAGTCATGAAATCGGCCTGGAAGGCGCCGCCCCACAGGCTGACCCTTTTGCCGTCCAGGGCTAAGTTATCGGTAACCCCTTTATCCTTCCAGCCCACCAGCATCAGGTTGGACCGGTTGACAACCTGTCCCAGATGCACCAGCGGGACATCCCTGTTCCGGGCCAGCAGGGCGCCGGAGAGAAACAGGATGGCCACATCGGCCTCTCCTCTTTCCAGATAGTCCACCCCGTCACGGTCCGGCCCCCCTCTGATGATCCGGACATCCAGGCCATAATCCCGGTAGATGCCTTTTTCCAACGCCACATAATATCCGGCAAACTGCGCCTGGGGCATCCACAGTAAAATCAGCCGCAAAGGTTTGCCGGTCACACCGCCGACCCCACCAGACCCCGCCGGCAGGGTTGCAAACAACGTAATCATAACAATAACCACGGCACTTTTGATTAATGCTCTCTTCATGGGGTGTTAATCGCCACGGACAGAATATTCCGCCCGTTAACCCGGCGGTAATGTACTTCGTCCGTCATGCGCCTAATCAAAAATATACCCAGGCCGCCTGCTTCCCGCTCCTCAAGACTCAGTTTAATATCCGGCTCGGCCACCGTCAGGGGATCAAAGGGTACGCCGCCGTCTTCAAATTCCATGACAAATCTGCCTGCGTCAGTATGAATGCGCACGGTTACTTCACCCGGGGGCACTTCATAGGCGTAATTGCAGATGTTTATCACCGCTTCTTCAATAACCAGCGCCAGCTGCATCAGCCGTTTGGCCGTAAGCCCGGCTTGTTCGGCCTGTTCTGTAACAAACTCTGCAACCAGCGGGATGCTCTCTACTTTGGCCACAAAAACACGTTCCACCATTGATTCCGTCATCGTACTCTTCCTCCTCGCCGGTTAATCAGCCTTTTTCAACGACCTTTTCCACCGTTTCATACACCGGTAAAAAACTATCAAAACCCGCTATGGAGAATACCTCCTGCACCAGTCCGGTAAGACCGCACAACGACAGACCGCCGCCGGCGGCTTTGAGTTTTTTGGCAACCGCCAGCACACTGCGCAACCCGGCGCTGCTGACATATTCCAGCGCCGATAGTTCTAAAATCAGCTTGGTGCCACCTTTGTTGATTAAATTGGCGCAGTCTTTTTCCAAATCTGACGCCGTACCCGCATCCAGGCGCCCGGAAACGGACACCACTGTAAAACCGCGCTCCTCCCGTGTCAAAATTTCCATGACAATTCCTCCCGCCCTTTTTTCTTATCTTTACAATTACAGCTTTGCTTTGACCTATTTCATGTGTTGCACAAGTCCTGCATGGTCACCATGCGGACCTGTGCAGGAAAAAACTGCTGCGGCAGACACAGGGCCAGCTTATAACCGGGAAAGCGCCCGTATTGCCGGCAATACCATTCCTGGCGCCTATCCGCGCCGCGATAATGCGCCTTATACGTATCAGGCCGGCCTTTTACTTGGGAAAAAGCGACGTCCCCGGCCGCTAAGCTTGAACCAAGGCCCATAGCTTTGGTAAAGCTCTCCCTTAGGGTCCACAAGCGAAAAAAACCGTCCACTTTCTCCCCGGCGGGCTGAGCCTCCCATACTGCATAATCCTCACGGCTGAACGCCAGACGCGCCACCTCGCGGTAGTCATTGTCCCTGATCTCCTCTATGTCGACGCCGGTCTCCCGGTCCGCCACCACGCATACCACATAAGCTCCCGCGTGGGAGATATTAAAATGAATCCCGGTCTGCCCCTGCAAAAAGGGTTTGCCCCGGGCGTCCACGGACAGCTCGCCTTCCGCCAGCGGCCGCCCCAGCGTCTGTTCCAGACACCAGCACATAAGCAAGCCGGCCGCCAAAGCCACTGCTTTATCCCGGGGATACACGTAGAAATCCACCTTTGCCCGGCGGATTTCCGGCAGCCGATAATACCGCTCGGTAAAGGCGGCAGCGTCCATGGCAAAATCCACCCGTGCCGCAAATATGACCGCGTCCCTGACCACCGGTATTCCTCCCCGCTATGCTCCGCGCCCCTTCAAGACTTTAATTTTCCCTTTGGGTTGCGCAATTCCTTTATCTAATTTCGAAGACACCCACTTCTCCAAGTGGGTGTTACCTTGTTATTCTCTTCAGGTGGAGTAG
>DHRA01000023.1:0-20664 GCA_002411145.1 Firmicutes bacterium UBA5324 | reverse complement strand
CGTAGCCAGACAAGTTCACTTAACGCATATCAGGCCAAGCCCGCCGATAGCAAATCCTCCATTTTCTTGTCCGGATCAGCAAGGGCGGAGGTTAATATGCCGACAAAGTCTTTAGCCATACCCTCAATGGTCGCTTTCTTGAACAAGCTGTCCCGGTACACAAGCTTCATGACCAGTTTCCCGGGGGCTTCATTGACCACCAGCAGCAATTCCCGGCGGGCCACGCTGCGGGCAGCAGGCAGGGGATACACCTTCAGAAGCCAATCTGCCGTCTGTATTTCCGGGATATCCATACTTTGATAAACAAAACCGGTGTCAAACTGCAGGGAACCCAAAGCGGCGTCGATTTGCAGCCCAAGTTTTTCCGCCAGTTCCGCCATCGGGTATTCCTGGTATTCATAGCCCCGGATCAGCGTATCATTCATTTCCGCCAAAAAGGCCCGGAAGGTTTTCCCGTCTTGCGGCAAACTTCTAATGGGAATCACATTGACAAACATGCCGATGAGGTTCTCCACCTCGGGATAATTGCGCCCGGCGATGCCTTCCTCAAAGGTAATATCCCGTTTGCCGGAGTATTTGGCCAGCAAGGCCGCATAGACCGACATAATCACCACATGGGCCGTCGTCTTGGCTTGCCGGGCCAAATCGTACACCCGCCCGGTCTGTTCAGTTGAAAGGGCGAAATCCAGTGTTTGACCCTGATAATTGGGCGCAGCCTGCCGGGGGAAGTCTGTGGGCAATTCCAGGGAAGACCTGGCGCCGGCCAAGGACTGCAGCCAGTATTCCTCCATTTTCCGAAATCCGCCGGCCCGCAATAGCTTGTCCTGCCAAATTGCGTAGTCGCGATATTGTATCTCCAACGGCGGCAATGCTGCGCCCCCATAGGCCGCAGCCAGTTCACGCATCAAGATCCCCACGGATGACCCATCGGAAATAATATGATGCAAATCAAGCATCAGGATATATCTGTCCGGGGCCACTGTCCACAATTCCGCCCGCCACAACGGAGGTTCACTGAGCTTGAAGGGCTGCATGAATTCCCGCAGCGCCGGTTCAATATCCTCAACGGCCACCTGCCGGTTTTTCCGTGCCGGCGCCACTTTATCCGCCACGATCTGCACCGGTTGTCCGTCGACAAAGTCAATGGCTGTCCGCAGCGTCTCATGCCGCTCCGTCAGAACCTCCAGCGCCTGCCACAGCCTCTCCGCATCCAGTTTGCCGGTGATCTCCAGCGGCAAGGGCGAATTCCCCGCATGTTTCAAGGCAAAAGCCAGCATCTTTTTCTGCGGCGCCAACAAGGGGTACACAGGCATTTTTTCACTGCGCTCAATGGGGGGCAGACATAGTTTGTCAGCGTTGTTTACCAGGACCACAAAATCTTTCAGTACAGAAACATTGAACGCGTCTTTAAAAGCCACATCCACGTTGAACGCCTTTTTCACCTTGTTGATCAGCACTGATACCTTCAGCGAATGCCCGCCCAGACTGAAGAAATCGTCGTTGATGCCCACTTGTTCGACAGCCAGCACCTCCCGCCAGATAGCGGCCATTTTCTCTTCCGCTGCATTGCGGGGCGCCACGTATTCCGTCCGGGTGGAGATGCTTTGGGACATTTCCCGCAGGACCCGTTTGTCTACTTTACCGTTCACCGTCATGGGTATCCTGTCCAGCCAAAGAAAGTGGGCGGGAATCATATAATCGGGCAATTCTCTGCCCAGGAATACTTTGAGGTCCTCATCACTAATTTCAGTAGCCGCAACCACATAAGCGCAAAGAAATTTCGCCCCCCCCGCCTCAGCACAGTCCAGGACCACCGCTTCCGTGATCCCCGGATACTGGGCGATGCGCTGTTCAATCTCGCCCAGTTCAATACGATAGCCCCGGATTTTGACCTGCTGGTCGATGCGGCCTAAAAATTCCAGGTTTCCGTCCGGCAGCCAACGCACCAGATCACCGGTTTTATACACCCGGGCATTTTCCTCCCCGACGGCGAAAGGATTGGCCACAAACTTCTCCGCCGTCAGTTCCGGGCGGTTCAGGTAACCCCGGCCAACCTGGGCGCCGGCCAGCCATAGCTCGCCGGGTACGCCCGCGGGCTGAGGATGCCCCTGTTTGTCCACCACATAAGCCCACACGTTATGGCGGGGTTTGCCGATGGGAATGTTGGCATAAGACTTGTCCACCGGAAAGGCGGTAGCATCCACGGTGTTTTCCGTCGGGCCGTATTCATTCATGAGCAGATAGCCTCTGCGTTTATAGACCTTCAGCTTTTCGCCGCCCGTAATCACCACTCTTAATGATTTATTATCCACCAGGTCCACGAACTGTTCGCATAATTGGGTCGGCAAAACGGTGACGGTAATGCGGCTGTCCTCGAAATACTGATTTAGTTCATCCAACAGCAGCCGCATTTCTTCGGGAATAATGTGCAGGCATCCCCCCACGGTCAGGGGCGGAAACATGGACACCACGGAACCGTCGAACCCGAAGGCGATGTACGCGGCGCTGTTATCGGCGTCCGTCAGATTATAGGACAGGTTGTGACTGCAGCATAAATTAATCAGGTTGCGGTGTTCGATCATTACCCCTTTGGGTTTGCCGGTGGAACCGGAAGTGTAAATAACATACGCCAGGTCGGAGGGTTTATTGATACTATCAATCGCCGTCCCTTCACCGGCATAGAGACCTTCATCGTCCAGGTCCAGCCAAACCCCGGAGAAACCTGCCGCCTTGTCTTTGAGGTGTCCCTGGCTCAGCAGGACCTGCGCCCCGCTGTCTGCCAGCATATAGCGGATCCGGTCCGCCGGATAATCGGGATCAATGGGCAGATAGGCGCCCCCCGCCTTCATTATCGCCAGCGCGCCGACCATGATCCCGGCGGAACGGGAAACCATGATCGCCACCCGGTCGTCGGACTTGACGCCTTTGGCCCGCAGCACACGGGCCAGTTGATTGGTTCTTGCGTCAAGTTCCCGGTATGTGTATACCTCGTTCTTAAACACAAGGGCACTTTTTTCCGGATAGCTGCGCGCCGCCTGCACAAACATCTCCTGATAGGTGGTGTAAGCCGGACAAGTCAGCCGGTTGTCGTTGAAGTCTGTCAAAACCTGCTGTTTCTCCTCCGGAGAACTTATCTCAATATCGCCCAGTTTAACCGAGGGATCTTCCGCAACCGCCCGCAGGATATTAACATAATGCTCGCCTAAACGTTTTACGGTGCTTTCCGTAAATAAACTTGTGGCGTATTCAAAGAGCAGTTCGATACCCCGGGCATCCTGCTGTGCTTCCAGGGCTAAATCGAGATGCGCACTGACCCGCTCCGCGTCAAAGCGGCCGGCGGTTAGAGCGCCGTCAGCGGAGGCGGGATTATCCTGCTGACTGAAAGTGAACATCACATCAAAGAGGGGGTTGCGGCTGGCATCGCGTTTAATTTTCAGTTTTTCCACCAGTTTCTCAAAGGGATAATCCTGATTGTGCAAAGCGGCTAAAGTCAGTTGTTTGACTTCACCGAGAAACTGGCTGAAGGTCTTGTCCCCGGCCGGTTGGCTCCTGACGGGCAGCGTTCCGACAAACATGCCGATCAGCCCCGCCAGATCGGGATGGGTTCGGCCGGAAGCCGGCGTGCCTACGACAATATCATCCTGCCCGCAATATTTGCTCAGCAGAATATTATAAGCGGCGAGCAATACCATGAACAGCGTAGCCTGGTTTTTTTCGGCCACGGCCTGCACGTTAGCCAGCATCCCGCGATCCAGCCGGAGAACCAGCGAACGTCCTTCATGCCTTTGCACCGGCGGACGGGGAAAATCAAAGGGCATATTAAGCACCGGCAGTTCGCCGGAGAAAACATCCAGCCAGTACCGCTCCTGTTCCGCCATAATTTCCGAAGCCAGCAGGTGGTTTTGCCACACCGCATAATCCCGGTATTGCAGCTTAAGCTCCGGCAGTTCCTTCCCTGCGTACAAGCTTAAAAGTTCTTTTAGGAAAATTTCCATGGACAGGCCGTCAAAGATGATATGATGCGCGTTGTACAGCAGGGCATGCTGATCCTTGCCCAGTTCGGCCAGTTCCAGCCGCAGCAGAGGGGCGTGCGCCAAATCAAACCTTTGCACAAAGCTGTGCAGCAGACCGCTAAGTTTATCCAATGCACACCGGCGGAAATCAAGTTCAATTTTTATATCTTTAACCTGTTGCATAGGTTGCCCGTCCACAACCACAATGGCGGTCCGTAAAATATCATGCCTGGCCGCAAGCCGGTTAACGGCTGCGCGCAGACGTTCTTTATCCAGTGGTCCGGTGATAATATAGGCGCCGGCAATATTGTAAGTCGTGGCGATATCCTCCATCTGCTCCATGACAAACATCCGCTTTTGGGCCGAAGACAGGGGATAATACCCGCTTGCCGGCGCCGGAACAATATCAGGGTAAGCTGATTTCATCATGCCGGCCACCGCCTGGCAAAGCTGTCTCACCGTCGGCTGCTGGAAAAGCTCGGTAATGGGCATCCGCACGCCAAAGGACTTTTGCACCATCGCGGCTAAACGGGTGGCTTTCAGCGAATGCCCGCCCAGGCTGAAGAAATCATCATCAATGCCTACCTGCTCCACATCCAGCACTTCCCGCCAGATAGCGGCCATTTTCTCTTCCGCCGCATTGCGGGGCGCCACATATTCCGTCCGGGCGGAAAAATCTTTGGCCATCTCGCGCAGTGCTCTTTTATCGACTTTACCGTTCACCGTCATGGGTATCCTGTCCAGCCGGATAAAGTGGGCGGGAATCATATAGTCCGGTAATTCTCTGCCCAGGAACGCTTTGAGCGCCCCGTCTTCAAGCTCGGCTGCTGCAACTGCATAGGCGCAAAGGAATTTTGCGCCCCCCGCCTCATCGCAGTCCAGGACCACTGCTTCCGTAATACCCGGATGCTGGAGTAACTGCTGTTCAATCTCGCCCAGTTCAATACGATAACCCCGGATTTTCACCTGCTGGTCGATACGGCCCAGAAATTCCAGGTTTCCGTCCGGCAGCCAGCGCACCAGGTCGCCGGTTTTATACACCCGGGCATTTTCCTCCCCGACCGCGAAAGGATTGGCCACAAACTTCTCCGCCGTCAGTTCCGGGCGGTTCAGGTAACCCCGCGCGACCTGGGCGCCCCCCAGCCATAGCTCGCCGGGCACGCCCACAGGCTGGGCACAGCCCTGTTTGTCTACCACATAGGCCCGCACGTTATGGCGGGGTTTGCCGATGGGAATGTTGGCATAAGCTTTGTCCACCATGAATCCCGTAGCATCTACGGTGTTTTCCGTCGGGCCGTATTCATTGACGAGCAGATAGTTTCTGTGGTTATATACCTTCAATTTTTCGCCGCCCGTGACCAGGGCTTTTAAGGATTTATTATCCACCAGTTCCACGAACTGTTCGGCGAATTGGGTCGGCAAGACGGTGATGGTAATACGGTTGTCCTCGAAATACCGATTCAATTCGTCCAACAGCAGCCGGATTTCTTCGGGAATAATATGGAGACATGCCCCCACCGCCAGCGGCGGAAACATGGACACGACGGACCCGTCGAACCCAAAAGCGATGTACACGGCGCTATTGTCGGCGGCCGTAAGGTTATAGAACAGGTTGTGGCTGCAGCATAAATTAATCAGGTTCCGGTGTTCGATCATCACCCCTTTGGGTTTGCCGGTGGAACCGGAAGTATAAATAACATAGGCCAGGTCGGAAGGTTTGTTGAGGTCGGCAAGAGCTGCACCCTCGCCGGCATAAAGTTCTGGATCGCCCAGGTCCAGCCAAACCCCGGGGAAACCTGCCGCCTTGTCTTTGAGGTGTCCCTGGCTCAGCAGGACCTGCGCCCCGCTGTCTGCCAGCATATAGCGGATCCGGTCCGCCGGATAATCGGGATCAATGGGCAGATAGGCGCCCCCCGCCTTCATTATCGCCAGCGCGCCGACCATGATCCCGGCGGAACGGGAAACCATGATCGCCACCCGGTCGTCGGACTTGACGCCTTTGGCCCGCAGCACACGGGCCAGTTGATTGGTTCTTGCGTCAAGTTCCTGGTATGTGTAAACCGTATCCCGGAATACCAGCGCCGGCCGGTCGGGATAGGCTTCCACCGCCCGGGCGAACATTTGCTGATAGGTGGCAGCTGCGGGTGTGTCCAGCCGGGTATTATTAAAATCAACTAAGACCTGCCGCTTTTCTTCCTCCGGCATAATTTGCAGCCGCCCCAGTGTTTGCCGGGGATCGCGCAGCACGTCCCTGATCATCGCCAGCAAATGACCATAAAGCCGCGTCACCCCGGTGTCGTCAAACAAATCCCTGCGATAATCCAGCGCGATCTCCAGGGCAGATCCCTTCGGCAGCTGATTGGGATTGAGGACCATGTTGAGCAGGGCCGGGTCGGCGCCTTGGTGCCAAGCCTCAATCACATAATTGTCATCTTTGCCGTTGGGTATCTGCACAATATTTACCTCAATCAGTCTGTCGGGGTTCTCCCCCGCCTCCCGCAAATCCCGGACCAGCAAATTATACGGATACTGCTGATGTGTCATGTCCACGGCCAACTGCCTGTGCACCAGCGCCAGCAAGCCGGCAAAATCCAGCTTGTCCTCAGCCTGAATACGCACAGGTATGGTGCTGACAAACATGCCGACGGTGTTGAGTTCCGGTCTGCTGACCCGGTTGTAATAGGCGGTGCCGATCACCAGATCATAACTGCCGTAAGTGCGGGCCAGATAGGTGTAAAATACGGCCATCATGAATCTGAACAGCGTCGTCTCATGTTGGCGGCAGAAAGCGTCTATCCCCTGCTGCAGTTCCACCGGTACGCCAAACACTTTGCGGCGTGAAGCTATGCCAGACTTCGCGGGCGAAAAGCGCATATTCAACGGTTCGGGCAGATTCTCCAGGCGGCGCAGCCAATATGCCCGGTCCTCCCTGCACTGCTCCGCATGAAGATATGCCTCTTCCCGCGCGAAATAATCAAAATACGAAGGTTTGGCTTTTCCTTCCCCGTACTCTCCCGTCACAATTTGCTGATAACATGCCACAATCTGTTTCGTGAGAATGGCAAAGGAAAAACCGTCGCTGATGGCGTGATGCAATTTGATATAAAAGCCATAGCTTTCAGCATCGTATTTCAGCAGGGCAAAATAAAACAAATCCGCATCATATAAGCTAAAAGGCGTCTGGGACTGTTTTTGCAGCCCTTCTGCCAAATCCGGCCCCTGCAGCAATGCCAGGTCAATTTCCCGGTATGCCGCCACATATTGCTGCGGCTCACCGTCGCCGGGCACAAGCCGGATGCGCAGGGCGTCATTGCGCTTGATCGTCAGATTTATCGCTTTTTTCAGCGCATCAAGATTAATGACGTCCTTGTTCAGCCTTACGCTACAGGCGATATTGGCAAAACTGGTCCCCGGCTGCAGTATTTCCGTATAACAAATCCGCTGTTGTGGATGGGTAAGTGGATAATAGGTAGTATTGGCCATTTGGCTTCCTCCTTCAGTCTTCTTGGAACGTGCTGGCAGAATGTTTCCCTTCGCCCTGCGCGCATATACTGTCTGCTTTTTCCGGTATGCGGGGGATAAATAAAAACGCCGCTGCCGTAAGCATTAAGGCCACGCCGTTGACCGCGATCACCAGGGACAGGGGAAAATACCGGGTGATTAAACCGTTGAACACAAAGGACAGGGGCAGAACGGCAAAACAAACCGCGCCGGACAGCGCAAAAAACCGTCCTTTCATTTCCTGCGGCACAAGATGCTGAAAAGCGGCCTGCGCCGATGTGCCGCCAAAACCCATCGCCATGCCGAACAGAAACAGCGCGCCGCTTACCGCCGTCCCGCTGCGCACTCCGGCCATGACGAAAACCATGGCGCCCATCAGCACACTGCTGCCAAAAAGCTTTTGATAAACGTTGCCCCGGTCGTGCAGTACGGGAAAACAGCTCAGCAGCAACGTCGCCGTCAAGGCACCCAAAGCCAGGGCGCCCTCCATGACGGCCACCCAGCTCACGGAGTATTGCAGCAAGAATTTTACCACCATGGGAATAAACAACATTAATGGCGCCGCAAAAAAATTGTTCACACAGAAAACAAGCAGCAGGGCGCCCATGCCGGGATTATCCTTTAAATACGCCAAACCTTCCCCGATTTGGCCGCGCTGCTTTGCTTTGTCAAAAACCACCGCGGGTTTTAAATCGGTGCGAATCGACCAAACGAAGTATAAAGAAAGCAGAAAAGAAAGCCCGTTGCCCAGAAAAGCTCCCAATACGCCAACACTAGCCAGCACTATGCCGCCTATGGCCGCCCCCAGCACACTTGACAGTTGCAAAACCGACGCGTCCATGGCCACACTCTCCGCCGCTTTGCGGGAGTCGGTCAGCAACACCAGTGAACTTTTGGAAGCCGCCTCAAAAAGCGGCATAAAAGCGGCAATGGCAAAACAGATGACATATAAAAGCGGCATCGTCAACTGCCCGCGGTACAGTAAAAACGCCAGCAGCGCCAACAGTAAAAACCGGCCGGCGTCCGCCGCCATCATGCAGTGCTTTTTATCGAGCCTGTCGGCATATGCCCCCATCCAGGGCGCAAAAAGCACCACCCCCAATACGTTGATCGCCATCAAAAAACCCAAATGGAGTCCGCTGTTTTCCCCGCCCTGCGAGACCACCCACCAGGCCAACGCAATGGTAAAAAACTTATCGCCGACAGCGGAAATAATCCGTCCCAAAAATAAGCTGCGAAAATCCGCAAACAACATCAGCGGATTTTGCGCCAGGACTTCAGCTAATTTCAATGTTTCCACCTCTCCCAGTCGGTTTTCACTAAGTCCAAAATTTTTTTCGCCCTATCAGTGTAAAGTTGCACTGCCGCAAAGTTGGGACAGGTGTTCCATACTTTTTGCATCAGCAGGCCGTCGCCGTCAAACCAGCGAGGCAATACTCCGCCCAAGAAAAAGCCGTGTTTCTGCAGAAGAGCGACGGCTCCGCCATTAGCCGGTTCGCTCAGCGGCAGGTAAACCTGCATAGCCTGTATTCCTTTTGCTTGAGCCAGCTTTTCCAACGCCGACACGTAGACGGCAAAATCAGCACCTATGTTTTCGATGGTTATCCTGGCCACGCCGGCAAAGTCAAATATCTTTTCCTGTCCGCGTGTTTCCCCTTCCCGGGGGAGCACATCAACTGCAATCCGCATTTCCCTTGGTGAGAGTCCCATATAACAAAAAGCAAGTTCGCGCTCATAGCAGGACGGCAGATAGATTCGCTGTGCGGCATTAGCTTTTTCTTTAAATTGCAGAATACAGGCAACCCGACCGGCGCCGCCCTGGGCCTGCTGATAGGCTTCGGCGGGCATTAAATCCATCTCTAAAGCCGTATCCACGTAGCCTCTTTTCGCCACAAGTTTCTGGGAAACAGCATGATTGCACACACTCTCCACAAAAATAGCCGCAATGCCCGCGTTTTTGTCCAATTCCTCCGTCGCATATTGCGTCAGACAATCACTGATCCCACTGCCCCGATGCTGCGGCAAAACCAGCAGTTGACCAAGTTCATATACTTTGGGGTTAGGCGCGGAACGAAACATGGCTAAATGAGCGATGGGTTCATGCTCTTCATTGAAAGCCAGTAACGAATAGGTATTACCCCTTTCATTTTCCGCCCATAGTTCTTCCGGACGGTAAACATACGCGGCCGGATATTCCTCACCATACACCACCCGGAAAAGATCGCCGACCAATGCTGCTTCTTTTTTTACCAAACGTCTGATTGAAAAGGAGGTCCTCATTAGTTCTATCCCTCTTTCTTTCCCGCGCGCATCCAGTCTGCCCGGGCCGCAATTATCTTCTTCAGCAAAATTTTTTCCGTTTGTACCCGTCCGCCTGCTCTACGGCATCTGTCAACGCCTGCCTTCCGTTTCCCCGCACATTTTTTCAATTTTCTATCTTATTTTCCAAAATAACCCCATACTCCTGCCAAAACATGTCTAAGAAGCAAAAGTTTTATATAAGTTTAACAATCTCCCATAGGGAAATATTAAAATGGGGGCCACTTAAATAAGCCCCCTCTCCCATTATCCGGAAGAGGAGACTTATTCAAATGGCCCCGCACAACGAGGTCAAAGGCTACCAATAAAGTTCTTTCACAAAAAGTCCCACGCTCAGTCCAAAGCCCAGCACCACAATAAAAATCCGCAATATCCTTTCATTAACCCTCTGAAGGGCGAGTGCGCCGGCCTGTCCCCCCGCGACAGAGGCGGCAGCGGCCACCAATACTTGCGTCCAGGCAATGTCCCGGGAAAATAAAAATATGAGGACCGCAGAAGCGTTCATCACACCGGCCAGTACATTTTTCACCGCCCCTCCCCGGCGTACGTCCATGCCGGCCAAAGTCAGATAAGCCAGCATGAGAATCCCTATGCCGCCGCCAAAATATCCGCCGTAGACCGAAATGGCGAATTGCGCGGCCATCGCCCCGGCCGCGCCTAAATGTCTGGGGTTTGCGCCGGTTTTACGAAAAAAACTGCCCCATAAGAACACGAGGGTCGCAAACAAAACCAGCCAGGGTACGAGAAATTCAAAAACAGAAACAGGCGTCGCCAGTAAGAGAATAGCGCCGAGCAATCCGCCAAAGAGGCTGATAACGCAGAGCTTCTTAAAGGACAGTTGGGGCAAATCCGCTACATCCTTGCGTCCGGCAAAGCCCGTCGCCAGCTGTCCGGGAAACAGCGCGACCGCCGAGGTAATATTGGCCGCCCGGGCATCCAGGCCCGTATACAGCAAGGCCGGAAAGGTAAGAAAAGAGCCGCCGCCCGCCAGCGCGTTTTGTATGCCTGCACAAAAAGCTGCGATAAAAAGAACGATAAATGTGATCATCATATTTTAAGTTTTCGTCTCCTTCGCCCCGACTCCTTCAGGACTTTCGTTAAATGTGAACTGCATCTACAAATATTATAATTTCGTGGTCTTATACGGCCGAAAAGTCTAAATCGGCGCCTGCGTCAGGGGCAAACCGCACATAAAAGGTCGTACCCTGCCCGTCACTGGTAAAATCCATGGTGGCGGAGTTTCGGGCCGCGATGCTGTAACAAATGGCCAGACCCAAGCCGACCCCCTGGTCTTTTGTCGTAAAGAAGGGCGTGCCTATTTTAGCGTGCAAGCCCGCGGGGATTCCTTTGCCGGTATCGCCAATCGCCAAAACCACAAACTCTCCCTCCCGATAAGTTTCCAGCGTCAATCGTCCGTTTAAATCCATGGCCTCCAGGGCGTTGCGGCAAAGGTTCAGAATCAACTGACTGATTTCCTTTTCATCAACCAAAATCCGGGGAATATTCCCCAGTAGCACTTCCACGCTGTGATTAGCAAAAATTGCATCGGACCGGATCAGCGGCGTCAAAACATTTATCACCTCATTGAGATTAACTTTTGTCAGCGTAACGGACTTGTCTTTGGCCAGGTTCAGGTATTCAGTAATGATCGAATTAGCCCTGTCAAGTTCCTCTATCATCACTTTGTAATACTGACAGATTTTCGCGCGGGATTCCGATTCATGCAGAAACTGCAGGAACCCCCGTACTGTGGTCATAGGATTCCTTAACTCGTGTCCAATCCCGGCCGCCATTTCTCCTACCAAATGCATTCTGCTGATCCGCTGCATCTCCGTCTCAAGGCGCAGCTTTTCGGTAATATTACGGGCAATCGACAGTACGGATTTTACGCCGTCAAGTTCGAAAAGACGACTGTTAATTTCCATCTCCACGGAGGTTCCTTGTACCGTGCTAAACGACATTTGATGCAGGATATGATGGTCCGACATCATTTTTTGCAGATCGACAGCCAGCTGCCGTTGCTGCTCCGGAGCGACGATATCACAAATAGTTACGTTTGTTAAGGCTTTTCTGGTTAAACCCAGCAACTGGCAGGCAATTTCATTCGCTTCGATAAACGGGCCTGGTTTGCCCTGTTCATCCAGACTATAAAGAAAAATCGCATCACTGCCGCTGTTAAATAAGAGCTGATAGCGTTCATTACTCTGTTTCAGCCGCTGTTCCGAAGCATAGAGGGTTGTAATGTCACTCAGTATGATAACCAGCCCGCGGAATTTCCCGCTTATATCCTGCATGCGTCTCAGTCTGGCCTTGAAGTGCTTTTTCCCCGCGAGCGTATCTATCTCGGTTTGGAAGTTAAGTTCGGGATCTTCCGTGAAGGAACACTGCAGCATTTCTGCAAACTGTTGGGCGGGTATCAGCGAAATGCCGGCTCCGTAGTAATGCAGCCCCGGGGCAGGGTCTGCCGAAAACAGCTGGACGGCCGCGTGATTCGCATTTATTAATTCGAGATCGTCATTGAACACAAAGGCCGGCGTTGGTAAACTCTCGAAGATCGTCAGATATTTGTTCTTCTCATTAGTCATTTGACGGTTTTTTATTTGCAATTCCTGCATGGTCTGCGCCGGACTCAAATTCGCCCACTCAACAGACAGCGCAATTTCGATACGATCAAAAATACGTTCCAGCATAAGGTGCGCATGGGGTTTGTTTACCCCGTCAAAACCGCGGAGTTCAATGAGATCCAAGTAACTCTGACGGTAATATTTTAACAGGCCGAGAAACATCCCCAGGGATACTCCCCTGGCCCTGTGCCTGACGGCTTCTTCAATGGCAAACAAGGCGAGGGCATCCTCCTCATAACATGCGTCGGGATGCAACTCCGGAATTATCCCATCCACGCGCAAGTAATTGATGATGGCGGACGTCAGTTCTTTGATGGAAACACGCCACGCTTCTTTCAGCGTCGAGGTATAACGGGCAAAATCGTTATCTTTGGCATAATTAATTACCCTGTTGACTATCCAGGCCTCGTTTTCTGCCAAAAGCCCGATCAGAGCATTCATGTTTTCCTCTCCCAACTATCTAGTAGTCAAGTAACAACCGCCGATCTCTTAAATCAGAAAAGCAGCATTCAGCCGTGATATACATATCTTTATTAGCCAAACCGGTCTCCTCCCGGGTATTTAGGCGGTACCGGTTCAGTCAACGCCACACACTTATCACATTATAACAAATCTAACATATTATGGAAATAATTAAGACCGTATTGAAACATTAAAGTTTCAGCACGGCCCTTTAAGGGTCAAAATTGATTGTTTGCTGCTTATTCCGCAGCTCCCGGTGCAAAAGCTGTAGTCAGATCAGTCCGTATGCCTTCATCTCGGCCCGCAGAATTTCCAGGTTCCGCTCACTCAATTCCGTCAGCGGCATCCGGCATTGACCGGCTTTAAAGCCCAGCAGATTTACGGCGGCTTTTACCGGAATAGGGTTAACTTCGCTAAACAGTGCTTTTATGAGTTTCAGGGTCTGAAGCTGCAGTTTGATCGCACCGGCAACGTCGCCGCGCAAAAAATTCATGGCCATGTCATGCGTATCCCGCGGTATGATATTCGCCATTACGGATATGACGCCTTTGCCCCCCAGGGACATTACGGGCAGTACCATATTGTCATCACCGGAATAAACGGTGAAGTCCGGCCCGCACAAGTTCACCACGTCACCCACCTGCCCGAAGTTGCATTCCTTTACGGCAACAATGTTGTCTATTTCCGCCAACGCTTTAACCGTCTCGGGGTTCAGGTTCAGATTTGTTCTGCCCGGTACATTGTAGAGAATTACCGGTATCTTGACACTATCGGCAATGAGCTTGAAATGTCCGTATAATCCCTTCTGCGTCGCTTTGTTGTAATAAGGGGTAACCGACAGCAAGGCATCGGCGCCCACCGCTGCCGCTGCTTTAGACAGTTCGACGGCATGCCGGGTATCATTACTGCCGGCCCCGGCAATAACGGGTATGCGCTTGTTGACTGTTTCCACGGCGAATTTAATCACAGAAATATGCTCTTCGTCGGGCATCGTCGAAGCTTCTCCGGTGGTGCCGCAAACTACGACGGCGTCTGATCCGCCCGCAATTTGAAACTCAATAAGTTCTGCCAAAGCCTGATAATCGACCCCTGTGTCGCTGAAAGGAGTCACGATGGCCACCGCAGAACCGGTAAATACTGGTTTTTTCATTACTATAACCGCCTTTTATTTTAAATTGTAATATTACCACGCTAACTTGGTTTCACCCGGTCCCGTTCACTTAGGTAAGCTATGGGTATCTTCGCTCCATTAAATGCTAATTCCTGCTTGCTTTGCCAGATTGCTTACAGCATATATTCCTTTCTTATATCGTCTCCCCGGTAATGAAATTTTTCACCACTGCGCCCGTCTCCTTATTTCTCTCGACAGGCAGCATGTGCGTTTCTGCCGCAAAAAGCTGCAGCCTTGCGTCTCCGATGTGCGCGGCCGTCTCGCCAAATTCATCAGGTCCAAAAAATTGATCCTTTGTCCCGCCGATTACCAGGGTTTTCGCCCGGATCTTCCCCAAGTACGCGATATTATCGCCCACTTGTCTGGAGAACAGTCCCTCCAGGCTGTCCTTAAGGGCGGTGGGGGAGTTCAGACTGCGCAATTTGTTTTTTTTATCTTTCCAAAGCAGAAAGCGTGCCAGCAGATTTAACCACCATCTGCGAAATAACAGGGTGTTCTCTTTTAACAATTCATAATAGCGTCCTTCGCTGACAAGCTGCTTCATTTTAGCGATTTTCTTTTTGCCCGCAGCAGAGAAGGTGTGGGCACTGATTAAGAGCACCAGTTTTTCCGTTAGCGCGGGATACTGCGCGGCAAAGCGCATGGCCACAAATCCGCCGAACGAAACGCCGACTATCACGGTTTTCCCTGTTTCCTGCGCAATTATGCGCGCGAAATCATCCGCCATTTGATCCAGGCAATACGGCGTCTGGGGATATTGTTCGTAGCCCAACACATAATATGTATACCCTTCCGGAACATACTCCCTGATTATATGCAAGTGTGCAGCGATACTTGATTTCTCCAGGCTGGTCAGCAGCGCGCTTGCACCGTAGAAAAAAACCATGGTCCTGGGACCGCCGCCCCCTTTGATATAGGGAATCTTGTGTAAAAACCGTCCCGTATGAATATTCATGCTGTAACCCTCCATACATGGGAAAAGGCAAGACCAGCCGGGTTATTAACCTCACCCGGAATTAAGTCTCCATTTATCGCCGCTGCTTTCCCGCAAAAGATTATTAATCATATTTTGTGCATTTAAACGGAAAGCCTGGGTCGGCTGTTCCCGTCTGCTGTCGTCATCACGGAACAGGCGCTCGTACTCCCGTATAATCCAAGCTTCATCATAGCTTTGTGCTGCTGAATCAAGAATAAACTTTTGCGTTTTTCGAATAGCCAGGAGACAATTTCCCCAGTAATCCGCCGTGTCAGCTTCCCTTACCAGTCCGTAATGCGGGGATATGATGGACCGGGGATGGAGATTACGGCAAATACGAATCGACTCTATGGCATCGGCACAACTAATTATGAAAGACGGATAAACTACTCCGGATTCACTCATATAGCCGGTTGATTCGCTGGCAAACAATGTATCGTTGTTAATAAGAAAAGACAGGGAACATTGAGTATGTCCCCCTGTTTTGATCACTTCCATGTGTACACCGCCTAGGTCCAGTTCATCCCCGTCTTTAATGATAACGTCCACCTTCAGCGCAGCATCATCATACGGCGGAAGTTCGGGGCCGTCAAAAAGCAGGGCTGCCTGTGTACTAAGTTCGCGAATGGTTTTTAAAGCACTGGGCCTATTTAATATCCGTTGGGCATATTCCGCACCGAGTACTCTGACACCGGGCCATTCCCGCCTTAAATAAGGAATTGCGCCGATGTGGTCATAGTGGGAGTGGCTAATCAGAATATAATTTAGTTCCCTTGAGCCCAGGATCTGTTTAATATTATCAATAAGATCAGCTGCACAATAAGCCATGCCGCAGTCCATCAGCGCGCTTTTATCTTTACCCACCAATAAAAAAGCTTTTCCGCCCGGTCCGCCGCTAACATCAAAAATATGCTCCATTCAATACTCCATTCTTCTTTACAGAATATGTCTCCATGCGTTGTTGTACTATAGTATTTATGATAACAACGCAAAACTCCTGCCGGATCTGTGTGACGTGGCAGGAGTTTTATTTTCCAATAATCAGGTTGCTGTTACTGCATTTTCTTTATGACATCGTCGGTGACGTCCGGACCACCATAAGCAACACCATTTTTATAGATGATTAAACTTAATTTTTTCTCTTTGGCTACCTGTTCAGTGGCTTGCTTAACACTGTAGTCAATCTGCTGCTCCAAATCCTTTTTCAGCACCAGGAATTCCTTATATGCGGCCTCCTGTTTACGCTGGAATTCTTCCGCCGTAATGTTCGGTTTTTCGGCATCCAGTTGTTTAGTAAGCTCCATGCCTTTCGCGTTCAACTGCGCCTGACATTCTTTCACTTTGGGACTTTCTTGCATCACCCGGTTTATATCCAGTACTCCCGTAGTACCGCCCGCTGATTCAGCCGATGCCACCCCAAAGGCCAATAAGAAAATGACAAACAAACACGCAAAGATTCTTTTCAATTGTACCCCGTCCTCTCTAAGACCATTTTTGATCCTTTTATTTTAAATTATACCTTGATTTTGGAATTATAAGGAAAGATTTTTCGGAGAGCACCCGACAGCAACGCCAATATGCCTTGCCCCATCTTTATAATAGCCGCTCAGGAAAGGTAATGCCTGCCTGGTCAATTTCCGACCCCTGCTGCAAAGGTTTGCCGCAACCCCTCTGACCGGAAAGTTGCGCTGCCCCACCTATAATGCTTTTTCGATGGCTTCAATCACTGTTTTCAGCACTTTTATGCGCGCGTAGTATTTAGAATTGCCCTCCACAATTGTCCAGGGCGCATATGTCGTGCTCGTGCGAAAGATCATCTCCTCAACGGCGAGTTGATATTGCCCCCACTGTTCCCTGTTACGCCAGTCCTCGCCGGTAATTTTCCATTGTTTATGCGGCACACTGCTGCGTTCTTCAAATCTCCGCAACTGTTCCGCCTGATCAATATGCAGCCAAAATTTCAGCACAATCGCGCCCGCAGCAATAAGTTGTTCCTCCATTTCATTGATCTCCCTGTAGGCCCGTTTCCATTCCTCCTCGGAGCAGAAACGCTCCACCCGTTCCACGAGCACCCTGCCATACCAGGACCGGTCAAAGATGGCGATCTTTCCCGCCGGCGGCATCTCCCGCCAAAATCGCCAAAGGTAATGCTGCGCCCGTTCCACTTCGTTGGGGGCGGAAACCGGAATAACTTTATATCCCCGGGGGTCCATCGTTTGCGTCAGGCGTTTGATATTGCTCCCCTTGCCCGCTGCGTCCCAGCCCTCATATACGATGATCAGCGGCATTTTACGATGATAGAGGATATAGGCTAATTCACGCATCCGCGCCTGAAGTCCGGCCAATTCCGCCTTATAGATTTTCTTAGATACGGTTTTCGTGAGATCAATGTTCGCCAAAATCGCAGCGTTTACAGGTATGCTTTCCCCCTCTGCCGGTAGACAGCGGTTTTTTGGCCCCTTTTGCCGCCCAAGTTGAGAGATTTTATTTTCGAGGGCTTCGATCACCTTTTTATACACCTTCACAATGGCAAAGTCTTTGTCCTGGGCTTCCACAAAAATCCAGGGCGCATAATGTGTGTCCGTTTTTTCGATCATTTCTTCCACGGCCTCCAGGTATGCCGCATATTGCTTGTGCTGGCGCCAGTCACTGTCAGTTACCCGCCAGGCTGTCACCGCGTTTTGTGCGATTTTCTTCAGTCGCTTCTTCTGCTCCGCCTTGCTGATATGGAGAAAAAATTTCAGAAGAACATGACCGTCATCAGTCAGCTGGCGTTCAAAGGAATTGATCTCGTAATAGGCTTTGCGCCATGTGCCTTCGACAATCAGCTTTTCCACCCTGTCCTTAAGGACCCGCCGGTACCAGCTTTGATCAAAGATCGCCATTCTCCCTTTGGGCGGGATACGGAGCCAATATCGCCGCAGATAAGGGTCCAAAGCTTCTGCTTCCGTCGGATTGCCCATCGGGTATACCGAAAATCCACGGGGATCAAGCGCCTGGATAAACTCGTTCAGGAGCACCCCTTTACCGGCGGCCCCCCACCCCTCAAAAACAAGGGTAACGGGCATATCCATCTGCTTTGCCCGGCGTTGTAACTCACCCAATTTTATCTGCAAATCCGCCATCATGTTCTGGTATTCTTTTTTAGTGATTTTCTTGGTCAAGTCCGCCGTTTCCAGCATACCGTCCCCCTCCGATCCATTTTTTTGCCTATAGCCCGCTAACTTTACTTATTTAGGATAAAAAGCGAAAACTCCTGCCGGGAATAGGAAGCAGGCGCAGAGATTTCCGGCGCGGACCCGGGGAATGCTTTTCTAAACAAAAAAACTACTCCGGAGAGTAGTTGCCTTTAATAGACGGTCATTCATCCACCGCGCTTATTGCTTTCTTTCATACTTATTGGTTAATTCAATCACTTCCTCTTCGGACATGACACGCATGATAAAGGTCGTTAAATTATCTGCCAGATTAATTTCCTGCCAGTTATCGGTCAATACCCCGTGCTCATCCGATAGAACCATGATTGAGGGCCTTGACTGAAGCTTGGGTAAAGTTTCGGTGATTACGCCAATATAACCGCTATCCAGTACGACAAAAGTCCCTACCGGATACAAGGGCGCTTTTGCTAAGAATATATTGGTAATCTCTCTGTCAAAATAAGTCCCGCTCATGGACATCAATGCTTCATACGCCTGATGCGGCAAAAGTAATTCCTCCCGCTGCGGGTCCGATACCATAGCGTCATAGGCATTGGCAATTGCCGCGATCTTCGCATATTCCGGAATTTCACTCCCGCTCAGTTGCCGCGGATATCCTGTCCCATCGTATTTCTCGTGATGGTCTAAGATAACATGCATCGAAAGAACAGAGAGCCCGCGCAGCTTGCGCACATAGTCGAAGCCCCTTTGACAGTGCTCCTTTACATTGTCACCCTCGAAAACTTTTCCGACATCATGCAGCAGGGCGCCCATCACCAGCTCATGAATCTTTAAGGTGCTATAATCCATATCGCTGGCGATAACCGCAACCAGCGCCGCAACATTCACACTGTGCGAATAAATATAGTCCTCAACCGTGTTGCAATTGTTGATCCTGATGATCTGATTTTTGCGCACCGTATCTTCGATTATTTTGGCTAAAGCGGATATGCGGTATACATCAATAAGCTCGCCTTTTTTTATGTCGTCAAATGCACTTTTTAAATTCTTCGTTACCTTTGCTTTGTGCTCCTCCGATAGTGTTTCTTCATAAACCAGTCCCAAACGCTCGATGATCGGATTTGTCACCGACAGGGAAAAGATGCCCAGTTCCTGTATCCTGCTAATATACCGCTCATTCAGTTCAATTTTGCTGCCCAATAATATGCGGCCATCCGCCGCGCGTAACTGAGTATAAGTGGTCATACCCTGCCTTAAATTGCGCACAGATACTTTTTGCATAGAAACATCGAATTCCTTTCCGCTATAGATATGAAGCAATAAAACCACCCTTCGGCTATTCGAAAAAAATAAGCCGGGCTGAAAGCCCGGCTGCTAACGTTCACTCAAACGGCAACCTGGCAATCATAGACATTTAACTGTCCTTAGACCCATAGCTTTGCGCCCTTACCTTTCGATAAGTTTGCCAAAATCTATTTGTTAATGCAGATATTCACATATATTGTCTCATTTTGTCAAAATAAAGTCAATAATATATGGGATTTATTCCCTTATTCGCGTGTTTTTTCTTGATTATTTTTCTGTTCTGCGGACAAATAAAGGACTCCGCCACCCTGCGGAGTCCTGCGAGATGCCCTTGCTAATCCAGTATTTCTTTGACTACCCCGTAAATTATGATTCCTTTGATGATATCATCCGTATCATTATCCCTGTGATCTTTGTAATGCCGGTGGTGTTTGTCGTACCGGTGGTGCCTGTTTTCGTATCTGTGGCGTCTGTCGTTTCTGCCGGAGTGGTGATAACTTCGATACTCCTCCGGATTGGCCACGTAGCTGTCGGAGAAAAAGTAGTTATTTCCCTCGCCGTTTATTGTTGCCGCCTGCACATAGCCGATGTTTGCAAATAATAGAGCGATTAGTAAAGTGATCACGATACCTTTTTTCATGTTCCCAGCCTCCCTTCCATATCCCGAAGTAGATTACACCTTTACCCGGCTGCGTCCGTTTGGGCAGGTAGGCCCGCAGCAAAACTCATCCTGCTACAAATAGCATAACGCAAAAGTGTGATGATTTTATGATGTAATTGGTAGAAACGCCATATTTTACTAAGCCGCCGACGCCGGTCCTAAACAAGTCTAACCGCCAGGATATCCAGGCCTTTACAGGGACCGCAAACGATGAACGTTAAAATAAACACACCCGGTATTTCAGCAAAACTGAAACACCGGGTGTGTTTATCTAATTTCGAAGACACCCNNCCCAGCCTGATAATACCCCACCAAACGGGATACCAAATAAAGCAGCCAACGATCATCAGTACGGTAAACCACAAGATTAGCAAAGGTTTTTTGTGGGCCATACAATACCACCTCACAGTAGGCTTGATAATTTATCTAATTTCGAAGACAACCACTTCTACAAGTGGGTGTTACCCTGTTATT
>DHRA01000081.1:7249-9901 GCA_002411145.1 Firmicutes bacterium UBA5324 | reverse complement strand
AGTCGCCTTTTCTGCATATGCCTAAGATGATGAATGTTCCAATCCATACCAAACCTCACCAAACTCGAAAATTTGTTTTATCCTCTCGCGGCAAAAAGACCCCTACCTCTAAGGTGGGGAATGAATTGCCGCCCTCCTTTTTGCACTGTATAATATTCTTAGGAAGGAGGTGATAGTAATGCATAAAGCCTATAAATTCAGGCTGTACCCGACAAAAGAACAAGAAACACTCATTGCTAAGTCTATAGGCTGTAATAGATTCGTATTCAACCACTTCTTGGCTAAGCGAAAAGAAGCGTATGAACAACGAAAGGAAACATTAAACTATAACGCTTGTTCGGCACAGCTCACACAATTAAAGAAAGAGCTAATTTGGCTAAAGGAAGTTGACTCTACATCGCTACAAACTACCTTGCAAGACCTCGACTTTGCGTATCAGAAGTTTTTCAAAGAGAAGAAGGGCTATCCAAAATTCAAATTAAAGAAAAATCCTGTTCAATCCTATACAAGTAAGTGCAATAATTCGTCAGTAGCAATAGTCGACAGTAAAATCAAACTTCCCAAGCTAGGATTGGTGAATTTCGCCAAGTCCAGGGAAGTGGAAGGCAAAATAATAAATGCTACTATTCGCCGTACATCAGCAGGCAAATATTTTGTATCCGTACTGGCAGATGTTGATATTCAAATATTGCCTAAGACAGAGCAAGCAGTGGGGATTGACCTAGGCATAAAAGCTTTTGCTATACTTTCAAATGGCGAAAAAATACATAATCCTAAATACTATCGCAAGCTAGAAAGAAAGCTGGTCAAATTACAACGCTCACTATCCCGAAAACAAAAGGGTAGCAAAAATCGCGATAAAGCCAAAATCAAACTTGCCAGACACCATGAGAAAATTGCTAATTGCAGGCATGACTTCCTGCAAAAGCTTTCAACTAGGCTGATTCGTGAGTATGATGTAATTTGCTTAGAAGATTTGCAAGTAAAAAACATGGAACAGAATCACAAATTAGCAAAATCAATAGCTGATGTAAGCTGGTCAGAATTTCGTTCAATCCTAGAATATAAGGCGAATTGGTACAACAAAACAATATCGGTAATTAGCAAAACGTTCGCATCAAGCCAAAACTGTTCAGTATGCGGATACCGCAACAGGGATGTTAAGAATCTGAATCTTAGAGAATGGGAATGTCCTAATTGCGGCACATACCACGATAGGGACAAGAACGCGGCAACAAATATACTTGCCGAAGGACTTAGACTTTTAGCGTAATGCTAAAGAACCGTAGGAATTACGGGGATAGCTTGGTTAAATCTTAGCAGCAGCTGGGAGTTCCCAAGAATCTCCCACCTTTAAGCGTTAGCGCAGGTGGGAGAGGTTCAAGACAATAATATATCAAACATACAGCCGGGATTAAATAATATTCGCACCGCTTATTACCATTATTTGTAAGTTGATTTATTATTATACTACCAGATATCAAAAGTAAAATAAACCGGCCTCATAGCCGGTTTATGAGACGTCTGGCCGTTATACCAAACGGCAACCTGGCTGTCATAGGCAAAGATACCCTTAGATCCATGGCTTTGCGTCCTTATCTTTCGATAAGTTTGCCGATATAAAATTGGTTGCACAATGCATGTATATGCCTATCTGGTGTTAAACTATTTATATTATAATATACCATTATTTCATCTATTCCTCAAGTTTCCTAATTTTCCAGGCTGATTCCTCTAAAAAAGAGGCTTAAAGTATAAAGGGAGACTTAATTCAGCTGGAGTTTTAACTCCAGCTGAATTAAGTCTCCCTAATCCAGAAGCTTAGCGACGCTTTATCTTCGCTAAGCTATCGGATAAATTGCGCAATGATATCAAAGGCCGTTTTGCCAAGACTCCGGCAGTCGGACCGGGGTCTCCGGTAATTATAGCTGTGCAGCCAGACATCAAAGTCACGTTGAAGGTCCTCAATACTCCCATAGGCATTTTCGGGGAGCATAACCTGAAAAAATTCATTTGCTACGGTCCTTTTAAAAATAGACAACCGCCTGTTGGTACCCGCTCGTTCCGGGGTACGGCGATGGGTGACCTCGTTAAGCTCCAGATACAACTTGTACAGATGCCGGTCAGCACCGCCAAACTCCGCTCCCCCGCCTGTCTGGATGACGGAGGGCGAAATGCCCCTTTCCCGGAAAAAAGGCAGTACTTCATTATGTAAGATAGCGACGGCCCCTTCCGGCGCTTTACGGTCATGCATAAAACCGAAGGTAAAAGAACTGAACAAATCCGTAACTATATAAAGATAAACCCGGCCGATACCCGTCAGCGTGCCAATGTCAAAGGTATCTTGAATCAGGAGTTCCCCCGGACAAAGGGGTTCATTATGCTGTTTATGATCGCAGGGATTATTTACTCCCTTAATGAAACTCGGATTCAAGTTAAGCACCTCTTTAATCCATTTATGAATTACGTCCTTGATGACCAAGTAACGGGGTAATGCCTGACATTACGATACATTATTTCCCAAATGCTATTTACAATTCTACAAATAATGCCAATTCTCCTTTTAATTTCCAGCACTATTTTTGGGTTTTTTTGTAAAATATTGTGTTTTATGCCTTTTATCCGATGGCTAACTCGCTCTATAACTCCCGC
>DHRA01000081.1:4646-7080 GCA_002411145.1 Firmicutes bacterium UBA5324 | reverse complement strand
GGGTTAAAACCCCACCTGAATCAAGTCTCCATTTATGGCTTGTATTTTAGAAAAACTTCGGAACACAAAAAAACTTCGGAACATGTTGACACACAAAACTTTATCGTATACAATATAATTCGTTGCACATAACGATGCCTTTGCGGAGAGGTTCCCGAGTGGCTAAAGGGAGCAGACTGTAAATCTGCCGGCGCTGCCTTCGTTGGTTCGAATCCAACCCTCTCCACCAATTGAGAAGTCAGACCTCTGACCACCGACCTCCAAACACAGGGGTGTAGCCAAGTCGGTAAGGCAACGGACTTTGACTCCGTCATGCGTTGGTTCGAGTCCAGCCACCCCTGCCAAATGTATAAAAAAATTTCCCCAGTTATCTGGGGAAATTTTTTTATGGAAAAATACAGACCTATTTATTTAGCGGTTACTCTTCCCGCGCTTTTTGATGGGCGGCAATAATGCCGTCGGCGATACGCTGGGGGACCTCCTCGTACTGCGTAAATTCCATCGTGAAGGTGCCCCGGCCCTGAGTAAGTGATTTAAGGTCGATGGCGTAACGGAAAAGTTCAGATAAAGGCGCCTGGGCACGTACGACGCCTTTTCCCTTGCCGATGGGTTCCATCCCGAGTATCCGGCCCCGCTTGGCATTGAAATCACCAATAATGTCTCCCATGTATGATTCGGGTACCACAACTTCCACGCTGTATACCGGTTCCAGCAGTACCGGTTTAGCCTGCAGCGCCCCTTTTTTCAAAGCCATGTTTGTGGCTACCTTGAAAGCCATTTCGGAGGAGTCCACCGTATGGTAAGAGCCGTCATACAATACCACTTTCATATCAACCATGGGGTAGCCTGCCAAAACGCCGTGCTGCAAGGATTCACGGGCCCCTTTTTCTACGGCGGGGATATATTGTCTGGGAACTGCTCCCCCGAAAATTTCTTCCGAAAATTCAAAATTCCCTCCGGATGGCAGGGGTTCGAGTCTCAGCCATACATGCCCGAACTGGCCATGTCCCCCGGATTGCTTCTTATGCTTTCCTTCCACCTTCACCGCACTGCGAATTGTCTCACGATAAGGAACTTTCGGATCGCTTAACTTTACATCGACGCCAAATTTACGTTTTAACCGTTCCGTCATGACATCAAGATGCACGTCGCCGATCCCATAAATCAATAATTGTCCGGTTTCGCTATTCTTATTTATTCTCAGCGTGGGATCCTCTTCCATCAGGCGGTGCAGACCACTGCCCAGTTTATCTTCGTCACCTTTGTTTTTTACTTCGACGCAGGCCGCGTACATGGGCGCCGGAAATTCGATCGGTTCGAAGAGAATGGGTTTATCCTTATCCGCCAAGGTATCCCCGGTACCAACATCCTGCAGTTTAGCCACTGCGGCTATGTCACCGCCCCAGACTACCGGCAGCATCTCCTGGTGTTTGCCGCGCATGGTAAATATCTGGCCGATACGCTCTGTTTTGTCCTTCGTTGCGTTATATACCACCGAATCAGGCTTTATCATGCCGGAGACCACACGGAAGTAGGATATCTTTCCCACAAACGGGTCGGCCGTAGTTTTAAAGACTAAGGCTGAAAAGGGGTCATTACCCTTCGCCGCGCGCACAACTTCATCCCCGGTGGCGGGATGCTTCCCCTTGATTTGTCCTGCGGGGGAAGGCGTATAAGCGACAAGCGCATTCATTAAGTTGACAACCCCGATGTTTTTTAAGGATGAACCACAAAATACAGGGGTTAGCTTCCCGGCGGCCACCCCCAGGAGGATCCCTTTTTCAATTTCCGCATCCTGAAGTTCTTCCCCGTCCAAATACTTTGTCAGCAAATCGTCATCATGCTCAGCCGCCGCTTCCATCAGTTGCAGGCGGTATTCTTCAACGGTGTCCGTCAAATCAGGGGGAATATCCGCCGACTTTACTTGGTTCCCCACGCCGACGTAAGCTTTTCTGCTGATTAAATCAACGATGCCCGTAAAGGAAGCTTGCGCGCCGATCGGTATTTGCACGGGGATAATGCCCATACCAAATTTGTCCTTCATCATATCCACTGTAGAAAAAAAATTTGCATTTTCCCGATCCATTTTATTAACAAAGGCCAGGCGCGGCATATTCTTTCCCGCCAAATAATCCCAGACCTTTTCGGTTTCCACTTCAACGCCGGAAGCGGCGCATAAAACCAAAAGAGCGCTGTCACCTGCCCGTAAGCCGCTTCTCAGTTCCGCCGCGAAATCACTGTAGCCTGGTGTATCCAGTACGTTAATCTTGTGGTCTTGCCATTCACAGGGAGCTAAAGCTAAATTAATACTGATCTTTCTTTTTACTTCCTCCGGTTCATAATCCGTTGTCACGTTTCCTTCTTCGACTTTACCCAACCGAGAAATAGCTCCTGCATTGTACAACATTGCCTCGGTAAGAGATGTCTTTCCTGC
>DHRA01000081.1:2101-4448 GCA_002411145.1 Firmicutes bacterium UBA5324 | reverse complement strand
TAATATTCTTTGAGCTATCAAAACGGGATGCTAACCCCTTCTACCCGGTGTATTTGTCCTTAGTCATACCCTCCTTTTGCTGTCTTAATTCTCTTTCCGCTTTAAATTTCCTTCTATTCAGTAAATTTAGACTATTAGCATCTGTGCCTTTTCGGCTACAGAATAAAAAAGCTGAATTTCCACTGCAGCAGCAGAAATTCAGCTTTTCAATATATCCCATTTCCTTAATTTGACCCTTTGCCAAAGAGTCTCTGCAACAAACCCCGGAAAGGTTTGGGCACGGAAACAACGTATATTTTCAAGCCCATAATTCTCCCTCCTCACCACCTGGTATATAGTATGTCGGCAGGGAGAAATTTGTACCGCAAAATTATAATTTTCGCGGGATATTAAAATATCCAGGTATCAACGTTACGTTTGTAAGTAACCAATTCATGGTCGGCAAAAAAGAGTTTTAACTCCCGGGCCGCACTTTCCGGCCCGTCGGATCCATGAATAATATTGTAAGCAACGGTTAAGGCCAAGTCGCCGCGGATTGTGCCGGGGGCCGCGTCCTGGGGATTTGTTGAGCCCATCAATTTCCGCATCTGGGCAATGGCATTTGGCCCTTCCACGGCCATGGCTACCAACGGCCCGGACGTAATAAAGGCTACCAAGTCGCCAAAGAAGGGCCGTTCTTTATGTTCAGCATAATGCTTCCCGGCCAGTTCTTCCGAAACCTGCATTAATTTCAGCCCGGCGAGTTTTAAACCCCGGTTTTCAATGCGGGTAATGATATTACCGATTAGTCCCCGCTGTACACCATCGGGTTTGATCAAAATAAGTGTTCTTTCCATTCTTTTATCCACTCCTGTTATGTATTATCAGCCCGGAAGGCTGTAAAGCAAATTTACTCCGTAAACGACTGTACCACGGAGGAATCCAGCTTCTTAATAACCGCTACCATTAAACGCACAGCTGCTTCATAATCATCCCGGTGAATGATCCCGCTATGACAATGAATGTAGCGGGTAGGGATGCTGATGACCACGCTGGGAACACCATGGTCGTGAATATGAATCCTGCCCGCGTCGGTCCCGCCGCCTTCCGTAAAATCGACCTGGTAGGGAATGCCGTTTTGTTCAGCAATCTCGAAGACAAAATCCCGCAACGCCGTGTTTGGAATCATGCTTTTGTCATAAACGGATACAGCTACCCCTTTGCCCAGCTTTGTTACCGAATCAACCTCACTGATCCCCGGAACATCACCGGCTACACCCGTGTCGATGGCGAAGGCCAGGTCAGGATTTATCACGGCCGCACTGGTAGCCGCCCCCCGTAAACCCACCTCTTCCTGTACGGTACCTACCCCGTATACGGTGTTTGGATGCGATTCGCCGGCCAGCTGTTTTAGCGTTTCCACAATAATTGCACAGCCCACCCGGTTGTCCCACGCTTTGCCGAGCAAAAACTTTTCATTGGCCATGGTTGTAAAGGTGCTGTCCGGGATAATGGGATCCCCCGGTTTTACGCCGAACCGGTCTTTTGCTTCCTCATTACTGCCTGCTCCAATGTCAATAAATAGTTCTTTTTTATCGATGACTTTCTTCCGGTCTTCCGGAGGCAGAATATGCGGCGGTTTACAACCGATGACACCGGGTATATCACCTTTTCTGGTCTTCACGATTACACGATGGCCAAGCATTACATGCTCCCACCAGCCGCCCAGATAGGTAAAGCGGATGAACCCTTCCTGCGTGATATGTTTCACCATAAACCCGATTTCGTCCATATGACCGGCCAGCATGATTCTCGGACCGTCACTGGCGCCCCTTTTCCTACAGATGATACTCCCCAATTTATCATAGGATATTTCCGCAATTTCCGACAGGTGTTTGCGCATTAAGCCCCGTATTTCCTGCTCATAGCCGGAAACACCGTGGGCGTTGCTAAACTCCCGTAAACAAGCCAGCATTTTATCCATTTATAAAATCCCTCCATTTTGTCCATATCTTCCTTATTTTACTGCAGCCGAAAGGGACTTTATTCATTTATTATTATTTATTCGCCGTAATTTTACCGGCATCCTTCGTACCGCACAAAAAATCCTTTGATGCCGCTGACATATCAAAGGATTTTTCGTGCAGAGCGCCTTATGGGGGCGCTCTGCAACAAATTAGCGTCCTATGCGTTTTGCAAGTTCCTGCAGCTTAGCCACCCGCTGGGCGGTGGTCGGATGCGTACTGAACAAACTGATCAGCCAGTCTCCGCCTTTCAGCGGATTGACAATAAACATATGCGAGGTTGCGGGCGTAGCCTCCGGCAAGACCCGGTTGCGCGCATAGTATTCAATTTTTTCCAAAGCACG
>DHRA01000081.1:0-1863 GCA_002411145.1 Firmicutes bacterium UBA5324 | reverse complement strand
CCGTCGTCATCGTCGGAACGCCCGAAGAAAACAGCCCATTGAGCCAGATGGGCAATCATCGTGATCATCCCGGCCACGGTGGCCACGACTGTACTGATCAGCGTGTCCCGATTCTGAACGTGGGATAGTTCATGGGCCATTACGCCCTCCAATTCTTCATAGGTCAGGGCGCGCATAATACCTGTCGTTGCCGCTACGGCGGCATGCTCCGGATCACGGCCGGTCGCAAAGGCGTTTGGTACATCCGTATCCATGAGGTAGACCTTGGGCATCGGCATATTGGCCTTTCTGGCCAGATTAACCACCATGCGATATAAATCCGGCGCTTCCTGGGCCGTGACTTCCCGCGCTCCATACATGCGCAGGACAATTTTATCGCTAAACCAGTAGCTGCCGAAATTCATGGCCACGGAGACCAGAAACATGAGCATCATACCGGTCCTGCCTCCGAATAAATTGCCAATCGCCAGTAATAAACCTGTCAGGGCCGCCAAGAGAACCACTGTTTTTAGCTGATTCATGTAATATATTTACACCTCCATAAATGTCAACAAGCGGGCACACACTTTATCGGTAATTCATTTTCGTTCGTTATCGAAAAATAATCCTCTCCTTTTATCCGCTTGAATCTTATTATAAGGAAAGAATCAGCTAAAAACAAGAAAGCTTACCGGCCGTTTTTCGTCATATATTTGACCTTTTGCCCAAATACACAGGCTCAGATAACTTGGGATTGTCCCTGTGAGCCCGGATATCTTATTGCTCCGTTTTTAGTTTTAAAGCATTAAGCATGTTCTCACAATTGTCTTTAATCATTAATTTTGCCACGGGATTGAGCAGCCCGGCAAGCATGGGTACACCGATTTCGAAATCCACGGTCAAGGTAACCCGTGTGCCCCCCGCTTCCTCTTTGAGAATCCATTCGCCTTCGAATTTATGCAGGTCACCGCTTCGCTGATGGTAGCTGATATGGTGATTTTCATCATCAAAAATATCCTTTTCCACCCACTTTATGGTATTGCCCATGATCTTGGTTTCCCACTGGGTAAGTGTTGTGTTGGCATGACGTTCCAGGACTTTTACACTCTTTAAGTCTTTCATGAACTGCGGATATTTCTCCATCTCTTTCAGTATTTCATAAACCTCGCTCTTTGGTACATTGACAACTTTTGAAACCTCTACGTACGGCACAAGATCAAACCCTTTCTCACCTATAATTTTTCGGTTTTCAAACTTAAAGCCCGATATAATATTATCTTATTCAGGGAATCGTAAAACACCACCGTTTTGCCGGTCAATTCTTTATAAATCTTCAATTACCTTATTCACCTTCACTACCGCCGACTCCATAATCTGCAGCACCCTGTTTACCGTTTCACGGGAGATAACCAACGGTGGCTCCACCCGCATAACTTTTGGATTATTTAAGGTATAGGCCACTAAAATGCCGTTTTCGATGAGATCGGCCATCAATAAACCGCCCGCGCCCTCTTTCGTAAGCTCAAGACCAATGAACAGGCCCTTGCCCCGTACTTCCTTGATTACCTGCGGATATTGATCAGCCAGTGCCTGTAATTTGCCCAAAAAGTATGCGCCCAGTTCCGCTGATTTAGCCACCAGTTCTTCTTCCTGAATGACCTTGACGGCCGCAATACCGGCGGCGCAGGCCAACGAATTTCCGCCAAAGGTGGAAGTGTGTAAAAAGGGGCTGGTAATGTATTTATCCCAAATAGAAGGACGGGCGATAAATGCGCCCAGCGGCATCACGCCTCCCCCCAATGCCTTGGCCAGGGTCATAATGTCGGGTACTACACCGTAATGATCCACGGCGAACATTTTTCCCGTACGCCCCAGACCGGTCTG
>DHRA01000078.1:8596-9387 GCA_002411145.1 Firmicutes bacterium UBA5324 | reverse complement strand
TGGCTGTCCGCCCTTGCTTCCGCATTCATTGACAACATACCCTTCGTGGCGACCATGATCCCCCTGCTCCAGGAGATCGGCCAGTTAACAGGTTTCAACCTGGAACCGGTGTGGTGGTCACTGGCCCTGGGCGCCTGCCTGGGCGGCAATGGCACGCTTATCGGGGCGTCGGCCAACGTCATCGTGGCGGGTATTGCCGAAAAAAACGGCATTGCCCTTAGCTTCCGTCAATTTTTCAAAGTTGCTTTTCCCTTCATGCTGTTATCCATTCTTATCAGTCAGGGATATATCTATTGGCGGTATTTTTAGACGGAATATACCCCGCAATGGCGCCGTTTATTCTTGCTTAACATGAAAACCCCCTCAAGCAGACACAAAAAAGCAAATCTACTTAAGAGGGTTAATTTCATATGTATAAGTTAGTCCAATGCACCTTCAAACATCGAAAATAGCCGGTTAATCAAAACATAATCGCCTTAGGCCCGCAATTCAATGCGCAGTTTATCCGCGATCATCGCCATGAATTCGGAGTTGGTGGGTTTCCCCTTATCCAGCTTGACCGTATATCCGAACAAATGGTTGATCATATCCATGTTCCCCCGATTCCAGGCCACTTCGATCGCATGTCTGATCGCCCGCTCCACTCTGCTGGGGGTGGTCACGTACTTATCGGCAATCATGGGATACAAAACCTTTGTAACCGCGCCCAGCAGTTCCATTTCATGCACAATCATCATAATCGCATCCCGCAGGTACTGATAACCTTTAATATGGGCGGGAATACCGATTTC
>DHRA01000078.1:0-8361 GCA_002411145.1 Firmicutes bacterium UBA5324 | reverse complement strand
CAATACATCCATGTTAAAGGGTTTCAGCACGTAATAGTCTGCCCCCAGTTCAACCACCCGCTGCGTAATGTTTTCCTGTCCAAAGGCGGTCAGCATGATAACTTTCGGACGACGTACCTGGATGTGATTAAGCTGTTCCAATACACCAATGCCGTCCAAATGCGGCATAATGATATCAAGCACCACCACATCGGGCTTTTTCTCATTTACCAGTGCCAGGACTTCTTCCCCATTATAAGCCACACCCACTAGGTCAATGTCATCCTGCTGATTTAAATACTCCTGCATTATTTCCGAAAATTCCCGGTTATCATCCGCGATAACAACTCTGATTTTTTGATTAGACATATATTGTAACCCTCCTAGACCTGACTATGTTTTAAAAAGGTTTTCGACAATTGTAATTTATTTCCTGCTTAAAAAATTAGAAAATATAAAAAAAACGGCTCGAACAGCCGTTCCCTGCAGAATTTATTACAAATAACCCTAATTCCCAGCCGATGTTAACAGTTTATGCAAAACTGCCGTTATCCCTGCGGCAATTAAAGGCCCCACGGCAATCCCTTTAAATAAAGCCACGCCGATGATGGTGCCAATGATAATGGCGGCAATGACCAGCGGGTCGGTTTTCATCAGGACAACACCCCGGCCCCCTAAAATGGCCACCAGAATCCCGGCCGCAATGGCTGAAATGCCTAAGGGAGATAAAAATGCCTGCTTGATTTGTTCCATGTTTATTTTGCCGGTGGCCACAGGGGCCAGCACCCCCATTGTAAGAAGAACAATCCCGGCCGACAGTCCGTTTTTTTCGATAAAATCCAATGCTTGCCCGGCCTGGAACAGCCGCAGGGTAAAAAGCAGCCCGCAGGCAATGGCCACGGTGGTATTTTTCGCCAGCAAACTAATAATGATAATTATCAGCAGCATCAGATATTCACTTTGCACGCGAGTCGCCTCCGCTTTTTCCTCAATATATGTAACGACGTGCTATCCTGTGTATAAAACTGTTATGAGCAAAGTTTATTTAGTTACTTTAACAATCATCTCTACTTCCACCGCCGTGTCCAGCGGCAGCTCGCTAACCCCCACCGCGGAGCGGGCGTGCTCTCCCGCAACACCGAAGATTTCCCGCAGCAGGTCGGAAGCCCCGTTAATTACTTTGGGTTGGTCCGTAAACCCGGCCGCGCTGTTCACAAAGCCAACCACTTTAACTATTTGTTCAATCTTGTCTAAAGAACCCACCACCGCCCTGATAGCACTTAAGGCATTTAAAGTACAGACCCGGGCGGCCTGATATCCTTCCTCCACCGTGAGATCCTGCCCCAATTTTCCCTTATGGGCCAGCTTACCATCCTGCATGGCAATCTGGCCCGAAGTATATACAAAATCCCCGCTGCGCACGGCAGGCACATATGCGGCCACCGGTTTGGGCGCCGCCGGCAAAACAATGCCCAATTCCTGTAATTTAGTTTCAAAACTCATCAATGATCAACCCCCTTTCATTTGCTTAATAATAATGTTTTCCCTTCGCCGCAAACATATTCCTGCTTTTCCGCCGCCTCAGCGAGCAATTGAAAAAATAAAGATAGAGCCGATGCTTAACCCGGCTCTATCTTTTTGGGGCGTAATGCCCGCTTCCATCAGCATCCAATCAATAAAGCATCCGTAACCGCGCGTTGGATCGTGCACAAATACATGCGTCACTGCGCCGACCAATTTCCCGTCCTGAATGATGGGACTTCCGCTCATTCCCTGCACAATCCCGCCGGTCTTTTCAATTAAACGGGGGTCGGTAATTTTTATCACCATCCCCTTTGTTTCCGGCGCTTCCTGGATGGAGACTTTCTGTATTTCAATGTTAAACCGTTCGATATTCTGACCGTCAACCACCGTCAGTATTTCGGCCGCTCCTACTTTTACCTGACTCATTGACGCAACCGGTATCGCTTCACCGCTGTTCAATGGGTTTGCCATTGGTTGACTAAGAGCGCCGAAAATACCGAAATTGGAATTTTTGCGAATGTTGCCCAAGGTGTGTTCTTCATCGATAAACACGCCGATCTTTTCTCCCGGCTGTCCACGGCGTCCGGATTGGATGCCCGATATGCTGGCACTGACGATTTTGCCCTGATCCACATCAATGGGCTGATTCGTGTCGCTATCTGTTATGACATGTCCCAATGCCCCATAGGTACCACTTTGGGGCTCGTAAAAAGTCATCGTCCCCACACCGGCCGCACTGTCCCGTACAAACAACCCGATGCGATAACGATTTGTTTCCCCGCAGAGCACTGGGTTTATCGCCAGATTCATGGTTTGCCCGCTGCGTTTGATAAGCATATCAAGCGGCTTGCCATCCTGACCGGTCTGATTGATGATTTCCGCCACTTGACTGTCACTCCGCACGGGCTGCCCGTTAATGGCCAGAATAACGTCTCCAATTACAACATTGGCTTCTTTGGCCGGCAGATAGACGTGTCCATCCGTACCTTCGATGGGGGAAAAACCAACCACCAAAACACCCTGCGAATGGAGCACTACACCGATTGAATGCCCGCCGGGGACTACTTGTAACTGCGGCAGCACATCAATTGATGTTTTACGGAGGGGAATGATACCCAGCAAACTAAATTCAAGATCAGCCTTGCCCAAGCGTACTGATTCCAACGATGCCGGGGAAACGAGACGGATTGCCTTGCTGAGAAAAGCTCCGTTAATCCTAAACGCTCCGTCACGATCCGGGTTCACCCTGACACTGATAGGAAAAGCGACGTGAAAAGCCTGCTGCTCGCCAACTAAGATTTGCAGGTGAGGTGGTATACTGTAGACACTTCGGAATTGCGGCGTGAACGTCAATACCAGAATCAATGCCGCAATGGTTATCCCCATGATTTTGCGACGGCGTTCCCGGTCCATGCAGTTTATCACTCCCTACACAGTCTCCCCATGCGGCCTTCCATATGAAATTTTTTTTTGAAACTCGGCGCCTGAATTAAGATTGCCCGGTTTAAAACGCTTTTATGCGATACCTTTTCCCTCTATTTACCATTTAATGCCCGTATTTTTTTCCCCGTCCGTAAAAAAATAACGCGGGCCTAAACCCGCGTTATTTTTTCCAGATTTTTTTTTCTTGTTCTGCCAAATAAAGCATTTCCGCCGCATGGTTCATGATCGTTTCCGTTACCTGCGCGCCCCCCAGCATTCGCGCAAGTTCAGCTTTGCGCAGCTGTAAATCCAACACAGTTACTTCTGTATATGATCGCCCGTCCGCTACTTTTTTGCGAATAAAGAAATGCTGATCGGCCATGCAGGCTATTTGCGGCAAATGGGTAATACAAAGCACCTGTCTGCGGCCGGCAATTTGCGCCATTTTTTCCGCCACCGCCTGGGCTGCTTCACCACCGATTCCCGTATCAATTTCATCAAAGATGACCGTTTCAATCTGATCCACATTGCACAACGCCGTTTTTAAGGCCAGCATAACACGGGACAGTTCTCCGCCGGAGATAATCTTCGCCAAAGGTTTTGGCGCTTCGCCGGGATTGGCGGAAAACAAAAATTCCATCCGGTCCAGCCCGTGGGCGGAAAGATCATTTTTTTCAAAAGCGACCTCAAATATCGCCTGTTTCATGCCCAGATCAGTCAGTTCCCGCGCCAAGCCACCTTTTAAACGATCGGCGGCGGTTTTGCGCAGCCCGGAAAGTCTCTCCGCCGCCGCGGTGAGCCGGGCGTGAACCGCTGCGCATTCTTTTTGCAGTATCGCGGCCCGTTCCTCATTATTCGTCAATTTATCCAGTTCCGCAGTCAACGCATTATTATAGGCCAAAATTTCCGTCACCGTCGCACCGTATTTTTTCTTCAATTTATCCAATAAGTCCAGACGGGCGTGCACAGTCTGCAAACGCTGCGGGTCTATTTCCAGATTTTCTTTATAGCTGGATACTTCCCGACTAAGGTCCTCCAGTTGATACAACAGGCCTTCAGTCACTTCAAGCATCTGCTCCATTTGTTTATCTACTTTGGCAATCTCCCGCAACCGGGAAGTCACCTGTTCAAGACCGTCCAGCACCGATACCTGGCCTTTGCGTCCGGCATACAAATATTCATAGGCGCTTTCCGCCGCCGTTTTCAATTTTTCCGCATGCGTCAGCACTTTCCACTCTTCCTGCAACAAGGTATCTTCCCCGTCTTTCAGTTTTGCGGCGGCAATCTCCTGCTGCTGGAAGCGGATAAGATCCAATCTTTGCGCCCGTTCCCGTTCATTGCCGATACATTCCTGCCAGGCTTTCGTCAACTCCCGCCACTCCCGGTAGTATTGCGCAACCGTTTCCTTTTCCCTGAGCAATTCATTTCCGCCAAACAGGTCAAGTACAGCGCCATGCTGCTCCCAGCGCAGCAAGGACTGATGATCGTGTTGTCCGTGAATATCCAAAAGTAATTCGCCAATTTGCCGCATCATGGAAAGGGTAGCCGCATGCCCGTTCACGGTACACTGGCTCTTTCCCTGCCTGGTAATCCGCCGGGACATGATTAACAAACCCTCTTCCTCCGGCTGCCATCCCCAGGAAGAAAGGAGGTCATCTACTCCGCCGTTAGCTTCAAACACGGCCTCGATATAGGCGGCATCGGCCCCCGTACGGATACACTCAGGTGAAGTACGGTTGCCCAGCACAGCCTGTACCGCATCAATCAAGATAGATTTACCCGCGCCTGTTTCACCCGTTAAGATATTAAAACCGGGAGCAAAGTCCATTTTCAGCTGATGAATCAGGGCAAAATTTTCTACTTTAAGCGAACAAAGCATAATCTCGCTCTCCCTAACAGATTAAGTTTTTAAAGCGGGCCATAACATCCTGTACCATTTCCTTCGGTTTAACAATGACCAGCACCGTATCGTCCCCCGCCACCGTGCCCAGTATCTCCGGCCAATGGGCATTGTCCACCGTGGAGGCGATATATTGGGCGGTACCCGGCAGCGAGCGGATAATAATCAGATTTTCACTAAAATCAATCCCCGTAACCGAATCGCGAAAGAGCCTTTCCATCCGGGAGGGGCTGTAAATCACATTCTGGTCCGGCGGAAAACCGTATTTGTAGTTTCCGTCGCCGCTGGGGATTTTAATGAGCATCAATTCTTTAATATCCCGGGATACCGTGGCCTGGGTTACGTCGATTCCCTCATTACGCAGCATATCGGCCAGTTCTTCCTGTGTCTGCACAACTCTGTTTTCAATTATTTCGCGGATTTTTTGGTGCCGAAATGTTTTCACACAAACACCCTTTCTGCGGCGTTTTTCTCTATCGCTATCACCAGCGGCGGATTATTAATCTGGTTAATAAATTCATAACGGGCCACGGTATACTGCCCCTGAGGCAATCCGGACAAGTACGTGGTCAGTGCGGCCTGTTCCTGGACACCACCGGCGTGTCCCGGATAAATTACAAGGGTAATCAACCCGCCCGCCTGTACCAGTTCCACAGCGGCCTGTACGGCCCGTACAGTGGTATCCGGCCTGGTAATGATCCGGTGATCACTCCCCGGTAAATAGCCCAAATTAAACATCACCGACCGTACCGGGCGGACTACGTGGGCCGGCATATCCTCGTGTCCGGCATGACACAGGGTTACCCGTTCCAGCAGGCCGGCGGCGGCTAAACGTTCTTTGGTCCGGCGGAGGGCGAGTTCCTGCACATCAAAGGCGTACACGTGCCCCTGTTCCCCCACTAGCCGGGCAAGAAACTCCGTATCGAAACCCTGGCCGGCCGTGGCGTCTACCACGAGGTCGCCTGCCCGCACAGTCTCTCGCTGTAATTGCTGGGCGAAAGCCAGCGCCTTTAACAGCTTAGCCATCGGCATTACCCCCGCTGTGCATTTTCGTGCGGAGTACCTCGAAATAATCGCGTCCGCTTACCTTGATAAGCGGTGTCACAAAGGGCGCTTTTCGCACAATAATTAAATCCTTCGTCTGTAAGTTGATACCACGTTGTCCGTCGGTAGTTAGCAAAGTTTCCGAATGGCCTGCCTGCACGACGATTTTAACCTGTTGATGATCGGAAATAACCAGGGCCCGGGCGTTCAAGGTATGCGGGCAAATCGGCATGATGACTGTTACCGGTAAAGTTGGGTGGATCAACGGTCCCCCCGCCGAGAGGCAGTAGCCCGTTGACCCGGTGGCGGTGGAAACAATTAGTCCGTCCGCCGGATACATGGTCACGAATTGATCATCCACATATGTACGCAGCCTGATCAGCCGGGCGATGGCCCCCTTGGCAATCACCACATCATTCAACGCGATAAATTTCTTTATTTCCTCACCATGTCGCACAACAATCGCTTCCAGCATCGTTCTTTTTTCAACTTTGTATTGTCCGGTCAGCAGCCGGTCGATGCCCTGGGACAGCGCATTCAGTTCCACATCGGTGAGAAATCCCAGTTGACCCAGGTTGACGCCGAGAATTGGTTTTTCCGCCCCTGCCAAAAAATGGGCCAACCCCAAAAGAGTGCCGTCCCCGCCCAGCGAAATCGCCGCATTGATGGAAATACGGAACTCTGCGTCGTTGACCGCTAAGTCAGGCCGTTGGATAGCCGCAGCATATTGCTCCGGTACAATTACCCTAATCCCCTTTTTTTGCAAAGAGGCCAGCAGCCAGTCGCATACTTCCAGGGCCTCGCTTTTATTGGGGTTAAACACTACGCCGACAACACGCAATCAAAAGCCTCCTTTTAATAACCAGCCGAAAATAACGCCCGTCAAAAACCATAATAATATACGCATACCGGATTTTATACCCTGATCATTCTTCGCCAGGGAAAATTCCACTTTACATATTTTCTTTTGCTCCATATTTACCAATAGTATACCATATGGTTTGAAAATGAAGAAATATTCCAGTAGTTGTCGGCGGGTCGGCGCGTGACTGACTTTGGTTGCTTCACTACCGGTCTTAATCTCCGCCACATACACATGCCCGTCTTTACGCACCAGCACGTCTGCGGCGATATATGTTTTACAGGCAATTCCGTCCACCTTTGCGCAGATGGGCGCCCTTTTTTGCAATTCAACAATCTCGTAGCCTTCCGACTCCAGTAAATCCAGCGCCTGTTTTTCCCCTTGCTTCGCCCGCTTTACTTTTTTTTGCAAACGGAAACTGCGCCACCACCGGTAACCCTGCCAAAACAGGAATATACCAACAAGCATGCCTAAAATAAACAGGTCCGTTTGATTCACCTTACCACCTCAGAACATATATTCGACAGAACCGGTGCCGTTCCTGTTTGCATCTAAGACGGCGTAAAAAAACCAGAACAGCTTGCCTTCTGTCCTGGCTCCCTATACCGGTCTATATCGGTCTATATCGGTCTATCCCCGCAATTCTTGCATGGCCTTGGCATAATCCGCCGCGCTAAAGATGGCGGACCCGGCGACAAGCACATCCGCACCGGCGGCGACCACCTGCGGGGCAGTCCCGGCATTAATCCCGCCGTCCACCTGGATTTCCACCGCCAGGCCGCGTTCCTGAATCATTTTTCGCAGCCGGCGGATTTTATCCGGCATCTCTGCAATAAAGGTTTGTCCGCCGAAACCCGGGTTGACCGTCATTAGCAGCACCATGTCCACATAAGGTAAAATTTCTTCAATTAAGGACAGGGGCGACGCCGGATTTAAAGTAACCCCCGCCTTTTTCCCCTGTTCTTTAATCTGCTGTACGACCCGGTGCAGATGCGGCACGGTCTCCGCATGGATGTTTATCAGATCGGCCCCCGCCCTGGCGAACTGCTCAATAAAGTTTTCCGGATGTTCAATCATTAAATGCACGTCAAAGAAGGCCTCCGTCACTTTGCGCAAGGATTGTACAACCGGTATGCCCAGGGAAATATTCGGCACAAAGTGCCCGTCCATGACATCAATATGTATCCAGTCCGCCCCGGCTTCCAGAACGTCACGAACATCTTCGCCCAACCGGCTGAAATCTGCGGCGAGAATGGAAGGTGCGATTTTGACCAAATTAATACCCCCTATTGTTTTCATATAGTTCCGCCAGGAATTGCGTATAATGCACATAACGCTCCTTACTGAGGAGACCTTGGTTAACCGCCTCCTTGACCCCGCAACGGGGCTCTTTCCAGTGAAAACAGGGACTAAACTTGCAGCTTCCGCCATATTCATTGAATTCAGGAAAACAACGGACAAGCTGCTCCGGTGTCATATCCGTCAACTCAATGCTGCCGAAACCCGGGGTATCCACCACATAGCCGCCTCCGTCCAGAGCCAGCAGTTGGGCAAAACGGGTCGTATGTTTGCCCCGTCCGATTTTTTCGCTTACATCACCGGTTTGAAGGGCAAACCCCGGTTGGATGGC
>DHRA01000051.1 GCA_002411145.1 Firmicutes bacterium UBA5324 | reverse complement strand
GCTGTGGCAATGACCGGCACACCCAATTCTTCCGCTAATATTTTTATATTTACGCGGATGTTTTTGCGTTCCGCTTCATCAATTAGATTGACGCAAACCACTACCTGGGAAGTGATTTCGATAACCTGTAAGGCTAAATTCAAATTCCGCTCCAGGCATGTGGCGTCGGTGACGACAATCGTGGCGTGGGGTTTGCCAAAACAGATAAAATCGCGGGCGACTTCCTCTTCGGCAGAATGCGCAAATAGCGAGTAGGTGCCGGGCAAATCAACCAGGCTAAACTTTTTGCCGTTGTGCATAAAACTGCCCCGGGCGTTCGTGACGGTTTTGCCCGGCCAGTTGCCCGTATGTTGCCGCAAGCCCGTTAAAGCATTAAATACAGTGCTTTTGCCCACGTTTGGATTGCCGGCTACCGCAATAACAAAGCTATCTTGGGCGGTATGGCCGAGGGAAAAGTTGTCTAGCGCACTTTTCCCGGTAGACTGATATGTGAGTCCCATGGTATAGATCCCTCCTCTTAAGTGCATGGTGATGCGGCTTTTCCGGTCAATATTAGCCGGAGGTAACAAAGGCTTATAAAAATTGACGTAAGGATAACAAGCGGGTTGTTGCATTTGCATGGTGTATGATATGCGCTTAAATGTGTCGGTGACACTCTGCGGACGGAAGATATGTCGATGTAGCCGGCGCCGGGAAAGCAGCCGCAATCCGTAAAATCAGAGGACCGGACCCATATATTTAGCCCCTATAAGAAACATTCTGGCAATGTTTCTTATAGGGGCTAAGTGTTGTGAGGGGTAAGATGTTTAATGATTAAGTTCAGCCTGCGATTGGTTTGAGTCCCAGACCCCGTATTGTATTAAGGTCGGTATCAACGCCACGCCCGGCTGTTGTGAGATAGTTACCAATGAGCATGCCGTTGATGCCGGCCAGGAATCCCAGGGGCACCAGTTCTCCCAGGGCTTGCTCGCGGCCCCCGGCATAACGCAGGATCTTAGTAGGCAGGATTAACCTGAAAAGCGCAAATGTTTGCAGTACCTCCATGGGTTTAAGGGGGGCGCGATCCTCAAGGGCGGTGCCTTTAACCGGATTCAGGACATTAATGGGTACGGAATCAACATCTAATTCTTTGAGGGCAAAGGCAAGCTCAAGCCGTTGTGCCCAGTTCTCACCCAGACCGATAATCCCCCCGGAGCAGACTTCCAAGCCTGCCGCTTTAACATGCTTGATGGTTGCCACCCGTTCATCATATGTATGTGTTGTACAAATTTGCGCAAAGTAACTTCTGCTTGTTTCCAGATTATGATGGTAGCGTGTAATTCCTGCCGATTTTAAAGCCTTAACATGCTCAGGGGTCAGAATGCCCAGGGAACAGCACCGTTCCAGACTTGTTTCACGTCCGATAAGCTTGATCGAATCTGTAATTTTCCCAAAGTCCGGGTCATGCTTCATGCCGCATCCGGCGGTTACAATGCAAAATCGATAGGCGCCATGGGCTTCCGCGGTTTTGGCCGCCTGGAGAATCTGCGCTTCACTCATGAGGGGATAACTGGCGAATTTCACATCATGGCGGGCGGATTGGGCGCAAAACTTACAGTCTTCGGAGCAGCCTCCCGAACGGGCGTTAACTATTTCACAAGTATCCACCTGGTTACCGGTAAATTTTATCCGCACTTTATTGGCCACGCCCAAGAGGATGGGTATATCAGCTTCATCAACTTCAGTAAGCTGTAATGCTTCGGCAAAAGTTAATTGTTCACCGTGCAGAACTTTTTTGCCTAACCTGAAAATCAAATCATAACTCATGTTTTTACCTCCTGAATTACCGTCTTTTAGGTATTGTTAACCTATATTTAATTTAGGGTTTACCAATTAACTACTATTTTACATTGTTTTAAATAAATCGTAAACCTCTGGGCTGAATGTTGATGTGAGCAGTTATGTTGCGTTCCGCTCAAAACTGCGGCCGGATAAAGGACTAATATAGAAAAAATATTTGTTTGACATAAAAATTATATATGGATTAAACTATGAAAAGAGAGGAAACAGCATAGGAGGGCAAATGGTGGTGTTAGAAAAGGATACATACTTTCAACAATTATCGGACGCGGTTGTCGAAATGGATGAAGAGAGGACAGCCTCTGTTGCCGCGGAACTGGTCGAAAAGGGCATCGATGCCTTCGAGGCCATAGAACAAGGGCTTTCCCAGGGAATGGCGAGGGCCGGTAAACTGTACGAAGACGAGGAATACTTCATTCCCGAGTTACTTCTCTGCGCAGATGCCATGTATACGGGACTTGATGTTCTCAAACCCCACTTGAAGTCCAGGGGCAAGTCTAAAGGGAAGATCGTAATTGGCGTAGTGGAAGGGGATACCCATGATATAGGAAAAAATATTGTGAAGATGATGCTGGAAACGGCCGGATATCAGTTAATCGATTTGGGGCGGGATGTTCCGCCGCAAAGATTTGTTACGGTGGCCCAAACGGAAAAAGCGCAGATGATTGCTGCGGCGACGCTGATGAGCACTACCATGAACGGCATGGCCCGGATTATTAGCTTGTTGACGGAAGCAGGCCTGCGGGATGGGGTTAAAGTAATTATTGGCGGAGGGCCGGTATCCCCCGCTTTTGCCAAAAAGATCGGCGCGGATGCCTATGCGGCAAACGCCATCGATGCTATCCGGGTGGCGAAGGAACTAATTTAACCGGTATGGCGAGAAATAATGAGGGGATTGTGAGGTGCGACGATAATGCTGCTTGATCAAATGACTTCTCTGGAGCGCATGACGGCATACAATAAAGGCGAGAAGGTGGACAGGCTCCCCTGCATTCCTTCCGTGGGTAACGGAGCGGCCCGGGTGATTGGGGCGAAAATCTCCCAGTTTAGGAATAACGGCGCCTTAATTGCGCAGGCACAAGTTGAGTCATATAAATTATTCCGTTACGATGTCGTAAGAATTTTTACGGACTTGTATGTACAGGCGGAGGCGATGGGTGCGAAAGTCGTGTACCCTGATGATGAAACGGCCCATTTGGCATGCCCGGCCATCGGCGATATTTCCGAGGTCGGCAGGCTGCAGCCGCCCAACCCGTATAAAGACGGGCAATTGCCCGCCTTTTTGCAGGCAATGCACATAGCCCTGGATAAAGTGGGGAAGGAAGTAGGGGTTATTGGCTCTGTAACATGTCCTTTCACCACCGCTTCATTTTTGATTGGTACAGAGCAGTTGACAAAATTGATGCTGAGAAACCCCCAGGCTGCCCATAAACTATGCGAGTTATCCCTGGAGGCCAATTTGGTATGGGCGGAAGCGATCCTGGACACCGGCTGCGGTGTGACTTTGAGTGATCCTGTAGCCTCCTCCACCATTATTAGTCCCAGGCAATTCCGGGAATTTGCTTTCCCGTATATAAAACGCCTGATCAGTTATATCAATTCCCGGGGAAAGTCGGCTACCTTACACATTTGCGGCAAAACCCATAAGATTTGGCAGAATATGGTGGATACGGGTGCCGCTTGTCTCAGTCTGGACAATGTGATTGATATGGCCGCAGCGAAAGAGCAAGTCGGAGCGCAGGTCCGGTTAACGGGTAATGTAGACCCCTCCGCCATAATGCTGCAAGGTTCCGTAGACGATGTGAAATCGGCGGTCGTAGACTGTGTCGAAAAAACCTATGACGCCCCCAAGGGGTATATCGTTTCATCAGGCTGCAGTCTGCCTACAGAAGTACCCTTTGCCAATATTCATGCGATGATGAACACGGTGAGGAAAATCGGTTTTCCTGTTACTAAAGGTAAATTGGCGGAGGTTAAGCAAAACCCCCTCAATGGTTGTTGATAATATAACTTGCAAAGACAGAGGAAAAATATAATAGATATAGAAAATATATATTATTAGTATAAGAAAATTCTTTACAGGAGTGGTTTTGTCGGTGTACGAGATTGATATTCAGGATGTTAATCTGACTTACGGAGAACAGCTCGTGCTCAGTGAGATCAATTTGTTTGTCAGTCCGGGCGATTTTGTATGTTTTATCGGCCCGTCAGGTTCCGGCAAAAGTTCGTTGCTACGGCTGATTGCCGGTCTAAGCTATCCAACTTCGGGGAGAATCTTAGTCAATGATACCGTGGTAAAAGAACCGGGACCGGACCGGGGGGTTGTATTCCAGGAGTATAGTTTATTTCCCTGGCTTAGCGTGGAGGATAATATGTTGCTGGCCCTGGAACAGGCTTTTCCCGGGGAAGCCAAGGAAACACTCCGCAAAACCAGCGGCAAATATCTCACGGCGGTCGGATTGCCGGGCATCGAACGGAAAATGCCCGGGGAATTATCCGGGGGAATGCGCCAGAGGGTGGCCATCGCCCGGGTTTTTGCGATAAATTCTCCCGTCATGTTAATGGATGAACCCTTTGGGGCGCTCGACGCTGTAACCCGGGCAAAACTGCAGGATTTAGTGCTTGATTTATGGATGAACCAAGGCGCCGGCCGCAAAACAGTTGTCTTTGTCACCCACGATGTGGATGAGGCTTTGCTGCTGGGAACGAAAGTTGTCGTGCTGGGCTTAAATCCCGGTACGATTAAGGCAATAATTGAAGTGAGTTTGCCCCGTCCCAGAATCCGGGAAACAATGTATCATGATGCGGCTTTCGTTGACCTAAGGAATTATTTGATTGATCTCTTAAACGAAGATATTGTAAAACAGCTAAAATAATATGAAACGGAGTGCTTGGTGTTGAAACGAAATAAAATACGCCTCATCGCCTTGAGTTTATTGACAATACTCCTTCTTGCAGGTTGTGGAGCGCAAAAGGGAACCTCTGTGGATAATAAGCCCCTGAAAAAACTCATTGTGGGTTATACGCCGCAAGCGGCGGTGCTGACGGAAATCGCCCAGGAACAGGGCTATTTCAAGCAAGAAGGGGTGGAAGTCGAATTTGTGGAATTTACCAGTTCAACCGACGCTTATGCGGCTCTAAACAGCGGTAAGATTGATATCGGGGTATCCTTTGGTACCGCAGGACCGCTGACGGTTATTAACAACGGCGCGGATTTTGTGATTATTGGCGGGCAACTGAGCGGGGGGCACCCTGTGATGGCCAGGGCTGAAACAGCGGCCGCCATTAAGTCTATCCAGGATTACCGGGGAAAAACCATTGCCACGCCGCGTTTGTATACGCCGGATGTTGTGTGGCGCGGCGCGATGTATGACGCGGGTATTGATTTAAATAAAGATGTCACCGTACTGGAGATGAAAAGCCCGATAGCGGTTGTGGAAGCTGTGAAAAGTAAAAAAGCTGATATCGGTATTGCTAATAATGTGGTATATGCCCAGGCCAAGGCGGCCGGCCTGGAAGTAATCGGCTGGAGTAATGATTTCTATACTGACCACGCATGCTGTCGCATAATTGCCAGACAATCCGCGGTGGAACAAGCTCCGGATGCGTACCGGGCTTTCCTCCGTGCCCTGATAAGAGCGGAAAAAGTTCGCAAAGAGCAACCGGAACAGGTAGTAGCTTCTGTGCAGAAGTTTGTGAAAACTGACGCTGAAGCCACCAAGGCCCTTGTGCTGGAGCCGCACCAGCTTTATAACGCAGATCCTAACCGTAAAGGAGTGCTGGCCATGTGGGAGCATATGAAACGTATTGGCTATGCCCAGGAAAAAGTGGATATTTCAAAACATATTAACACGGAACTCTACCGTCAGGCTTTAACCGAACTGCAAAATAGATATCCGCAGGATGCGTTTTATACCCAGGAATTAGAACAACGGTATAATGCACAAAACTAAGGAAAGTACAGGAGAAGAAACGTGGACTATTTGAAAAGATACCGGTATATTTGGTTCATTATTGCCACGCTGGTTTTGACCTATGAGATCCTGACCGATGGCTGGGCAATACTTGATCCGACCCTGTTTCCCGGTTTGCCGAAAGTAGCCGCGGCATTGTATAACTCGAAAGAGCTGCTGGGTCAGGGGATACTCAGTTCCTTGGGCTTGCTGATTCCCAGTTATGGTTTGGCCTTGCTAATCGGAGTGCTGGGCGGCTTGGTTATCGGCTGCAATGACACTTTGCGGGAAAATCTGGTGCCGTTGTTTCATGCCGCCAGCCCGCTTCCCCCGAATCTTTATACGCCGTATGCCATTGCTTTATTGCCCACGTTTTGGTTATCGTCAACCTCAATTATTTTTATCGGCTGTCTCTGGCCGATTCTGATGAGCACCATTCGCGGGGTAGTTCTCATTGAAGAGAAATACCTGGATAATGCCCGGGCATTAGGCCTCAAGGGGTTCAAACTGCTGCGTAAAGTTATTTTGCCGGCTGCCTTGCCCATGATTTTCAGCGGGGCGGGAACATCTCTGATCTTTTCCTTTATTCTTTTAACCGTGGCGGAGATGTTTGGCGTAAAATCCGGCTTAGGATTTTTTGTCCTTTACTATGCCGATTTCTTTGATTACGCCAGGGTGCTCGCGGGCATGCTGGTGATGTCCGCGCTTATTCTCTGTATCATGGGCTTGTTTGATCTGGTGCAGCGAAAGATGTTATTCTGGACCACCAAGGGATAAGCTGGTCTCACTTTATTAGGTCGTAAGCTTCCATGTTTACGGCCTGATTTTTTAGTGTCTTTTAAGAAATCAAGGGACGATGTTGACAACGGCCGTGGTACCAATGCCCGGCTTTGATGGGAGGGGGGTATAGATGGTTTTTACGGAGAAGACACGTCTGCAGGCTGTCTTTGAGCATGCACAGGTAGATCGTCCGCCGGTTATTTGTCCCGGCGGCATGATGAGTGCGGCGACAACGGCGGTATTATCGAAAGCCACCGGTAATGTTCATACAGATCCCGTCGTAATGGCGGAGACGGCCGCGGCCATTCGTAGACATACGGGTTTTGAAAACCTGGGTGTTCCCTTCTGTATGACGGTGGAGGCAGAGTTGTTCGGCAGTTCAGTGGAGTTGGGGGATGACGGTGTTGAGCCGCGGGTCCTGGTTTATGGTGCTTCGGCATTGAAGGAGATCGTCGACCAGCCGCTGCCCGATCCGGAGCGGGACGGACGATCCCCGGTTGTTCTGTCGGCGATCAAACTGCTGTCCGGGCAACATGGGGACGTGCCCGTTATCGGCAATGTAACCGGGCCTTTAAGTTTGGCGACATCGATCATCGATCCGTTATA
>DHRA01000036.1 GCA_002411145.1 Firmicutes bacterium UBA5324 | reverse complement strand
TCTTAGCGCGACAGCCCCTTTTTTTGATTGTAACGCTGAGTGCCTGAAGGCGAACAGTTCTTGAAAGAAATGAGGTGCGGTACAAGCTTGAATAAAATATCCGCAAAAGTGAAGTTATGCTGAGGGCACTGCGGCATCGTAATTATCGGTTGTTTTTCAGCGGCCAAACGATTTCCACCGTTGGCACCTGGATGCAAACGATTGCCATGAACTGGTTGGTGTATAAACTGACGGACTCGGCTTTTATGCTGGGCGCACTCAATTTTTTCAATCATGTGCCGGGTTTTCTCTTGGGGCCCGTGGCCGGCGTAGTCGCGGACCGTTATAACAGACATAAAATCCTCATCATAACTCAATCCTTAGCGATGGTGCAGGCGGCACTGCTGGCGATTTTGGTACTGACCGGTAAAATAGCGGTCTGGCATTTGTTAGGGTTGGGCTTTGCCCTGGGTTGTATTAATGCCTTTGATTTGACTGCCCGCCAAGCGTTTGTGGTCGATATGGTCGAGGAAAGGAGTGATTTACCTAACGCCATCGCGCTGAACTCCATTATTCTTAGCGGTTCGAAGCTGGTTGGCCCGTCGATGGCGGGCATATTAATTGCCCTCGTTGGTGAGGGGGTATGTTTTCTCATAAATGCGGTCAGTTTTATTCCCGTGCTGGCAGCCTTGTTAGCTATGCGTGTTCAGGCGCCGGTTAATGGAATAAAAACAGGCAATTCTCCGTGGCGTGAGATGCATGAAGGATATCTGTATGCCTATCGTTTTCCTCCGATTTGCTATACTGTGCTGCTCCTGGGGCTGGTTAATCTGACGGGGACGGCGTATGTGGCGCTGATGCCCATTTTTGCGCACAACATATTTAACGGTGACTCGCACACCCTGGGACTGCTGATGGCGGTTACCGGATTGGGCGCGATTTGTGGCGCAGCATTCCTGGCATCCCGTATCAGTCCGGCGGGCCTGGAGAAATTGATTCCCCGGGCGGTTGCTCTTTTGGGCATCACCTTGCTGGTTTTTTCGCAGACCAATGTGCTGTTCATCGGGCTGATTACGCTCTTTTTTACCGGGTTGGGGTCGATGGTGCATATCGCGGCATCCAGTACTCTGATGCAATCCCTGGTGGAGGAAGATAAACGCGGCCGGATTATGAGTCTTTATTCCATGTCTTTTGGGATGACGCCCTTCGGCAATTTATTGGCCGGTATAATGGCGAGTTACATCGGCGCAGCGGCAACAGTGGGCATCGGCGGATTGCTTTGTGTTGTCGGGGCAATGTTGTATGTAAGCAGACTGCGGGAGATCGAAAAACATACCAGAGCAGAGGAAAAGGCATTTGAAAAGGCTTCCGAGGGAGGAAATCTAACAACTGCCCAAAAGTGTCTGGCGCGCAGATGATAAACCGCGCAGGTCATAGGCCCTTTTCCGACGGTTGGCCGGAATATGGCCTGGCTGTTGCAGCGCATCAATCAGGCATGATATCCATCTTACGGATCCTCAAGATTTATTTTCTTGGAACCCACTTTACAATAAAAAACATATGGTTTATAATACTATCAGACACTTGTGTAAAAAATAATGAAAAATAATTGCTGACTGGTTCAAATGCTGGAGGCCGAGGGAAATGTTTTCGGAAGAAAACAGCCCAGGCCTTTTTTTTGTCTATTATCTAGCCGGAAGCTGGGAGGAAGGTGGGGTTTATGCTTAATTGGCTGCGCGAGTTAAACAATAAACTGATGGGTTTTTATTTCATTATTTTATTTTTTATTTTCTGGCAGGTTGCGCCGATGGTGGGCTGGGCCAATCCCAAATTCATCCCCCCCCTTTCAAAGGTGCTTGCGGCAGGTTGGGTACTGGTGCAAAACGGAGATTTGTTTATCCATATAGCGGTAAGTCTGGAAAGAGTGTTTATCGGCTTATTTATCGCCATTGCCGCAGGGTTGCCGCTGGGTTTCATTTTAGGTGGATGGTTGCCGCGGGTCGCCAGATATTTAGCGCCGCTGATGAATTTATGCGCCCAAATCAATACCATGACATTATTGCCGTTGTTCCTTATCTTGTTTGGCGTTGGTGAAGGCGGTAAATACAGTATTATTTTCTGGGCTGCCTTCTGGCCCATTCTCTTTACGACGATGGCGGGGGTAAAACAGGTTGATCCGTCCTTGATTAAGTCCGCCCGAGTCATGGGGGCCGACGGTATCACGGTATTCTTTAAAGTGATTCTACCGGGGGCGGCGCTGCAGATCTTCACCGGCATCAGGATTGGCGCCACCATGGCTTTTATGCTGCTGATCGGGGCGGAATTACTTGGCGCCAATATGGGCCTCGGCTGGCTGATCCGCAATGCGGAGGATAACTGGATAATTCCCCGGCTATTTTTGGGCTTGCTGGCCATCGCCGTTATTGGCCTGATCATTAATTATTCTCTGGAGTGGCTGGAAGACACGCTTATTACCTGGCGTGAAAAGACAGAAGAAACGGCTGATTAAAAAATGAGCGGGTGATGATATGCATAATGGAGGCACAAAGATCCTTTCCCAACTGAAAAACTATGTGCTGGATAACTCATCGGTGATTCTATTTTTCGCAGCCTGGGAGTTATTGCCGCGATACGGCATCTTAAACAAGGCGATTATTCCCTCCTTTTCTGCGGTAGTGCAAAAACTTTATGCGTTAGCCGTACAGGGTGAATTGTTGGGTCATATGCTGATTAGTTTGCAAAGAGCGGGGATCGGCTTTTTCTTAGCCGCCGCCATCGGGATACCGGCAGGTTTTCTGCTGGGCGGGGTGTTCCGGACACTGGAGAAAATGCTCCTGCCCTTTCTCAGATTACTGGAAAAGATAAATCCCTTTGCGTTATTTCCGGTATTTATTCTCATCTTTGGCATCGGTGAAGGGAGCAAGGTTTCCCTGATCTACTGGGTTAGCCAGTGGCCGATTATTTTCAATACGATTATGGGCACGCGGGGCATTGATCCGCTGTTGATTAAAACAGGCCGGACGATGGGGGCGAGCAATATTGAACTTTTTTTCAAGGTTATTCTTCCCGCGGCCATGCCCGGTATTTTTAACGGACTGAAACTGGGAGCCCAATTGTCGTTTATTATGGTTATTTCGGCGGAAATGCTGGGGTCGAGCAGCGGAATGGGCTGGCTGACGAAAAATGCCCAGGAAACTTATAAGATCACGCAGCTTTTTGGCGCCACGATGTTCATCGCCGTCCTGGGGCTTATCATTAATAAAATCTTTCGTTTGATCGAAGCCCGCTTGCTGGTCTGGCGCGAAAGCACATTTGAGGAACATTAAAATTAAAATTCTAAATGAGGAGGAGAGTTATTAATGTCGGACAAAAAGAGAAGGTTAAAATTGGTCGTCGTCGGGGCCGTGGTCCTCGCCCTGGTGGTTGCCATCGGAATCGGGGCCCGCAAGGGAAAGGTGCAACTCACCAGTTCAAACAACAAAGATCTCATTGAATTAAGAGTGCCAACCTATAAAACCTGCGCTTCCACGGCCTGGGTTGTCGCGGACAAAAAAGGGTTTCTGGAAAAAGAGGGACTGAAAATTGTCTATACCGGTGAACTGGTGGCAAGTCAGGTTCTTCCTTCCGTATTAAACGAGAATAATGATGTAGGCACCGCCCAGCCCAATATGCTGGCTATCGCCAAAGCGGGCGGCGCGCAGGTGACGGCGGTGGCCAGGCAACAGATTGAACCGCCCGCCAATGTCGATCCTGTATTTCGTCATATGCGGTTTTATGCCAGCCCTACCTCGGGGATCAAATCCATTGACGATCTGAAAAACTATAAACTTGGTCAAAAAATAAAAACCGACGGTACGGCCAACAGTTGCAACCAATTTCTCTTCAACACCCTGCTGGATAAGGCCGGTGTGGCGCGGGAGCGGTTTGAGTGGGTCACGTTTACCAATGATATTGCCGTAATTCAGTCCACCAGCCAGGGTATCCTGGATGTGGCCCAGATCCACCCGCCCTATTACAAGTCGGCGGAAGATGCGGGCTTAGTCCTGATTGCCGATTCCACCGATACCGCCCTGGGGGAATCGGCCGGCGCCAGTATGTATTATTTCAGAGATGACTTCATAAAAAACAATCCGGAAGTGATTAAGAAGTTTATCCGGGCAATGGTGGCGGCGCAGAAATGGAGCAACGAACATCCCGCAGAGGCGCTGAGCCTAACCGCGGACTGGATTAAAGTCCCGGTAACCGGTGTGCATTATTTTGCGACTACGTCGGAAATAAAAGAAGAGGATCTGATTCCCTGGATCAAGGACTTGGAAAACAGTGGCGCCCTCAAACCGGGACAGATAAAACCGGCGGATCTGATCACCCGTGCATTTGAAAAGGTGGCCCTTTAACAGCAATTGAAGATCAAGAAGGGGAAGCGGTTCCGCTTGATGTTACCTACTACTTTTCCTTTCTGGCTGATCAGGAAACTGAAGGCTAAGGTTCTGGTTGACAGTGCCTTAGCCTTTTTGCGTATTATTATTTATCAACGCTACTCCTGCTATAAGCTGAGTGAAAGGAGAAAGGTACAGGTAGAAGATAGGAGTCTTGGAGCGGGTGGGTCATCGGATAAAAGAAATAAGCCCCGGGAGATGGTAGCGTGATTGATCTGCCCAACTGGGCCTCGGCAAACAATTTTAAAATTGCTTGGGGAAATATCCAGTGTTTAAGTGATGCATTACACGAGTTTGAGATATTGTCATATATAGGCAGATTAAATGATCTGCAAAATAATAAATTTAATGCGTGGACGTCCAGCAGCCCTCGAAGAAATGTAAAAATGAAAACAGTTATCCTTATTGCCTATCCGGTCAGCGGGAAGAGCCGCCGCATTCTATTTAATTTAAATGGCCTGGAAGTAGCAACTTTGCTGCCGCCGTGTTATGGAGATGATGGACAAAGCTTACAGTTTGAGATGGTGCTTGCGCAAAGTTTTACAGATTATTTAGGGGAATACGGATATAAGGTTGAAAGATTAGCGGGACCGTATAAAAATCTTGCGGCAAGGCTGGGTTTGGGGAAGTATGGACGTAATAACCTGATTTATGTGAGAGGATTCGGCAGTTATCTAAGAATTGTGGGATTTATTAGCGATGCGGAATTGACACCGGAATTTTTCCCCGGCCCAAATGCAGGAAAGCAGCTTGAAAATTGTATGAAGTGCAGTTTGTGTAAAGACAGCTGTCCGACTCAAGCCATCGGAGACGACAGATTTCCGTTACATGTCGACAGATGTCTTGCTTATCAAAACGAAAGGGTTGCGGAATGGCCTGATTTTGTCAGGTACGCAAAAAACAGTTGTCTGGTAGGCTGTCTGATTTGCCAAAATATCTGTCCTTTCAATAAAGATTTTATTCATGTGGGCGCAACGTTATCAGCATGTTTTGACCGGAAGGAAACAGCATATATTTTGGGTAGCGGCGGGATTCATGAACGGGCAACTGAGCAGCATGTCTATCAAAAATTGGCTAAGTTAGGATTGGGAAGATATAATAAATTTATCGTACGTAATTTACAGGCCTATATACATTTAACGAAGGGGGTGTCGTATTAATGGCTTATCTGCTTCAACCATTAAAGGTGGGTACTTTGTCACTAGCTAACCGTCTGGTAATGCCGCCCATGGCTACGGCCAAAGCGGATGCAGCGGGGAAGGTTTCCCCGGCTATGCTGGAGTATTACGCGGAAAAATCCGCGGGCGGACATATTTCCCTCATCATCGTTGAGCATAGTTTTATTGCGCCGGAAGGAAAGGCCGGTGAAAATCAGCTTTCCATTGCGGATGATGATGTAATTGAGGGATTGAGGGAGTTGGCGGATATCATTCACCGCAGCGGTTCCAAGGCCGTGCTGCAAATTAACCATGCCGGAAGCGCGGCAGTTGCCGAAATTACCGGTACAACGCCGGTGGGACCTTCCGCTGTCGTCAACCCGCGTAAAGGCGGTACGCCCCGGGAAATGACCCGGCAGGAAATTGCGGGTATTGTGGACGCTTTTCGGGATGCGGCCTGCCGGGTGAAGGAGGCCGGCTTTGACGGGGTGGAAATTCATTCAGCCCATGGTTACTTGCTTAACCAATTTTTTTCTCCCCTAACCAACCGACGGACCGACGAATATGGGGGTGGTGTACTCAACCGGATCCGCATTCATTTACAGGTGATTGCGGCGGTACGCGCTGTTGTCGGTGAAGCCTTTCCCCTTCTTCTGCGCTTAGGCGCACAGGATTATGTGGAAGGGGGGACAATGGCTGCCGACAGTGAAATTGCGGCGCGGGAATTTGCCAAAGCGGGGGTGAATATCCTTGATATTTCCGGCGGTTTCTCGGGTTATAGCATACCGGGCGTTACAGAACAAGGTTACTTTGCAACTCTTGCCGAGGCGGTCAAAAAAGTAGTATCCGTTCCGGTCATTTTTACTGGCGGCATTATCGATGTACAAGTGGCGGAACGATTGCTGGCGGAAGGAAAAGCGGATCTTATTGGGGTGGGCCGGGCGGTGCTCGCCGATTCCCAGTGGGCGCAGAAAGCCTTGGAAAGCCTGCGCGGACAAGGGGATTAATGCGATTGAGCGGTTAAAAATAGTACTTTAGGACAGTAGTCGCAGAGTGGCCTCCCATTTTACTATAGATCGAAAATTTTTCCCGGATTTAAAATGCCATGGGGGTCAAGGGCCTGTTTAACGGCTTTCATCAGCTCAAGCTCCGCCGGAGCGGTTAGCTCGGCAAAATAAGGCTTGCGTTTCACGCCAATGCCGTGTTCGCCTGATAAGCGGCCGCCGAGGCGGTAAACCGCTTCATACAGCCTGTGCCGGAAATCAGCCAGGGAGGCCGGCCATTTTGCTGCGGGTATGGCGCCCGGCAGGATTCTTAGATGCATGTTGCCGTCACCGGCGTGACCGGCGATGCGGAAAGCGAAACCGAAGGCGGTGGTGAGGCGTTCAAGCTCTGCCAGAAAGGCCAGGATTTCATCGACGGGGACGACGATGTCTTCCGAAGCGCCGACGGGATGATCCACCTGCAGGGCCTTTCCCCAGACCCGGCGCGCCTGCCAGATTTTTTCCCCGTCGGTTTCAAAATAAGCGGCGGCGCTGGCATTTTCCAGCAATTCAGTGAGGCGTTTTTGTTTCGCAGCGCGTTCAGCGCTGTTGTGGGCCTCGGTTTGGATAAGCAGGCAGTCGCCGGCGGCATCAGGCAGAAAACGCGTGGCTTGATACCGTTCCAGTGCGTCCATGGTGTGGCGGTCGATCAGTTCCAGTGAGACGGGATCCAGCCAGGCGTCTGCGCGTATAACCTTTACGGCCGCGAGGGCGGCCGCCAGACTCGGGAAAACGGCCAGATCGGTGGCAATAATCGGCGCCAGCGGCTGTAGTTTCAGGGTTGCTTTCGTAATGATGCCCAGGGTTCCTTCCGAACCGGCAATCAGTCTTACCAAACCGTAGCCGGTGGAATTTTTTTGCAGGCGTCCGCCCAGGGTGACGATTTTCCCCCGGGGTGTCACTACTTCCAGTTCATATATCTGATCTGCGGTGACACCATACTTTACCGCCCGGTTGCCGCCGGCGTTGGTGGCCACATTGCCGCCGATGACGCAGTCATCATTGCTGCAGGGATCACCGGCATAAAGCAGCCCGTGGCTCTTGGCCGCCTGCTGAATGTCAATGGTGCGGGCGGCGGCTTCCGCGACGAGGTAGCGGGCCGCCGGATCAACATGGAGAATACGGTTCATGCGGCGCAAATCAAGGACAATGCCGCCGTGCAGCGGCACGGCGCCCCCGGTCAGCCCGGTGCCGCCGCCGCGGGGGATAACCGGCAGCCGCTCCCGGTTGGCCAGGCGGACGACCGCGGCAACCTCACGGGTAGCGGCGGGATAAACAACGGCTTCCGGCGGTTGCTGAGCTTCTGCTTGGGTGCCGGCATCGTAGGCATATGCGGCGGGAACAGCGTTTCCCGCAAGTATCTGGTCGGCGCCGACAATCGCTGCAAGCGCGGCGACGATTACCGGAGTTATGGTTTGATAATCGGTCATGATGCGTTTCCTTTCTTAAAGAGAGTGTAGTTGGTGCAGACGCTCCAAGGCCTGGCGGAGGGTGGCTTCTTGTTTGCAAAAGGCAAAACAGAGATAACCCCGCTCATGATCTTCCGGCCGGGTATAGAAGCCGGAGACCGGCGTGGCGGCCACGCCAACGCGTTCAATGAGTTCTTTGGTGAAGGAGAGGTCGTCCTTTGCGCTGAAACGCCGGAAGCCGGCGAGGATTATCAGCTATCGGAAAAACAAAAAAGACCGGTGTCCATGGGGACATAATCCGGCCTTCAGTGACTTTGCTGATCAGCTTATTTTAGTCTATCCAGTTTCAAACAGCGAGAGCTTGATAAGGCTAGCTCTTTGTTCCAGCTTAGGCGCCTCTTGCGCAAATATTGCCTTTAGATTTTTTCCCTAATCGGCATTTGTTCAATCATACCATACAATCGAAAAATTTTCATTGTTAAGTATTTTCTTGCTTAAACGGTGCTTCCGCTTAATCCTCCTAACTTCAGGGCAATGAGAAAAATCCATTGACACTGGTTACCCGACGTGGTAGTATTTTACTAAAATTATAGTCTCAGTGTATTTTTTAGCCAGCGAACGAGCATGAAGCTTGTGGATCATCTAGCTGATCAGTAGACAAACTGAAGGCCGGCAGAGGTAACTCTGCACGGCCTTTTCTTTGTTTACCCAGATATTATGAAACTTAACGGCACGGCGGATTCCTGGTCTAACAAGATTATTATTCTTTCCGGGAGGTAAAAACAAATGGCTACTTTTATCGAACGCGCGAAATCCACCTGCGCTCTGGGCGGGGCGATTGTTACCTTAACCTCACTGCCGAAAACAATTCCCATCGTTCATGCATCGGGAGGGTGTTCAACCATGTTGTCAGGCACCTTCAGCCAGGCGAGCGGGTACAAAGGGACGGGATATTGCGGCGGACATATGACGCCAACTTCAAATATTGTGGAAAAAAACATTGTTTTTGGCGGCGAAGAACGGCTGGAGGAGCAGATTGCCCACACGATCAAAGTAATCGACGGAGACCTTTATTTTGTCGTGACCGGCTGCCAGGTGGAGATCATCGGTGATGACGCGGTGGGGATCGCACGCCGCTTCAAGGGTGGTAAAGAGCCGGTGCTGGCGGCCAACACACCGGGCTTTGCCGGCAATGCCTTTAAAGGCTATGAACTGGTGCTGAGTACGCTGGCCGCGGAGTTTATTGAATATAAAGCGGTAAAAGACGAAAGGACCGTGAATATTCTCGGCGTTATGCCCGGCCAGGATGTATTTTGCCGGGGTAATATCCGGGAGATCAAAAGACTGCTAAATCAGTTGGGCCTAAAGGTGAATACCTTTTTCGGCGACGGAGAAACGATTGAAAAGATCAGACATTACGGAGACGCGTCTTTGACGCTTGTTTTCTCGGAAAAATATGGTCTCGAAACCGCCAAGGTTTTTGAGGAAAAACACCATATTCCTTATCTGTGCGTTGATCTTCCGATCGGCGAGACGAGAACCGACGCCTTTTTGCAGAAAGTCGGCGAGCGGCTGGGGATCAGTCCCCCGGCCATTGCAGCGCTCATCGCGGAAGAAAAAGCCTATTACTACAGCTACCTCGAAAGGTTTCTGGATATTTACGGGGATATCGATCTGCAGCGCTATGCGATTGTCTCCGCCGACCTGAATTACGCCTTCCCCCTGATAAGCTTTCTGGCCGACGATCTGGGCTGGGTTCCCCATCTCGTCGTCATCAATGATCAGCTTGATGATCTGGCGAAAAAGAAGTATGAACTGAAATTCAATCAGTTAAGTTCCGAAGCAAAACCGAAAGTGGTTTTTGAACAGCATGCCGGACAACTGCTCAAACATATCAGAGAAAGCTGGCCCCATAACAAGAATGAAAAATACTATAATGCCCTGAGTCCCGCTTTCCTGGTCGGCAGCAGCCTGGAGGCAAGCACAGCGCAGAAGATCGGGGCGGCCTTCCTGCCAGTTTCCTTTCCCGTTACCAACAGGGCGGTGCTGGACCGGGGCTACACCGGTTATAAAGGCGGGCTGACCCTTGCAGAAGATTTGATTTCCGCCCTTGTAAGCAACAGATAAAAAAATAGCCTGCTTAAAAAGCGCAGCTGCATCTTTTTAAGCAGGCTGAATATGAGGAGGTATAATATGTCTAAATTGACCGAAGGCCTAACTTACCATTATTTGTCCGCCGAAGAACCGCCGACGCGGGAAGAACGGATTGAAGCGTGCTATGCTTTCGGCGGTTCCTGCAGTACGCTGAAAACCGGCATGGGCAAGGGCTGCACCAAATTTAACAGCAGAAAGTTCGCCCAGGGAGGCGGGTGCCAGTTAACCTTGGCGCTGGGCATCGTGCGCACCTTTCAAAATGTGGTGGTCATTATTCATGGCCCCCTGGGCTGCGGCTCCAATAATCTGGGCATCGCCGGCTATAGTAAAACATCGCGCATCCTGAAACAAAAAAAAGCCAGTGACAACATTTGGCTGCATACCAACCTGGACGAAAATGATGTCATTTCCGGCGGCCTGGAAAAACTGCGGGAGGCGGTGTTGTACGCGGAGCGGGAGTACCGTCCCGACGCCATTGTCATCGGCAATAGCTGCACGCCCGGCATCATCGGTGACGACATCGACGGACTGCTGGACGAACTGAGCGGACAGGTTGCCGCGAAAATCGTGCCTGTGCATTGTGAAGGATTTAAGAGCAAATTTGTGGCGACCGGTTATGATTCGGCTTATCACGGATTATTAAGAAAACTGGTTGATCCGGTGAAAAGATACGAAAGAACCATCCCGGACGAGGTTGCGGATGCCGCGGAGAAAGACATCTACAGTAAGACGGTGAATCTTTTAAATGTCGGTTCCACCAGCTACGGTGACGAAGTGGAGCTGTCCAGGCTGCTTACAGCGCTGGGGTTAAATGTGCGGGTAATGCCTTTATATGCCAGCATTGACGAGATATCCCGCATGGGGGAAGCGGCGCTGAATGTCAGCATTTGCGCTACGCACGACGACTACCTGATTGGCCACCTAAAAGAGCGGTTCGGCACGGAATATATCATTGACACCCTGCCCATCGGCATCAAGAATACCAACCAGTGGCTGCGGGCCATCGCTAAATTTTTCAAACTGGAAGACGAAGTGGAAAAACTGATCGCCATTGAGACGGCGCAGTTGAAAGAAGCCCTGGAACCCTTCAAAAAAACGCTGCAGGGCAAAACCGTATTTGTGGGTGGCGGGGAAACCCGCATCTTTACGACGGCGGAGTTTTTCCAGTCGCTGGGCATGGAGGTCTTAGGCCTGAAATCCCACAATTTCGACCGCTTTGCCGTACCGCTGATTGATGATATTGATGATCCGGAGGCCGTGGTCGCCGTCGCGCCGGGGCAGCCGGCGGAAGAACTGGTCATTCTCAACCGGGTGCGGCCCGACCTCTATGTCGGGCACACGGGCGCCCACACCTGGGTGACAAAACTGGGTATTCCCACCATCCCGCTTTTTGGTCAATCCTTTAACTATATGGGTTACTCCGGCGCCTTTGAACTGGCCAGAAAAGCGGTGAAAAAGCTGCAAAACACAACTTTCGCCCGCAAAATATCGGCCCATGTCCCTTTGCCCTTCCGGCCGGCATGGTATGAAAGCAATCCCTTTGACAATATCAAAGAGGCGGAGGCGTGACACGAATTTTTAATTAGGGGGTATCTTAATGGCTGTGATCGTGGACAGTCTCACAGAACTGATCGGCAACACACCTCTGTTGAGACCGAATTCTTTTGTTAAACTTGCCGGCTTGCCCAGTGACCTGCTGTTTAAACTGGAATATTACAATCCCCTGGGTAGTGTGAAAGACCGCATTGCCCACGCGATGGTCGTGGATGCGGAAAACGCGGGCGTACTCAAAAAGGACGCGGTGATTATCGAGCCCACCAGCGGCAATACCGGTGTCGGTCTCGCCTTTGTCGCGGCGGCCAAAGGGTACCGGATTATTCTCACCATGCCTGACACCATGAGTTTGGAACGGCGGGCGTTATTGAAAGCCCTCGGCGCGGAGCTCATACTTACACCGGGCGCCGAAGGCATGAAGGGAGCAATCCGCAAAGCGGAAGAACTTTCCGTGTCGATTCCCCATGCCGTAATCTTACAGCAGTTCAATAATCCGTCAAACCCCGCCATTCACCGCAAAACTACGGCGGAAGAAATCTGGCGCGATACCGGGGGCAAGGTCGACATATTTGTCGCCGGCGTGGGTACGGGCGGCACGGTTACCGGCGTGGGCGAAGTGCTGAAAGCAAGAAACCCGGCGGTGCAAATTGTGGCTGTTGAGCCCTATGATTCCTCCGTATTGTCCGGTGGCAATCCCGGTCCGCACCCGATTCAGGGCATCGGCGCCGGCTTTGTGCCGAAGGTTTTTAAATATGAGGCTGTTGATGAGATCTTCAAGGTAAAAAATGACGAGGCCCTTGATACCGCCCGGGTACTGGCCCGGGTGGAAGGCCTGCTGGTGGGCGTCTCTTCCGGCGCGGCCGCTTTCGCGGCGGCCCGCATCGCCCGGCGGCCGGAGAATGCGGGCAAAACCATCGTCGCCCTGCTGCCGGATACAGGCGAAAGATACCTGTCCACGGTGCTGTTTAAAGACTTGACGGACGAAGGAAGTAAATACTGGTCTTAATGCCGGTGTAAGCAGCGGATGAAAACACAACTGGCACCGTGTGTACACGGTGTCAGTTGTGTTTTCATCCGGCAGGGCAAAGGAATTTCCTATTAGGCAGGGCAAAGGAAGTTGGCGTCACTATAGAGAAACCAATTTTAATTAAGATTTGCTTCATACAGAAAATACTGGCACAAAAAGGGGGAGTTCAACATGAAGTACAGGATTCTGGGGAGAACCGGTCTGGAAGTTTCGGAAGTCGGTTTTGGCGGCATCCCGATCCTGCGCCTGCCCGCGGCAGAGGCAGTGCAAATTTTGCGCTATTCCTTTGAGAAAGGGATTACCTTTTACGACACGGCCAATGCCTACAAGGACAGCGAGGCGAAAATCGGTCAGGCTTTTCATGCTATCCGGTCCAAGGTGGTCATTGCCACCAAGACCGGCAGGCGCGATGCGGCCGGAGCGCTGGAACAGCTGGAAAACAGTCTGAAAATGCTGCACACCGATTATATTGACCTTTATCAACTGCATCAAGTGTCACAGGAAAGGGACTGGCAGGCGATAACCGGCCCGGGGGGAGCCCTGGAAGCACTGGTCAAGGCCAGGGAAGCGGGGAAAATCCGGCACATCGGCATTACGTCCCATAACCTGTCTATGGCGGTTAAATTAGTGAAAACCGATCTGTTTGCGACTATCCAGTTTCCTTTCAATTTTATCGAAGATGAACCGAAAAACGAACTAATTGCGGTGGCCCGGGCGATGAACCTGGGACTCATCGTCATGAAGCCCTTTGCCGGCGGGGCGTTGGCCAAGGCTTCGCTTGCTTTTAAATTTTTGCGTCAATATCCGGATGCTATTCCGATCCCGGGCTATGACTCCCTCGCGTCCCTTGATGAGATCACCGCTTTATATGAACAGCCCAATATCGTGACCAAAGAGGATCTGGCGCTGATGGATCAATCCCGGCAGGAATTGGGGCAACGGTTTTGCCGGCGCTGCGAATATTGCCAGCCCTGTCCCCACGGCGTAATGATTACCCCGGCCATGGGCTATCAGATTCTGGTGAAAAGGATGTCGCCCCGGGGAGCGGTCGGTTTTGCCCAAAAGGCCATGGAAACGGTACACGCTGTACCGGCTGCGGCGCCTGCAAGCCGCGCTGTCCCTATGACCTGCCCATTCCGGAAATACTGAAACAGCACTATGACCTTTTTAAACAGCATGCCGCAGCCCAATAATCTATTTTCATTGCGGCCCTAAAGCTTGACATAATTCAAGGGGCGCACTAAAATAGAGGAAAATATACCCAAGGGTTTTCATGGGCAATTGAAAATATACATACATGGTTAGTTGATCAGTAGAAACTGAAGGCTAAGGCTTGCTTCTCCCGGAGTAGGCTTTGGCCTTTGCTTTTAACCTCGTGCGGCAAGAAGT
>DHRA01000044.1:2899-4296 GCA_002411145.1 Firmicutes bacterium UBA5324 | reverse complement strand
GTTATTGGCGCAAATGAAGTAAAAATAGCTGTGAGCATCGGGGTGAGTTTCTTCCCTCAAGACGCAGGGGATGTTAATATTCTTGTGGAATGCGCCGACCAAGCCATGTACGAGGCGAAGAAAACCAAGGGCAGTTACTATGTTTGTTATGAACAGCTTAGACAGGGTATCGGGCAAGAATGGCGAAATATGCTATAGGAACTTCTACGCCGCCGGATATATTATCATCTCAGATGGGCGTTCAGGCTGTACCCGGAGGCGCTTGCGCCGCCAGGCGTGCGCGGAAAGCCCGGCGGCTTTGCTTAATTGCAGGTCTTTAAAAATCAGACTAAAAAGAGGGGAGAAACTTTGGAAGTCAGGAAGATAGCATTTTTTGAATGCGATCAGCAAAGAAGGGAATTTTTCCAGCGCCACCTTATCGGATACGAACTCGAATTTTTTGCGGAAAACCTTAGTGAACAGCATTTGCCGGCAATAAAGGATTGCCAAATAATATCCGTCGTCAACTATTCCCCGGTGACAAGGGAGATTGTGAGCCGGTTGCCGGAGACGAAACTGATCGCCGTGGGCTGCACCGGTTATAACAATGTGGATGTGAAAGCCTGTGAAGAAAGGGGCATCCTGGTCTCCAATACGCCGGGCTACAGTGACGACGCGGTGGCGGAGCATGCGATAACTTTAATGCTTATGCTGCTGCGTCACGCGCATATTGCCTGCTTGCGGGCCAAAGATAACAATTTTTCCTGGAACGGGATTACCGGTAATAATCTGAAAGGAAAAACGCTGGGCATTATCGGGACGGGGAAAATTGGCCTGAAAGTCATTGAAATAGCCAAGGGTTTTGGGGTCGATATCATGGCCTACAGCAGAAACCAAAAGCCGGACAAAGCGGCGGCGTTAGGTTTTCGCTATGCTCCCCTGGCGGAGGTTCTGGCCGGCAGCGACATCGTGTCCCTGCATCTCAGTGCCAATAAAGACACCTATCATTTTATTAATCACGAAAACCTTAACCTGTTCAAAAGGGGCTCGCTGCTCATCAATACTTCCCGCGGCGAAGTGCTTGATTCGAAAGCATTGATCGGGACCTTGGAAAAGGGCATCCTTAAGGGCGCCGCGCTGGATGTTCTGGAGGAGGAAAAAGTGTGCCAGGAAAATTCTTTGCTCCAGCCCGACATCACGCCGGAGAAGCTGGAAAAGTATGCGCTTAACCAGCACCTGCTCCACCGCCCGGAGGTATTGATTACGCCTCATATTGGCTGGTATACGGAAGAGGCTATTCAGGACATGTTTAAAATTCACCTGCACAATATGCTGTCCTTTATGAAAGGAACACCGGAAAACCTGGTGACCGGACGGGGAACTAAATAGACAAGTTGTCAGTCGTAGAATGGGTCGGG
>DHRA01000044.1:0-2557 GCA_002411145.1 Firmicutes bacterium UBA5324 | reverse complement strand
GGCAATATTGATAGTTATAATAATTAGACCAGGACGCCTGGTAACGTGCCGGCTGATAGGGCGGGCAATATTGGTAGCTGTAATAATTATCAGGCGAATCAAGGATTTCCGGGTATTCCTCGTTCATAAAACTATACATAGTAAACCTCCATCACATATTTGCCAAGATAAAAGGGAGAAAAGTATCATCTAATATAGGATACGTAAACCCGGCAGACTCGGTGCCGGTTATCGATCAATGATAAATAAAAAAGAACCGCTTTTTTATTATCATCTTTGGGGGAGAAGGGATCACATCAAATTTGTCGAAATAATATATGTTTTCTCATCTTTTGCTAAATTAAGGTACGAATAGAGGGATATTATGCTAAAATGGTTTAAAAAAGCTCAGCCTTCTAGCGAGCCGGTGCTTACCAACATTACCCCCACTGCAACTGTCACGGAAATGGAAGATATCCGCGCAGCGTATTTATCAGCCGGGGAGTTAAATGCCGCCAACATAGGTAAACTGTGTGATGTTGCCGACGGCGTGTCCCTGGTGTTAGGTTTTGCCTCGCCTGACAACAATTTCGCCCAACTGGCGACGACCATAAAAGGCTTGTTGCCGGCAAATACGGTCTTTGTGATGATTTCTACCGCCGGTGAACTCTGCAATAACCCCGGCAGCAGCACCCTATACAAGCCTGCACAGGAAAACCGCAGGAAAGTACTGCTTCAGACCTATTCCAGAAGGATGATCAAAGACTTTCAGCTCATTTCTGTGCCGTTGGCTAATGACGACCTGAAAAAAGGCGTGGTGGAAAAGAGCGTTGATGAGCGGGTGGCCGCGATAAAATATGAACTGGAGAAGATCCCCCTCAAATTCAGCATTAACAGCCACAACACCGTGGCCTTGGCTTATGTGGACGGTTTATCGAGTTCGGAAACATTTTTTATGCAGGCCGTTTACGCCAGTAAAAAGTTTCCTTGCCTGTTCGTGGGCGGATCAGCGGGCGGCAAATTGGATTTTTTAGATACCTATATTTATGATGGCAATGTTGTGCGCCAAAACTATGCGGTAATTTGCCTGCTGAAGCTGCAGGCCAACTATTGTTACGGAATCTTCAAAACACAGGGCTTTACGAAAGATGTCGGTGAGTTTACCGTTTCCGATTCAAACTCGGCGTTGCGTTATGTGAGTAAGGTTTTTGACGAGAATTATGACAGTATCAGCTTTATTTCCGTTCTGAAAAAACGTTTTAACGTGCAAACGGTCGAGCAGTTAAGCAAAACATTGGAGTCCTATAGTTTCGCCGTGAATATTGGCGATGAACCCTTCGTGCGGGCCATCGCGAAAATCGACGAGGCCAATGACCGGGTGTACTTCTTCTGTGATTTGGCGATGGGCGAAAAACTTTATGTTGTACGGCGGGCACCGTTGGGGGACACAATTGCGCGGGATTGGCGCGCGTTTATCAGCGGCAAACCGAAACCCATCGGCGGCATTTTAAACGACTGCATATTACGCCGGTTATGTAATGCCGGCGCCATTGAAAAAATAAATGCTTTCCCGGATATTCCCGTGGCCGGCTACTCCAGCTTTGGCGAATTACTGGGCTCAAATATTAATGAAACCCTGACGGCCGTCTTCTTCTTCCGCACCGCCAATGCCGACAACTTTTCCGATGAATATGTGGACAAACTGCCGGTCCATTACAGCAACTTTGAAAAATATTTTTTAGAACGGCAATTAAGCCAGATTAAGATTGTGAACAAGCTGCGCGGCAAAGTCATTGAGTTGTTGGATAGCTATAGCAGCAACATTCCCACTGTTCTGGAAAACGTCAACGAGATAGGACATCACGTCCAGAGCATTGGTGACGACACGAAGAATTTATTACAAGTACTTACGCAAAATATGAATGGCGTAAATGAGCTGATTACCGTAAACAGCGCAATCACGCCGACGATAGAAGCCCTGAGCAACAATACCAAAGAGATTAAGAATGTCCTGGCTTTGATTATGAATATTGCCGACCAGACGAACCTCTTGGCGCTGAATGCGGCCATTGAGGCGGCGCGGGCCGGTGAACAGGGGCGGGGTTTTGCCGTCGTTGCTGAGGAAGTGCGCAAATTGGCCCAGAATACCCAGGACAGCCTGAACCAAACCAACGCTTCCATCAACAGCCTCCTTGAAAGCGTGCAGGACATATCCGGCAAGTTGGGTTCCAGCAGTGAATTTACCCATAAGTTCCAGGGAGATATGGACAAATTCAACACGGATTTAAACCGTGTGGCTGCGGATATCATCAACGCGGTGGATGTAATATCCTCCTCGATGGAGCGTATTGCCGATTTAGATTCATTAAACGCCACTACGCAAAGTGAATTGACTAAAGTATCAAATTTAGTCGGTTTCATGGAACGGGATGAAAAGTGAACTCGTCCGGCTACGCCAGACTTCGGGGCTTCAGGTGGAGATTCTACTCCACCTGAAGAGAATAACAAGGTAACACCCACTTGGCGAAGTGGGTGTCTTCGAAATTGAATAAAGGAAACGGCTTCCCCATACCCGCAA
>DHRA01000027.1:305-7838 GCA_002411145.1 Firmicutes bacterium UBA5324 | reverse complement strand
CGAAACCACTGAAAAATCCCCCATTTTAAACTATAATGGTTTCTTGCCACATGATAATACCCGGCAAGAAACCATTTTTTAATGAAATCCGGTGTAAAAACGTGAATACAGAGGATACCAGTGCTGCTATCCTTTTTAAATTTACCGCCAGTGCCGTCAATTTGGCCTGCATACTGATGCTCTTTAGACCATACCCTCGGGCACGGCCTAATCCATGAAAACGCTTCATCTCGCCATTCTTCCACTCATGACTTGCGCGTTTTTTGTACTTTTCCTTAAATTCGTCTGTCTTCGCCCACTGGCTGTGTTCATAATATTCGGCGGCATGTACTCCGACTCTAAGCACTCTTGCTCGTGCCTTCTCGCCAGCGCACTCTATTCGTTTTCCGCAGTGTTGGCATAGGTTTTTATCAAATGTATATCTATATATGCCATTTCCCCTTTGTTTTTGATACTTTTTTTTGATTGTGTAATTGCCCATCTCACAGAACCACTGATCACTGTCCTTGTTATAGCTAAATTTGCTTTCGTCTATTTTATAGACGGATGGGCTTACAGGTATAATAGCTTCTACATGATCCTCTTTTAATTTATCGAGAATGGATTTACGGAAATATGCTTTATCACCGTAGGCTTCCTTTATACGGAAACCGCATGCTTTTGTACGATCATATAGCTCGTCAAATTTAGTGCCGTCTACATAGGCTCCGTCAAATGTCTCTAGTGCTGTAATGATGCGTTCTTCCGGTATCATCATATATTCAATTTTGTAGCCAAAAAAACTTTCAGTTTTTGATTTATAACCTACACGAGCATCTTTGTCGGCAAGTGAACGTACTCCTTTTTGCAGGATGAATTTTTCGTCACTGAGAATCTCCTTGGCTTCGGCTATAGTTTTTGCAGTTTCCGGTGTGCCGGATAAGTCTATGGAGTTTTCGACTTGCTCCATCATGGTTTCCAAATATTCTTTCATGGTTGTCTTAGCTTCTTGGTGATCATCGATTGACTTATAATCCGGAATGTTAGAATTGACTTCCTCCGGCACTAGACCTGTTTCTTTCTCTATTTTTCGAAGGATTTTAACGGCTAAATGTTTCATGACCCGTTCAGGAACTTTTTTTACAGTGTTTGCTGATGTATGAGTGGCGTCAATGCTGAGACCTGTTCCTTTAATAATCCCTTTTTCCACACATTGGCTAACTACTTCTTGGATAATATCATCAACGCTGGTATCTTTAAGTCGTTGTGTCCGAAACTTGGCAAGCAGGCTTGCATCCGGCAGTTCTTCTTCTGGGTTTATACCTATAAACCACATATAGGCTAGATTTAAAGAGGTTTCTTCTATTACCTTTACATCGGACAAATTATATAAATACTGCAGTACCAGAAGCTTGGCCATCATTTCCGGTTCCTTTGCCGGGCGCCCAAAATGCTTGCTGTATGAATCAGCAAGCATTTCATTGATAAATCCAAAATCCACCGCCTTATCTATGGCTTTCAGTATATGATCTTTGGGTATTTTGTTGTATAAAATGGAATACAAACTTAATTGCTTTGGTTGTTGTTTCAACATATGAACCCCCGCTTAAGCAAATTAGCTTTATAACCATATTATACCATGACGATGCCTTGTATTGACTTTTTCAGTGGTTTCGAACCGTCCCCATGATGCCTACTATTTCACGTAGGGGTGTTCCAGTTTACTGAGCATACGATCAAAAAAGCCGTTAACTTGTGCAACATACATGTCTGCAGGCATAAAGTCCCGCGCCAGCAACGCCTCTGTTTCCGCCGACAGCCTCTGCGTGGTGGCCATTTCCCGGCCCGCCTTTTCCAGCAGTTGCAGATAGTTATCGATAATCGGCCGTAACTCCGGTTCTTGTGTATTGAGTAGCAGTCCTTGAGGAACATATATTTCCCCGATTACTTCCGTATGATTGTAGAAAGCCAGCTTCTTAATCCAGCGGGAGACTACCTGGAAGTGATCCCTGGTGGAAAGTCCGCCGCTGGCAATCATCAGTAGTTTGGCACGGTAAAAGGACATCCCCGCCGCTTCCGCCGCCGCGGTTTTTTTCGGGTGCCGGATCATCCCGCTTTCCGGATCTTGCTTAAAATATGGGTTGCACAATACCAGCATGCGTTCGATAAACACTTTCAGCAGACTGGAGATGTTCGCATATTTTAGCGGTGTAGCCAGCATCAGTACATCTGCCCCTTCACCTTGAGCCAGTATTTCCGCCATCTCGTCCTGGATTACGCATTGACCCGGCGTAACGAACCAGCAGGAAAAACAGCCCTTACAATGCTTGATCTCCTTTTCCGCCAAAAACATGTTCACGGTTTCCGCTCCCGCCGCTTGTGCGCCTTTTAAAACGGCGGCAACCATGATATTGGTATTGCCTTCCCGGCCTTTAGGGCTCCCATTTATCGTGACAATTTTCATATTTCTCCCCGCTTTCTTTAGTCAAACATACCCGACTTTGCTTTCCGCTCTATGTCCGCTGCAAATCCTGGTGTTTCCCCGGCAAAGTGATTTTGCGTGGGATCCGTATCACTTTGCGGAAGGTTTTGCAACAGGGCAACAAATTCCCGATCCGCCGTAGCTGCCGTAACGCTACACGTCAATATACACGATTGCGCGGACACGGCGGCGACCTTTAGTTCCCAGGTGACCCTGGCCTGGAATATGTCAACTCCGTCCTCGCCACCGATCCACATGACGCTGGGGGATACGGTACGCACGTAATCGCGGTACGCGACGTCCTCAATAAAGTTGTTCACGATAAAATTGCCGCCAAGGGTCTCGACACTTACCGCCACCCGTTTACCGTCCGGCAGACGGCCTTGCGCCATCCCGTTATGCCCGGGCGAACATGCTCTGTACTCCGCATCTCTGAGGGTAAAAAACCACTTTGCCAGGTCAATCGCCGCCAGCGGGACGTTAATGGCAGCACTGTTTACGCCCTTTGCGATAGTTACCCATTCTTGCGTGTTCATATTTCTTCATACCTCCTCAAACAAATTGCCCTACTCCAAATGTATCGCACTTGTTGTCTGTAAAGCATCACACTATGGTGTGAAAAGAGCATATTTTTGTTTGTACGCAGGCATTTAGATAAAAAAGGGGGTCACTTTTAAATTTTTGCCAGAAGGTAGATTCGTAAACAAACATTAAAGAAAGCCCTCGCTACGTAAGCTGGAGCTTTCTTCTGCTGCTGCCAGTCCTAAAAGCAAAAATGCTGCGTAACCGGCTTGAAAAATATGGTATAATATTTATTCGTTTTCCAGCAGTTTCAGTTCCCGGGCCCGGGTTACGGCCTGCACTCTTCTGTTCACCTGGAGCTTGCCGTATATATGCCAGATATGGCTTTTCACGGTATTGAGCGTCAACTGCAAGCGCCGGGCAATTTCGGGGTTGGACATGCCGCCGGCAATCAGGCTCAGCACTTCCCGTTCCCGTTCCGTGAGGGGTTCAATCAGCGCCGGCGGTGCTTCGCCTTTTACGCAGTTCTCCTCTGTCAAATATATTTGCAGCTTTTGGATATAAGCTATTTGACGGGACAGGAACTGCAATCCTGTCATGCGCTCCGGTGTAAATGCGCCGGTCAGCCGGCTGTTTTCCAGGTATAGAACGCCCAAAGGTATCTTCCTGAACAACAAGGGCAGGCAAACAAAGGATTTCGCCCGGGCAACGGCGATATAGGGGTCTCTGGCAAAAATGCCGGCCTGCTCCGGGTCATTGACCACTACCGGCTCAAGGGTTCTGGCCACATACCGGACCATGGACCGGGAAAGATGCACGCTTTTTTCCAGGGGCAGCGGTGTTGCCGTCGCCGCATGATGGATATGGCCCTCTTGGGCGGCTTCAATCAGCAGCTTTTCATCTTTCTCCAGGATCAGGTATCCCTTGTCGGCTCCGGCGTTCTCCATGGCAATCTGCAAAAAGCTGTGCAGCAGGACTTCCGGGTCCGTCTCTTCAGCCAGCTTGCGCATCACTTTACGCAGAGCATAAAGTTCCGGATCGCCCGGGGAACCACTGTCCTCCGGGGCGCGGGGCCGCGGTTTATTTACTTTCATCTCAGGCTGCGTTTTCTCCACGGATATGCCGCCTAAAAGGTGCGCATACCGGTTTTTTAGTTGACGGACTTTAGCGGCTAATCCCCAGCGGGCATATCCGTGGCAGGCGTCTGTCAGATAGACTTGCGCCATCTTGTCCCGGCCCTTGTGCAGATGAAACATGGCGGCCAGTTCACCGGCAATGGCTTCATTTTGCAAATAGCCTTGCGCGCGGGCAGCTTGCATAGCTTGATCATACAAAGTCATGGCTTCGCTGTCCCTGCCGTCCAAACGGGCTGTCTCTGCTTCCAGCAGTTGGCATTTGTGCAGGAAATTCTCGGGACAGGCACTTGCCCATTTCCTCATCTGCCGTAGATTCATTTTCAGCACTTTCCGGTATCTCCGCTGCTGTTTTACCGGTAACTCTCCATAGGCGGCGGTGATCGCCAGCGAATAATAAAAAATGTATGCCGCCGAAAGCAGATGGCCCCTGATGGTAGGTATCTGGGAGCGGGCCTGTTCCGCGCTGGCCAGGGCCTGCGTGTAATGGCCGGTGTGGTAATATAATTGTAATTTAGAAATATGATAAACGGTCAGGGTTGCAGGTTCGCCGGTTACTTGTTTTGTAAAATCATCCGCCCCGTCAGCGGCTGCTTCGATTAAATTTGCGATCAGCAGTTGATAATTTAAAAGGGACACCCGTTTGGTCAGGTTATAATAATGCCGGCATTCCCGGTAAAGTTCTTGTAAGGGAAAACCTAAGATCAATTTATTTTCAATGAGCATGGCAAGCGCGTCCCCGACGACCAGGACTCTTCCCGCTTTACGACCGTAATCAACCGCTTGCTGCAAATGGTTCAGGCCGGTCTTGCCGTGGACCGTCCAATGGCTTACCAGCGAGCCGAGTAAGGAAAAGGCGATACCCTTGGCGGAATTATTGTCGTGTTTCTCCAGCAGTGCAAGCGCCACTTGCGCAAGCCTGTGTCCCCGTCGATAGTCGCCCAGCACACTGCCGGTTATGAAGCTGTAACAGGCATAGCCCATGGAAGCATACTGGGCATTATTGCAATTGAGGGACAGACTGCTTATTCTCGTCATGACCAGCGTTAATAAGGCCGGGTTGGTCATCGCGGCGGCGCCTACCTGCGCTAAAAGAAGCGTCACCGCTTTCTTTTGCACCGGAGTCATGTCCGGCAAACCGGTTAAATCAGCGGACTTGCAGTTACGCAAGCGCCACACAGTCCGCAGAATCCCCCAGATAACCGTACACTTTCCGGGCTTGAGCGGTAAATTTATCCCCAGCAGCTTTAAGCCTTGTCTGCCCAATTGCAGATTTTTACGGTATCTTTCCCGATCGGCATTGAATACTAACTTGTTGACATATATATCGACCTTTTCCATGTCCGTCCTGGCTTGGGAAAGCAGTAAATCACACAGCTGCTCTGCTAAGTCCCCATGCGCGCAAAGGCACTCGCAGAGCGAGCGCTCCATATGTAAACCATAGGTTAACCGGTAATAATCCACCCACGCCTGCTCCGGAAGCAGCGCCAGGCCGGCTTGGAAATATGTTAGCGCCGTCCCGTAGGCTATCGAGGCTTTGGCCTGCCGTCCGGCCAGCAAGTTATAGGCAGCCAGTTTGATTCTCTCGGACGGATCTTTGATGAAAGCCGGACTGCGGTTCAAGTGGTCCATAATCCCCATGATCTGATCAGCCAGTTTTCCCTGCTCCGCATTTTGCAGCAGCAGCCGGCCGATCCGTAAATGCGCCTGTTGTTTTTGTTCCTCCGTTGCAACCAAAGCATAGGCCGCCTGCTGCACACGGTCGTGGAGAAATTCGTATTGCTCTGCCGCTTCAGTCAAATCTTTTACGGGCAGAATCAATCCTTCCCTAAGAGCCGGGCGCAGATTGTCAACCGCTTGCGCCACCGTCTGTTCACAGGCAATTGCCAGGGTCTGCAAACAAAATCTATTGCCGATGCAGGCCGCCAATTGCAAAATATGGCGGGTTCCCTCCGGCAATTTTTGCAACTTACCCAGCAGCAGCTGGAATACATCGTCCGACATGGGCATCGCCTGAATTGCGGCCATGTCCCATTCCCAACGGGCGTCCGGCAGATTATAACACAGCAGGCCTTCTTGGGATAACGACTGCAATAACTGACCGAGAAAGAAGGGATTTCCGCCGGTCTTGCGGAACAGAATGCCGGCCAGTGGCTGCGCGTGCTCCTGTACACATTGTAGGGTATGGGCAATGAACTGATTTGTATCATCGGCATTTAAGGGTGCCAGCGGCACATGCTGTACGGGCAGGCCCGCTTTCGGCAATTCCTCCAGCACCATGCGCAGCGGGTGCGTATCGGTTACTTCGTTATCCCGGTAAGCGCCGATCAGCATCAGACAGCGTCTGTCCGTATCTTTACTTAAATTCCAGATCAATGCCAGAGACGCAGGGTCTGCCCACTGCAGGTCATCTAAAAATATGATTAAGGGGTGCGCCTGCCGGGCAACGGCGCAGATAAAATTCCGGAATACCAGGCAAAAGCGGTTTTGGGCCTCTCCCGGTTCCAGTACTTCCATGGGAGGTTGGCGGCCAATAATCAGTTCAACTTCAGGAATAAGTGCGGTAATAACTGCCCCGTTACGTTCTACGGCCTGTAACAGTTTTCTTTTCCATGCAGCGAGCCTTTCCGGGCTCTCCGTCAGAAATTGCCGCATTAAATTTCCCAGGGCCTGTATGAACGGGACATAGGGTATATTTCGCTGCAGTTGATCGGATTTTCCGCTGATAAAATAGCCTTTTTCGGCCACAAGCGGCCCAAGTGTTTCCTGAATCAGTACCGTTTTTCCCGTACCAGCATCGCCATGTACCAGCCACAATCCGGACTGACCGGAACATACACGCGCAAAAGCGTTTCGCAACACGGCGGTCTCTTTTGCCCGTCCGTAGAGTTTGCGGGGAAACTGTAGAGAAAACATTTTGCTCAATCCGTCAACTTTCATCCGGTATATGCTACTAATTTTAGTGTAGTTCCCCTGTCCACACCCCGCGAAGTCTTCATACCATCACGCCCCAAATCAAATTTTCTTTCAGTATTTCGAGAAGGATCTATCATTTCCTTTTTGTAATGCCAAATGCGTCCGCCGGTAGCAGATCGCTTGATCAGAAATAAAAAAAAAGACACCTCTCTCCGCGTTATGAGAGATGTCTTGGGAAAGGCTGTAGCCGTACTGTCATATTAACCATACACCTCCGGCCCGTTGAATGCTATCCTCTAAACGGGTGATATTTGCATTGGCGCGGGGCAAAAACTTCCCTCACCCAAATGGGTGAAGGCGTGCGTGGAAAATATCATGCCATATATTATGCATAATACTCTTTCAGATATTCCATAACTTCCGACACACTATACTTGGGTGGAATTAAAAGAAGCAGATGAATATGATCTTGCTTAATCACCCGCATAGCAGCGGGCGTGT
>DHRA01000027.1:0-191 GCA_002411145.1 Firmicutes bacterium UBA5324 | reverse complement strand
TTTCAGGTTGATCAACCTGAAACACGCCGCCCCCAATAAGATACGGACCTGTGCCACGCTCAGGGCGCGACGCAGGTCCGTGTCTTAGCTTTAAGGACAGGGTTGTGCAGAGGATGTCCTTTTGTGCGATATTAAAATTAGAAGTTAAATACTTGATCGATTTCTTCGGGAGTGAAGTCCCAAATCGCATT
>DHRA01000024.1:4854-12099 GCA_002411145.1 Firmicutes bacterium UBA5324 | reverse complement strand
TCCCGCTAATAAAACAAGGGCTAAACCGGATTCATCACGCCGGTTTAGCCCTTGTCAGGTCCTATTTACTTACTCCCGCCGGACCAGTCCTTGCGCGGAAGCGGCGATCTCTTCGCACTTGGCCGTGACGTCCTGGACGGTATCGGAAATATCCATGATTTTATCAGTTACCACGCCCATCTGTTTCTCCAGCTCGTCGGCTATTTGTTTCAGTTCATTGTTACGCAGACGAATCTGGTCTTCACTGGTTTTCGTGGATTCCACCACCGCTTTGGTTTGTTCGGCCAGTTTCCGGACCTCCTCCGCTACCACCGCAAACCCCCTGCCCTGCTCTCCTGCCCGCGCCGCTTCAATGGAGGCGTTTAAGGCCAGCAAATTGGTCTGCCCGGAAATATCCACAATCTCATTGGAAGCTTTGCCGAAATCGTTGAGTTTGTCTTCAACCACCCGTAGCGCCTCGCGCAGCTTAACAGAGGTTTCATATATCGTTTGCACCTGCTCGCTAATCACGGTAACCGCTTCGGCGCTGCGGCTGCTGCCGCCGGCCACGTCGCTGATGGCGCTGGTAATCTGCTCAACATTCTGGTTTAACAGTTGCGCCGTTTCCTCTTTCTCCCTGTTTAGCCGCTGCACTTCCGCAAAAGTCTCCTGCAGGTTTCCGAAATCTTTGATTTTCTCATCCAGCAGCTGGTGCTCGATGGCAACCTCGGACCGATTATAGTTGATGCAATTGTCCAAATGGTTGTTGCCGCAGAGCAGTGCTTTTACAAAATCGCGGCAGTTGCCGTAGCCGCAGGCAAAACAGTTGATATTCCGCTCCCGCTCCGTGTTTTTATGCAGTTGCTTAAAAATCTGGTCATATTCTTCCCCGCTGAACTCCCTGTCCTGGCCTTTAAGCGAACGATCGGTATAGGTGGTTTTAAAATCCTCCAACCGCAATTCTTTGTCAAATTGGGCAAAAAGGCTGTATCGTCCCTTGCCCACCAGGGATTTCTTTGTTTTTTTCCGCAGCTCCGCCGCCTTATAGCGATTCATGGCGTAATCTATATCGTCCAGCGCCACGTCCCGGCAGGTGCCGGTGCCCAGATTGCAGCCATGAATGCAGTTTAATACGTCCACCAGCAGCGGTACGGTCTTGCCTTCCCTTATCCGGTCCCCATAATCGTGCAAATAGTCGTAGGCATGCCGGACCCCCTCCACCTGTCTGACCCACACGGCGCCGTTGGTATGGTAATCAACATTTTCCCGCAAGCCGCCGGGCCGACTGTAAGTGAGGCCCAAACCGCAGCCGACATCATCGAAATCAGCTTCCGGGTAACTATCCGGGTTTAATCTGTTATGCGCAAGATACTCCTTGAGTTTCCGGAAGGTAACATTGTAGCTTACCACATTATTGGTTTCCGTAAACTCCGCAGTTTTCCCCAGGCAAGGGGATAAAAAGGCCAGTTTGTCGGAAACCTGCTTATATTTTCGCAAATAAACAGCCGTACACATGGCGGGGCTGTGAATGGGCGCCAAATAATTAGTCAGCTGCGGCAGATATTTCTCGATATAATTTACGATTGCCGGGCAGGGCTGGGCAATGACCGATTTCAGGTTATATGTTTTGATCGCTTTTAAATAAGCCCAGGTTGTAATATCCGCGCCGAAGGATACATCATAAATCAGCTTCACGCCGCACTGCTTCAAAAGACCGAAGAGCTTTTTATGATCGGGAAAATTATACCGGACCGCCGGGGCGACGATTACGGAAATGCTCTGTCCCCGTTTTAAATCGGCAAAGAATTGTTCCGTGTCGTCAACATAATCCCGTGCATCATGATCACAAATTTCCACACAATGACCGCAGAGCACGCACCGTTCAGCGTTAATGCGTACTTTATTATGCCCGTCCTGCAGATATGCTGCGTTGGCCTGATCCGCGGGACATTCGGCGATACATTTATTACAGCCCGCGCACCGTTCTTCATCCAAATGAATGATATTTTCCACGTGCACCCCTCCAAATCTTTTATGTCCTGCATGAAAAAATAGAACCCGGCATATGCCGGGGTTAGGCCAGGGCCAAACATGATGACCGTAAATTGTCTAAAACCACTCCGCCCGCCACAATTTACCGCATCTTCCAAGGTAGCAACCAATAGCCGTCGCACCCGCTCTTATTAATCTTTCCATTCGACATGATACATGAATCACCTTTTGATTTCGACATATTTTTATAAGTTCTTATAAATCTAACCGCCAAAATCTCTTATACTTTCTGGCAAAATAAAAAAATAGGGAATAAGGAAAGCTTTGCGCATTTTCCTCATTCCCTATTCCCTACTTACTGAGTAACGGAACCGTCAGACTGCCCATGGGCATCAGCGTGATGCTTGGCCGGGGCCCCAGTTTTGCGAAGGCCAGGGCCAACGCTTCATCCATGTCCCTGGCCGGCGTGAACAACAGCAGTCCGGCCAGCGCGGGGTCCATGGAAGAGACCAAAATGAATTCCGCTTTTTTCATGAGGCGGGTAACCGCGTAGGCTTTGTGCGCGCCGATCTGGAAATTCTCCCGAATGGCCTTTGCCACCTCGTCCGGCGTCCGGTACTTACGCATGGTCTCTTCATAGGCCGCCGAACCGGAACCTTCGGCGCATTCCCCCAGAATGATGACCACGCCTCCTTCCCGTACAGCGCACCAGGCATTATCCATCGTTTTCTGCAACTGATAGACATTGATATCTTTGGGATAGCCGCCGCAGGAAGCAATCACCAGATCGGTTTCCCGCTCCACCCCTGTACCGTATACTTCGTTGACAAACCCGCAGCAAGCCAGATGCGCCTTAATATAATCACCGGCGAAAATCTTCAGAAATTCTTTTTTTTCGTTCAGCACCACATTAAGCAAAAAGGACGGGCGGCACATTTCCGCCCCTTCCACCTGATCATGGTAGATCGGGTTGCCTTCCAACCTGCCGATCACCGCTCCGGGTTCGAGCATCAGGCTGTGATTATGGCGTATCGTGTCATAACGGGAAACGCCGGGGAGCAGAGCTTTGCGCCCGCCGCCAAAGCCCGCGAAAAAATGATGGACCACACTGCCGGTGCAGATAATGTGGTCGGCTTCCACGACCCGTTTATGGAAATAAACCGGCGTGCCGTGGGAAGTCTCGCCAAAATATTTAAACTGACTGTCATCCCGGCAATCACTATTATACATTTTCACCCGGGCGGCCACGGCCGGTCCGACCGCGCTCTCCATTTCCGCCTCACTCATCAAGCGATGGGTACCCAGGGCAAAAACAATGCGCATATCCCGGTCGGGGATGCCGGCCGCATTGAGCTCGGCAAGCAGGATGGGCAGAAACACATGGCTATTGGCTACCCTGGTGGGATCATTTACGATAAGGGCCACGGTTTCGCCCGGCCGGACAATTTCCCGCAGCGGTTTGCTGCCGATAGGGTTACGGATGGCCTCCCGGATAGCCGCCGCCGGGTCCGTGAGCACGGGAAAATCCCTGATGGTCAGTTCACCCTTGACCAATGCCGGATCCAGGGAAAACTCCATCCTGCCTTTACCGTATTTATAACCATAGCGCTTTTTCACGCTCTGCCTCACCTCATCATACAAATTCGGAGACACCCACTTATATATAAGTGGGTGTTACCTTGCTGACTTCTTCAGGTGGAGTAGAGTCTCCACCTGAAGCCCCGAAGTCTGGCAAAGCCAGACGAGTTCACTCTGCTTGCCGACGCAGCTTTAGCTTTGGACAAACCGCACTTTATACACGCCTTCCACACCACCGATGAACTGCAGTGTTTCTTTGGATACCTCCGAATCAACGGCAAGCACCATCAGGGCACGTTGGTTTACTGAGGTCCGGCCAAGCTGCATTTCGGCGATGTTTACCCTGCTAACCCCCAGCAAGGTGCCAATTTGCCCGACAATCCCCGGTTTATCTTCATTCTCCACGAACAGCATGTGGGTGTTGGGTTTAACATCCATTTCATAGCCGTTTAGTTCCACAATCCGTATTTCGCCCTTCCCGAACACTGTCCCGCTAATGGAGAAGGTCTTGTTTTTGGCGAAAATTCTTACGCGCAGCAATGTCAGGTAGTTGTCCACGGAGGATTCCTTGCCTTCGGCCACGACCACACCCATATTTTGGGCGATCAGGCTGGCATTGACATAGTTTACCTTTTCCTTTACCACCGGTTCAAACAGGCCCTTCAGCACAGCCAGGCTGATCATGGAAGTCTCCAACTGGGCCACTTCCCCGTTATATATGATCTCGACCTTTTCCACCGCTTCTTTTTCCAGTTGATAGTAGGTCTTGCCCATGATTTCCCCCAACTGCAGGTACGGCTTTATAACCTCCAGATCCTGACTCTGGATGGTGGGCAGATTGACGGCATTGGGCACCATTTCGCCCCTTAAGGCGCTGATTACTTCCTCGGCCACCGTTATGCCCACATTATCCTGGGCTTCCACGGTGTCCGCACCCAGATGCGGTGTAATGACCACATTCTCAAAATCCAGCAGCGGCGAGGTGGGATTAGGTTCAGCCACCAGCACATCAATGCCCGCGCTGGCCACGATACCCTCCTTAAGCGCCTCTTCCAGGGCCTCTTCATTAATAATGCCGCCCCGGGCGCAGTTTACAACCCGCAGGCCTTTTTTGGCCGCTTTAAATTCCGCTTTGCCGATCATGCCCATGGTCTCTTCCGTTTTAGGAGTATGTACGGTGATAAAGTCCGCTTCCCGTACCAAATCCAGCAGTTGTTCCTTTCGCTCGACGCCGAATTTTTTAAACCGGGCTTCACTGATATACGGATCATAGGCAATGACATGCATACCGAAGGCCTTCAAACGGGTGGCCACCAGGGAGCCAATGCGGCCCAGGCCCACAATGCCCACGGTTTTATCCAGCAATTCCACGCCTTTTAAATTTGCCCGGTCCCACACCCGCTTTTGCAGTCTGGCATGGGCCTTGGGAATATTCCGGCAGGAAGCGAGCAATAAGCCAATACTATGCTCCGCCGCCGATACGACATTGGAGTCCGGTGTATTTACCACGATTATCCCGCGCTTGGTCGCCCCCTCCATGTCTATGTTGTCTACGCCGTTGCCGGCACGGCCCACTACTTTTAGTTTGGCCGCATGCTGATAAAATTCTTCATTAATTTTTGTTACGCTGCGTACGATAATGGCATCATAACCGGGTATAACCTTCAGCAATTCCTCCCAGGAAAGTTTCGTATTCACATCCACCGCAAAGCCTTCGGCGATCAGTTTTTTAACGCCCTTTTCAGAAATTGTCTCCGATACTAATATTTTCACACTTATTCCTCCATTACTGTATTTAACTAAAAAGCCCCCAAAATTATGCTCAATTCTACTATGGAGGGCCGCATCTGTCAATGGCTATCCCGGGCAGAAAAGCTGTTTTAGGGACAAGCGATAATTCTCCTTGCCCACAGGCATTCTGCGCAGGAGGGACTGTTCCCCCAGCAGTCCATGGAATTGTCTTCCGTGTAGTTGCAGCCGTCCAGTCCCCGGCAGTCGGTGCAGGAGGGAAACTTAAAATCTTCTACTGCTTCGCGGAAGTTGATATACCCCCGGTCCTGCCAAATCTCCTTCAGCGACTTGGTATTAACATTGCCGAGATAACACGGATACATCTGCTTCTCCCTGCCGTAAATATAGCATTTGTAAGCATGCATTAAGGCATAGCAGGGGCATACTTCCCCTTTATAATTGATGCTCATGGACTTATCATTGATAAATTTACAGTACCGTTCGGTCCGCAGTTTCATCGCCGACATTTGCGCCCGGTGGGCAACCAGAATGCCGCCAAGCAAGCCCGTATCATCCGTGTCATAGACAATCTCATCCTTCATACTTTCGTGGTAAGGCAGCAGGTTGGATACGATCACATGGCTCGCATGCAGATCCCAGGCCATACGGATCAACTTCGGCAGGCGCGCAAAATTTTTCTTCATCGCCACAAACTCGATCCCCAGCGCGGGCTTTTTTGTTTTGCGCAGCTTCTTAATCCGTTCAAGGTTGACCACGTTTTGATATACATCGTTAAAGTCCCCGCCCGGTCTAATTTCATTATATTCCGCCGCATCCGGGCTGTCGAAGGAGACAAATATGCCGTCCAGCTGAAGATCAAGCAGCCGGTTGATAATTTCCTCGCTAAGAAAAGAACCGTTTGTAATCATCTCGGCTTTCAAACCGCGCTCCTTCACGGCCTGCAGCATATCAAAAAACCGCGGGTGGGTCAGCGGCTCACCGAACCCTCCGAAAAATACGGATTCCAGTTGCGGCAATTCAGCCATACCGGCAAGAATGCGCTCAAAAGTAGCCCATTCCATATGGGCGTGTTCCTCAATCCAGGAACTTCTTATACAAGTAATACAGTCAAAGTTGCAAAAAGTCGTGGGTTCGATATATATTTTTTTCACATCAGCCACAACGGGAATAATTTTATAGCCGTTGGCAGCTTTAACAAACAGGGCCTTTTGACCTGCCTGCAGCGGCAGCCTGACGGAACCGTCATCCGCAATTTCGATACTCTCCCCATTCTCAAAAATATTAGTGCCCAAAATGCGTATCTTCTTTTCCATTAATAACCTCCAAGTCAATTACAAATACCATGGTTTGTATAGATTTCGAATGTATTCGACGCAAGCCCTGTTTTTCCTGCCCCTTTACGGGAGACAGTTTTCATGCCAAACCAATCCCCCTTTCCCCGGCGCAAACATATAGTAATATATGAGGTGAACTATATGGACTGTCTGGAATCGTTAAGCCCTTGTGAGCTGGTCATCATCACCAACGTCGTCACAGCATTGCTGGCGGCCTGCCGGACTACGGAAGAACTAAACGTCCTGGGTAATATGTTTTCCGCAATCGGCTCACTTTTATCCACCATTGCCGCTCAACAAGAGCTCCTGGATGCAAACCCGGATAATGGCATCAAAGAACTGCAAAAACAAGTAAAGGAATTACAAAAGCAAATCAAAAGGCTGGAAGAAAAGGCTTGCAAATAGCGTTTCCCGTTTTCCTGCACTACCGTATCCGCCGCCTTTTTTCGCATATTCCCTCACTGACACCCGCCTATGCCCGCCCGGGCAAACGGTTGCCGTTTGCCCCCTGCTTTATCGCACTATACATAAAGACACGGAACTTGGCGTTCCGTGTCTTTATCCGATTTCGAAGACACCCACTTGTACAAGTGGGTGTTACCTTGTTATT
>DHRA01000024.1:0-4724 GCA_002411145.1 Firmicutes bacterium UBA5324 | reverse complement strand
GTAGCCAGACAAGTTCACTTTCCTAATCAAGCCGCCGCTTTTTCCCTTAATTTCCCGCTATTTTTTTGCCGCCGTTCTTACTTCTCCGGTTGCTTCCAGTTCAAGACCGCCGTCCCAAAGGAAGGTCTTTGTTTCGGACACAATCACTTTACTAAGCAGTACCAGGGCGACTAAATTGGGAATGGCCATCAGGGCATTCATGGCGTCGGCCAAGTCCCAGACCAGCGTAAGCGACGTTGTGGCCCCGACATATACGGCGGCAACCCAAAATAAGCGGTAGGGCAGGATCGCCCTTTTACCCAGCAAGTATTCCATCGCCCTTTCTCCATAATAGGACCAGCCAAGAATCGTCGAAAACACAAAAGTCAGCAGGCCCACGGTCAAAATCAGGGGGCCAACCGTCGGAATCTGGGCGAAGGCGCCTTTGGTCAACGCCGCCGCGGTCAACTTATTGAGACCAACGGGATCCCGCAGCACACTGCTGACCAGGACTAAACCGGTCATCGCGCAAACCACCACCGTATCCCAGAAGGTACCGGTCATGGATACCAGAGCTTGTCTCACCGGATTCCGCGTGATGGCCGCTGCGGCGACAATGGGCGCCGAACCCAGACCCGACTCATTGGAAAACAGGCCTCTGGCGATACCGTAACGGGCAGCCATCATTACCGAGGCCCCGACGAAGCCGCCACCCGCCGCCTGGGGGGTAAAGGCCGACTTTACAATTAAGGCGACGGCCGGCCCGACAAAGGGCGCGTTCAGGAACAAAATGATCACACAGCCCAGCACGTAAAATATGGCCATAAAGGGCACCAGCATCTCACAGACGGTGGCGATGGATTTTACGCCGCCCAGGATGACCGCCGCCGTGAGGACGGCCATGATGGTGCCGGTGATACTGGGTGCTATACCGAAAGTTTCTTTTACCATGGTGGCGATGGAGTTGGCTTGTACAGTATTGCCGATGCCAAAAGCGGCAAACGCCGTAAATATGCAAAACAGCACCGCCAGCCATTTGAGGCCAAGCCCCTTTTCCAGAGCATACATGGGACCACCCAGCATAGTGCCATCGGACGTGCGTACCCGGTATTTCACCGCTAATAAGGCTTCCGCGTATTTGGTAGCCATGCCGAACACCCCGGTCAGCCAGCACCATAACACCGCCCCGGGACCGCCCAGCCCCACGGCGGTGGCCACCCCGACGATATTTCCGGTACCAATGGTGGCGGCCAGCGCAGTGGTTAGGGCGCCAAATTGGCTTACATCCCCCGCGCCGGCTTTATCCTTGCTGACCGACAGCTTAATCGCCGTGATAGTATGCCGTTGAATGAATTTTAAACGATATGTGAGAAACAAGTGCGTACCGAATAGCGCAATCAGCATCGGCAAACCCCACAAGTAGCCATTAAGAAAACTAATAAAATCGTGAAACCCCTGCATGTTTCTCCTCCTTTTCCCTAATTTCCCACTAACACTGAACGAAAACCGTTCTAAACACTTTATAATTGTACCATTAGCATGATTTGCGTGTCAAAGCAGTGCCTGTTCCCGGGAGGAAAAACCGGCAGGTTCATCCGTTTTCCCTCAAAAAATCGCTTTTTTCTGTTCCCGTAAATATAGCCCCCCATTTTCCGCCCCATACCGCCCTTATCACCCTCTGCCGCCTGTTTATCAGCATTTCATGTGTTTTACTATTACACTTATATGTGTTATCATAACCAGAGAAATAATGAGATTAGTGTATCTTAATTATTAATTTTTACAAGCTAGTATAATATATTTAAGGAGTGAGCTAAATGCCGACACGCATTGCGATTAACGGTTTCGGCCGCGTAGGCCGGATGTGTCTGCGGGCCTCATTAAAACGCCAGGATCTCGAAGTAGTGGCCATTAACGGCACCTCCCCGCCCGAATCTTTAGCCCGTCTGCTCAAATACGACTCAGTCCACGGCATTCTTGAATGCCCGGTTTCCGCAGGCGAAGGAGAATTGATCGTCAACGGAAAAGCGATTAAAATCCTTTCCGACCGCGATCCCGCCAACCTGCCCTGGGGTGATCTCGGCGTGGAGGTCGTAATTGAATCCACCGGCAAGTATAATTCCGGTAAGGACTGCCAGGTCCACTTGGCCAACGGGGCCAGGAAAGTGGTTATCTCGGCGCCGGCAAAGGATGACGTGCCCACCCTGGTCTTCGGCGTTAACCAGGACATCTATGCTCCCGCCGCCCACAATATTGTTTCCGCCGCTTCGTGCACCACGAACTGTCTGGCGCCCCTGCTCAAAGTGCTGCACGATCGCTTTGGCATCGAAAGCGGTGTATTATCCACGGTACATGCTTTCACCACCGACCAGCGCAGCCTGGATAACAGCCATAAAGATCCCCGGCGTTCCCGCGGCTGTACGCAGTCCATTATCCCCACCACCACCGGCGCCGCCCGGGCCATCGGCAAGGTTATTCCGGAGCTGAAAGGCAAGCTGGACGGCATTGCCATCCGCGTGCCGGTGCCTGACGTATCCCTCACCGACCTGGTGCTGCAAATGACAGGCAAGGTCACTGTCCCGGAAATAAACCAGGCTTTCTCCGCAGCCGCCCAGGGCTCCTTAAAAGGCATCCTGGCATATTGTGAAGAACCGCTGGTTTCCGTGGACTTCCTGAATAACAGCCACTCGGCCATTGTCGATGCCCTGTCCACGATGGTGATCGGCGACAATACGGCCAAAATACTGGCTTGGTATGACAACGAATGGGGCTATGCCTGCCGGGTACTCGATCTGGCCGGCTACATCTCCCGTCCGTAACAGAGCCCCGCGGCAGAATGCGGCGGGCGGCAAGTAATCTGCGGATTCTAATCCTTACACTTTTCAGCTAGTTAAAGGAGGCACAGGCAAATGTCTAAAGATTGCCCGACTTGCGGCGGCAAAGGTATTGTATTTACCGACTGCCCCTATTGCCGTGACTGCGATTCCTTTGAACACAGCGAGCTTGCCCGGAAAATATGTGTCTGCTGCGGCAACACCGGCTACCTGGAAAGCGTCTGTCCGACCTGCGCGGGTGAGTAACATCTAAACAAACAAAAAAATCCCGGTTTCCCGGGATTTTTTTGTTTGATAATCTAGAAGAAGTACCGTAGCTGCGCAATCATGCTTTTGTATTCTGTTCTACCTGCTACCCAATTCCAATAAGGATTCCACATGCTGTTACCATAATAGTAATAACCTTTGCTGACACTTTCCAAATCAAAGTAATTAAAGGTAAAGACCCCGTTTTTGAACACGGTGTAATCAAAACCGTAATCGAAACCTTTCACGTTGTCCATGGTGGGAACAATGGCCGGGGTCTCCCACAGCGGATCCCCCGTTACACCAAGGAAGCCGGGATCAGCATGCCTATAGCCTACCCAGAAGCCATAGGTGCGGGGTTTATCCCACTGGGCGCCCTTGTATTTTATTTGCGCCACCCATGCGTCAGCGGCGCTGGAAGATTGTTGCTCCGTATAGAGAGAGTGGGTCAATTTTGCAAAATCACTATTGTTTCGCCCGTACTCGGCAGTCACTGTCACATTCTTGATACCTTTATAGGTAGCGCCAAGAGCCCACGTATTTACCGCATCCCCTTCAATGGTATCGCCCAGCGGGAACCACCAGTCGGGGTCAAACTGCGGCGGCAGTAAATTGCGGCTTTTTTTGTTTTTTGCATAAACGAGGGTAAAATCCAGATCCTTACTCGCCTGCCAGGCGAGATTTGCCGCTATCATGTTCGGGTTGTACCCGGTTTGCCCCCATTCAGAATAAGGGAACCAATAGATGCTACCAGGGTAATATACCCAGTGGCCCGCCGGATCATAATCCGTAACACTGTCGATCGGTCCACTCCGGAAGGCGGCGGCAGTTAACTTCACCTTACTGCCAACAGTGACAGTAACACCGTCATTGTTCGGCCCCATGTTATACACAAGACCTTTGCCGAGGGTAATGGGCTGACGCCCCAGGGTGGCAGCCGTATTGCCATGCTTATACGTCAGGTAAGCTTCGTCCATTGACGTTTGGGCACCGGTGCCGCTACCCTCATTGCTAAAGGGGTAATGCCGGTTTTCCGTATCGCCCCAGCTGCTTTCCGCCCAAAACCGGCCGGTGAAACTAAGATTTTCGGTCAGCGGCGCATTGGCCCACAACAGAAGACGGGTTCGTCGATTGGAATCACCGGCCTGATTTTCTCCCTTATCGACCCATTCGTACCATTCACGAACTTGGCCGGTCCAGGTAATATTACCAACCTTTTTCTCCAAAGTGCTGACGCGCACACCCAGGTTGTCCAATTCATCCTGGAACTCCTGGGACAGCTTCCCGATCATCGCCTTTTGTTCCGCATTGGCCTTGTCCTGATGCGCCATGGCTTTAGCCACGATTTGCGCCATTTCAAAACGGGTCATGGTTTTGTCGCCGCGGAAGGTGCCGTCCCCGTAGCCGTCGACGATCCCGGCGGCGGCCAGTTTGGCTACCGCATCATAGGCCCAGTGTTTGGCCGGTACATCGGAAAAAGGATTGGACGCCGCCAGGGCCGGCGCGGCGACGGCCAGGGTCAACCCGGCCAGCAGCGCCGCCGTCAGTCGTTTCTTCGTGTTTTTCTGCAAGTTCATCATGCCTCCTTATTATTTCTAGGAAAGAAAAAGAAACCGGGAGGCGAAACAGAGTATCCATGTTCCCTCCGCATTGCTCCCTGGTGCA
>DHRA01000040.1 GCA_002411145.1 Firmicutes bacterium UBA5324 | reverse complement strand
TCAATAAACAAAAAAGTTTCGCGAATTCTGAAAAAATCCGCGAAACTTTTTTGTTTATTGAAGATTATCTTAGCTATACATTTTGCTTGATAAATTTGCGGTATTTTTGCGGCGACTGGTTTTCGTACTTTTTAAATACCCGGTTAAAGTAGGCCTGATCGGAGAAGCCCAATTCCGTCGCGATACGGTAAATCGGGTAATTTGTATCAATAAACAGCTTCTTGGCTTTTTCAATTCTTAATTTGGCCACATATTCCGTGAAGGTTATCCCCATTTTATTCTTAAAGTAACGGCTCAGATACTGGGGATTCAGGTGTACTATTTCCGCCACCGTATTAAGGGTCAATTCCGTACAGCAATGCTGTTCTATACAGGTTAAGACGGTGTTAAGCAAGGTGCCTTTGTGCGCAGGATCAGGATTGTGGCGGGGAGGCAGCTGGGCGGCTGTATTTTTCCCCAGCGATTCTATGGCCGAGGCAATGGATCTTTTCAGATCATCAGGGCGCACGGGTTTTAATAAATAATCAATTACCCCGTGTTTAATCGCTTTTTGCGCGTAGTCAAACTCACCGTAGGCGGTTAGGACAATCGTTTTTATATGGGGGAAAACCTTGATGATCCGTTCCTGAGCTTCCAGTCCGGTTAGTTCAGGCATTCTGATATCCATGAGAATAATATCGGGCTGAAAAATTTTTGCATTCTCCACCGCTTCCATGCCGTTTTTCGCATCTTCCAACAGTGTAATATTGAAAAAGTTTTTGATGACGATTTTGCGTAAGGCTAATCTTTCCAACGGTTCGTCTTCGGCAATCATCAGTTTGTACATGTTTCTCCACCGTCCCTTAATCAAGGATGTTCCTGCACACAGGGGATGCGAATCGAAACAGAAGTGCCCACGTTAACCGCGCTTTCGATTACTAATCCGCACTTGTCGCCAAAATAGTGTCTTAGGCGGTCATAAACATTTATTAAACCGATGCCTAACCCCGGGGTTGGGGTTGTACTCATCTGTCGTATTAAATTCAATGCTTCCGGTTTAATACCCTTGCCATTGTCGGTGATTTTCAGCTCAATATTCCTGTCCCTGATGGGATAGCCGAGAATTTCTATTTTTCCCCCTTCGGTTTTTGCTTCCAGGCCATGAATCATCGAGTTTTCCACAATGGGCTGGATAATCATCGAAGGAATGCGAAAATCCAGAATAGATTCGGCAATATCGATTTCAAAACTAACCCTGTCGCTATAGCGCAGGCTCTGGATGGACAGATATCTTTTTATATTATTGATGTCATCGCGGATTTTCGGGAATCTGTCGATGTTTCTTAAATTGTAGCGCAGCAGATCTGAAAGATTGTAAATCAATTCCTCCGTCTGCGGGGCGTTTTCCAGGAGGGCCATCCTGGCCACGGAATTTAAAGTGTTAAACAGAAAATGGGGGTTTATCTGCGCTTCGATGGTTTTCAGTTCCAGTTGTTTGGCTTTTTGTTCGAGCAGCAATTTTTCTTTATATTCTTTGCCTAATTGTTCCCGGGCCAGGCGGCTGACGCCGATTTTGTCTATATAATTGGCAAGAAAGGAGTAACATTCCACGTATTCCTGCAGTTCTTCACGGGAAACGAGCGGAATAAATTCAACCGCCATTTTCAGCATATGGAGGGGAATATCAAAATCCCGGGAAATTTTTTCAATATCGATGGAATCCCGGGTTTGTTCTCCCTTAATGAGGGCCTGACCGCCTAACACGGAGCCCACATAATGGCCGTTCACGATGATCGGCGCCGCACAGTCAATCAGACCCGCGTGACAGTTGTAGATTCTGCGTTTCCCGCACTCCATGGCCAGCAGGCCGGCCTGGCGGTCGCAGGAGATACATTGCCGGGAACCCTTTTGGGAAGAGCGAATGAGTTTACAGAAGGGAATGAAATTACTGATTTTGCCCACGGGATTACCCTCCGCGTCGGTGGTGATCTGGGGAACATGGGTGGCCAGCTTGCCCAGTCTTTCTTGCACACTGTGCAGTGTGCTCATATCGATGATGTCAGTTAACTTGATATTTTCCGCTAATCTCATCCATGGCCCTCCTCTCCGGTCTTCCTTTGGGAATGCGGTTCAAGCGGGCGCCGCAAAGATAACTGCGCCATAGGAACCAGGTCTTCTTTAAGTATACCAGTATTTTTTTCAGCTTACAGCAAGCAATATCTGGCGTAAATCCTCCTCCCGCCGGAGGGGGATTTACGCTTTTCTTAGCTCAATAATATTCTAGCATCATTGCCCCCGCATTCTTTGTAATTTTATACTTGCTTTTTTTGAGAAGTCAAAATAGTACAAAAATGAAGCTAGAAAATTTCCAAATATTCAGTCGAAATAGTCAAAGGGCCGGCGCCTGTTTAACCATACAATTAAAGCAAAGCTTTCAACAGCAAAGCGGCTAAAGCAGTGTTGGCAGCACAAAGGGAGGAGGCGGAGCATTGCGGGATCAGCCGCATGGCGGCAAGGGAAACTTAACAGAAAAAATTCAAGGAGGGACGGATTATGGCAAATCCGGCGATTAAGTACGAACCCCAAGCAACTGTGTCAAACATTTCGGCCAGGGCAAAATTATTAAAAGACCGTCTGTTAACCATTACCCCAGAAATTTGCTATGAACGCGCAGAACTGATTACGGAGTCTTACAAAGAGACGGAAGGCATGCCGATAATCATCCGGCGGGCTAAGGCGTTGGAAAAAATCCTGGCGAAGATGGAAATCCGCATTTCACCGGATGAACTGATTGTGGGCAACCATACGCGTAAACCGCGGAGTTCCCCGATTTTCCCCGAATTCTCTTTTGCCTGGATTGAAGCGGAATTTGATCGTCTGGCCAAGCGTACCGGCGACGTTTTCCTGATTTCTGACGAGTGTAAGGAAAAGTTAAGCAGTGTTTTTAAATACTGGCAAGGCAAAACAAGCCAGGAATACGCCGCCAATCTCATGACGGAGGAGGCCAAGGCGGCCCAGGCCAACGGCGTATTTACGGTGGGCAACTACTTTTTCCTGGGCGTGGGCCATATCTGCGTCGATTACGGCCTGGTCCTGGAAAAAGGTTTCTTAGGTATCAAGCAAGAGGCGCTGAAGGAGAGAGCAAAACTTGACCTCACAAAGCCCGCGGACCTGGCCAAAGCCCAGTTTCTCCAGGCGGTGGAAATTGTCTGTGACGCTACCGTGGATTTTGCCGCCCGGTTTGCCCGGGAAGCGGAAAAACAGGCCCAGGCGGAAAAGGATGCCCGGCGGAAACTTGATTTAATGCAGATTGCGGAAAACTGCCGTCAGGTTCCTGCCCATCCGGCCCAAAGCTTTTTTGCGGCCCTGCAAGCCTTCTGGTTTGTACAGTTGATCATTCAGCTGGAATCCAACGGGCACTCGATTTCCCCCGGCCGCTTTGATATGTATATGTATCCGTATTTCAAAAAGGATGTGGAAAGCGGCAAGCTCACCCGGGAAGAGGCCCTGGAACTGATCGAATGCCTCTGGGTAAAATTCAATGAAATCAATAAAGTGCGGGATGAAGCCTCCACCAAAGCCTTTGGCGGTTATCCCATGTTCCAGAATCTGATTGTCGGCGGACAAACTCCCGACGGGCGCGACAGCACCAACGAATTGTCCTATTTGTGCCTGGAGGCTACGGAAAATGTGCGTCTGCCTCAGCCGTCCCTGTCCATTCGCTTCCATCAGGGAACGCCGCATAAATTTATGATCAGGTCCAGTGAAGTGGCCGCCCTCGGACTCGGCATGCCCGCCATGTACAACGACCATGTGGTAATTCCGGCCCTGGCCGCCAGAGGAGTGACCCTGGAAGACGCCCGGGATTACTGTATCATTGGGTGTGTCGAACCGCAGAAAGGCGGAAAAACAGAGGGCTGGCATGACGCCGCATTCTTCAGTCTGGCCAAGTGTCTGGAGCTGGCTTTAAATGACGGGGTGGATCCCCTGACCGGCCTCCAGTTGGGCCTGCATACCGGCACAATTAAATCGATGGCCGCCTTTACAGATGTCGTGGAGGCCTATCGTAAACAAATCGAGTATTTCGTCAAGCTGCTGGTCATCAGCAATAACAGCTGCGATATCGCCCATGGCGCCATTTGCCCGCTGCCTTTGCTGTCCTCCATGGTTCAGGATTGTATAACCAAAGGCAAATCCTTGCAGGAGGGCGGCGCCCATTACAACTTCACCGGCCCGCAGGGGGTCGGCGTGGCCAACGTGGGCGACGCTTTAGCGGCCTTGAAGAAAGTAGTCTATGAGGACGGGACCATCAACCGGGATACGTTGGCCGGGGCGCTGAGCAAGAATTGGGAGGGCTATGAAAACCTGCGTCAGGTTATGCTGAATCAGGCTCCCAAGTTTGGCAATGACGACGATTATGCCGACGAGCTTGCCAGACTGGCGGCCCGCATCTATTGCGAGGAAGTGGAGAAGTATACCAATCCCCGGGGCGGTCAGTTCCAGGCCGGATTGTATCCTGTTTCCGCCAACGTGCCCTTCGGCGCGGCCGTTGGAGCCCTGCCGGACGGACGGCTCGCAGGCACACCTTTGGCCGACGGTGTTTCACCGGTATCGGGCAGGGATGTGAACGGGCCCACGGCCGCGGCAAAATCGGTCGCCAAACTGGATCATGAAATTGCGTCCAACGGGACGCTGTTCAACCAGAAGTTCCTGCCCAGCGCCCTGCGGGGAGAGACCGGCCACGGAAACCTGGCCTCCCTTGTGCGCACATATTTCAGCCTGGGCGGGATGCATGTACAGTTTAACGTCATCAGCAAAGAGATATTGCGGGAAGCGCAGCAAAATCCCGAGCAATACCGCGGTTTAGTGGTACGGGTGGCGGGGTACAGCGCCTTCTTCACCTCCTTGGATAAGAGCTTGCAGGAAGATATCATCACCCGGACCGAGCACACCATTTAGCAGCGGTAACAGATCGTCCGGTACGTTGCGGGGAGCGGGTGCGCCGTTCCACGCAACGGAAGGGCGGGCGCAACATTTCCCGGCAGTTCGAACAAAGAAAAAGGGGTGGCGACAAATATGGATGAGAGGACTGTGCAGGGGACAATCTTTGACATACAACGATTTACGGTCCATGACGGTCCCGGCATACGCACGGCTGTTTTTCTGAAAGGATGTCCTTTGCGATGCCCCTGGTGCCAAAACCCGGAGTCTGTGCGCGAGGAACCACAAATCTCGTATTTTCCGGCGCTCTGTATTGGCTGCGGAAATTGCGGGACAGTATGCCGGCATAAAGCGATAAGATCCTCCGGCAAAAGTCTGATGGAAAAGATAAACCTGACTTTGTGCGATCACTGCGGAAAATGTGCCGAAGCCTGCTGCTCAGGCGCGTTGCGGATGATCGGCCGGCATGTGAGTGTCGGGGAAGTTTGTGACACAGTGATGCAGGACATTTTATTTTATCAGAACTCCGGCGGCGGGGTAACTTTTACGGGGGGGGAACCTACTTACCAGCCGGAATTTCTTACGGCGCTGGCCAAGACCTTCAAAAAGCTGGGCTTACACCTGGTGATCGAGACCTGCGGCCTGTTTGCGTGGAATACGGTGGCGGAGGCCCTGGCCTTACTTGATATTATTTACCTGGACATCAAACATGTCGATCAGGAAAAGCACCGGGCAGTGACCGGGGAAAGTAATGCGGTAATCTTGGAAAACGCCTGCCGGATGGATAAACTGGGTAAACCTATCCGTGTCCGTGTGCCGCTGATACCGGGCTTCAACGACAGTACGGAGGATTTCGGCCCGATTGTGCGTTTTGCCGCAGGGCTGCGTAATCTTGAGAAAATCCAGCTCTTGCCCTATCACAAATTCGGCGTGGCAAAATATGAACGGATTGGCTGGGGCTATGCGCTGGGTGATCTTGAAGCCCCGCCGGAGAGTACCGTGGAAAAGTTATTGGCTTTAGCCGAACGCCAAAAAGTGGCATGCACTTTATAATGCAAGGGATTTTACCCCATTACTGACCTGGCGGGTGCGCGCAGCGGCCGGGAAACCCTGTGATGACAGAAATATTTAAGGAATGAGGGGGGTTACGATGACTAACTTATTCGGGGAGTTTTTTGGTACGATGGTCTTGGTGATCTTTGGCGCGGGCGTGGTGGCCAATGTGCTCCTGAAAAAATCCAAAGCCGAAGGGGCGGGCTGGCTGGCGATTGCCACAGGCTGGGGATTTGCTGTAGTGCTTGGCGTTTTTGCCGCCCTTGCGGGCGGCGCGCCGCAGGCGGATATTAATCCCGCCGTGACATTGGCCAAAACCATGCTTGGCGTGTACACTGCACCAGAGGCTATGGCCACGATGCTGGCCCAGTTGCTGGGCGGCATTGCCGGCGGGATCGTTGTTTGGCTGGCCTTTCTGCCCCATTGGGAAGTTACCGAGGATCAGGGAGCCAAACTTGCTGTTTTTTCCACTGGGCCGGCCATTCGCAAGCCCTTCGCCAACATGCTCTGCGAGGCCATTGGGACAATTGTCCTGGTCGTGCTGATTTTTGCCATCTTCTCCAAGCAGGCGGGAGGTTTAGCTCCCGGCTTCGGTCCCTACCTTGTCGGGATACTGGTCTGGGCTATCGGTTTAAGCCTGGGCGGACCGACGGGCTATGCCATCAACCCGGCCCGTGACCTGGGTCCGCGCATTGCCCATGCGATCCTGCCGATTGCCGGCAAGGGAGATTCCGATTGGGGTTATGCCTGGATTCCCGTAGTCGCTCCTCTGCTCGGCGGGGCAGTGGCCTTCGCCATCGCCCGGGGGATCGGCCTGGTGTAACACAAAATAGGGAACTTCCGATGTTTTAGCAAAGCTGAAACACCGGAAGTTCAGAGGAGAAGCTACTCCGCCTGCACCGATACCACCTGTAGAGGCGGGCGTCTTGACCCGTATATTTGAGAAAAATGTCCTGCACACCGCAGATACGGTGTGCAGGACATTTTTCTCAGTTTAAATAAGTATCGCCGGGGTTATTGCCTGGCGGGGCTTGATGATACCCAGTTCGATACTTTTGGCCACAGCCTTGGAACGGCTGTGGACATCCATTTTACAAAAGATGTGATTCAGATGGCTTTTTACCGTGCCAATGGTGATCACCAGTTCCCGGGCAATTTCTTCGTTCGAATAGCCCTTAGCCAACAGAGCAAGAATTTCTTTTTCCTTGGTGGTCAGCAGCAACTGGACAAAGGCGGCGACTTTGTTGGCGGATAAAGCATCATACCGTTTTTCCATACGGGGTTTGTTCTGACCGGCCGTGTACTGCTGATTATATGTTTGGATGGCCTCGGTAACTTTGGCCCGGATGAATGCGGCGGAGACCGGTTTGGTGAGAAAGGCGGTAATTTTGCCGCGGTTGACGGCGTCGATCACCATTTGCAGTTCGGCATACCCGGTAAGCATGATGCGTTGTACGTTTTTATCCATGGCGGCAATCCGGGCAAAAAACTCAACGCCGTTCATCAGCGGCATGCGAAAATCGGAAATGACTACGGCGAAGGGACCTTTAAGGGCGAAAAGGCTCAAGGCCTGAACCGGTTTTGTGGTTGTCAATATTTCAAAATGCCTCCGGAGTATACGGCGCAATGTGGCCAGAAATTCTGCATCATCATCAACGATTAACACACGCGGGACCTTTAGGCGGTGCGGCAATTGGTTCATCTCCTATAAATTGTCAGCTGGTCTATTACAAAGAATAAGGCAGTTACATAATGTTTATCGGCAATATGGCAAATTATCTTTAACGATTTTTGTGCCTTTTTGTGATAATTTGTACAAAATGTCGCTATTTGTAATATATGAGAGAATTTTGTAAAAAATATGCCTTTTGTTAGATGTTCTTCCCCATGTCTTATTCTATAATAGATGATAGCTTAATTTATTTATTTATCACAATAGGGGGGTTATGATAAATGGCAGAGGAAACAAATAAAATAACATTGACGGACGTAATTGACCTTGATTTTTTGCAGCGTTTTCAGGATGATTTTGCCAAGGGGGTCGGGTTGGCCAGCGTGACTGTCGACCAGGCAGGTACTCCGGTTACAAAACCCAGTTGTTATACGAACTTTTGTGAAAAGTACACGCATTCCACGGAATGCGGCGACAAACGCTGTGCGGAATCACACCGGAAGGGCGGCGAAGAGGCTGCCCGGACAGGCAAACCGGTGGTTTACGAGTGCCACGCGGGCCTGATAGACTTTGCTGCGCCGATTATGATTGAAGGACAACTGATCGGCACAATTCTGGGGGGGCAAGTACTGACGGCAGCGCCTGAAGAGGCAAAATACCGGCGAATTGCCGGGGAAATTGGTGTTGACCCCGATGGCTACGTTGAAGCGGCCAAAGAAGTTACGATTTTAGCCAAAGAACGCATCCAGGCCGCGGCCGACGTGCTGTTCATTGTGGCGAACAGCATGTCCAAAGCGGCGTATCAACGGCGGAAACTAAGTGCGGCGGTCAACACTCTCAGCGACAGTCTGCACCAGATCACGGCCACCATGGAAGAATTGGCGGCTTCTGCTTCTGATGTCAACAGTAACCAGGCAGCTTTGAACAATGAAATAAAAAATGTAAACACGGTGACGGGTAAAATAGATGAAGTGATGGAATTTATTAAGGATATTGCCGATGAGACCCGCCTGCTGGGTTTAAATGCGGCCATTGAAGCAGCCCGTGCCGGCGAGGCGGGCCTGGGCTTTGGGGTTGTGGCCCAGGAAATTCGCAAATTGTCGTCTGAGTCGAAAGAAACGGTGGGCAAGATTCATGAATTGACGACCATCATTAAATCATCGGTGGATAAAACCGTGGAAATGGGTAACGAAACTACCGCCACGGTAGAACAGCAAGGGGCGGCCATTGAGGAAATAGTCGCCAATGTACAGGAAATCACGAGCCTGACGGACCAATTAGCCGCACTGGCGAGTACGGATAAGGATTAAACCGGTAAGAGGAGAAGGAGGCGGACCCTGTGAGTGTCCAATTAGTCGTTTTTGCTCTGGATGCAGATGAGTACGGAATAGATGTTTCCGCGGTAAATGGAATTCTACGGTCCAAAAAGTTTAAAATACAGTCCATTCCCGGGACATCCAAGGGCATTGAAGGCATGATAAATCTGCGGGGGCAGGTAAATTATATTTTTAATTTGCGGAAAAAATTCGGTTTGCCGGAAAAGGAGATTTCCGAGGAAAGCAAATTTATTATGTTGAATAATAATCAATCGACAACCGGGTGTATTGTGGATGAAGTAACCGATATTATCAGGTTGGATGATGAAAATGTGCAGGCGACCCCGGATTTCGTCAGCGGCTGTAACACGAGATATATTTCCGGTATCGGCAAGCTGGACGACCGGATGATTATCATTTTAGACCCGGACAAAATATTATCCAACGAAGAGCAGGATACGCCCGGAAATTCTTTCTTAGCCTCCGAGTAGCCAACCAAGGAGGGGCGGAAGGTATTCTTGTATTACATCCATACCCGGGTGCGGAACAACCGCACCGTATCAAAGTGCAGCAGGCCTCAACCCGCATAAAAATACGTGGTTGAGGCCTGTTTATTTACTGTACCGTTACCAACAGATTGCTCGCCCGCCCGGTTTCCGTGCCGTTCGGTATAATCTGCAGCCTGCCTTTGCCGGGCTTTATGGCTGTAAATACTGCTTTACCAGAGGGTTGGTTGGCCACCGGTTGCATAATGTCACCGAAAAAGTATTCGCCGGAGGACGTAAAACGAGTTTCGCCGGTAAGACCCGGTGCGGGTTGGAGGATTAACCTTTGGCCCACTTGTAATACAATGTCGTTGGCGGATAGCTGTACTTTATCCGTATTATTATAGTTGTAAGTGACGACGAAATCCTGAACGGGTTGTTTTTCCGGCGGCGCAGGGGTCGTAGGGGTCGTAGGTGCCGGCCGGGGCTCAATCCGCCTAAAGTTGTCACACCCGGTGATAAGGAGCATGCCCGTCAATAATAAGCCGAGGGTAACCTGCACAATAGCCTTGGAAGGGAAAGTTTTCATCCGGACCTCCTAATTCTCGGGACGGTTTGTGGTTTCCTCTTATATTGCCGAAAATAGTCAGGCCGTCCCGCCAGATATTACAGATGCTCTCCCTATTTTAACTACTAGCTTGTTATGATATACATGACGGGACTTCACCGGGTCCTGGAATAAAATGGTGATAAGCAACTACCCATAAAATCACGGAAATATCACTGCGCCGCTTTCATCCAATGCGAAAAAAGGATTCCAGGCAACTTCCCATAAGTGACCGTCGGGATCGGCAAAGTAACCACTATAACCGCCCCAAAAAACCTCCCGGGCCTGTTTGATTATCTTTGCACCCGCCTGCGCGGCCTGATGGAGAACCTGGTCCACCTCTTCCACGCTTTTGGCGTTGTGGGCCAGCGTGATTCCGGGGAACCCCGTTCCTTCGGGACTGACCGTGACATCTTCTGCGAGCAGGTTTCTCGGATATAGTGCCAAACCCACGCCGCCTAAAGCAAAGAAAACGATGCCGTCCTGGCTCGCCGTGGATGGTTGCCAGCCTAAACCATCACGATAAAACCCGACAGACCTGTCTAAATCCTTTACACCAAGGGTAATTAAAGTTAGCTTTTGCCGCATGCCGATACCTCCCATCAAAGAGTACTAATTTAATTATCCTGCACGGAAGGCTGCCTGTCCACCATAATTTCCCACAGGAGGGGGGCTCGTCACATTTCGTGATATGGGCCTGATTTAAACACGGGTCTTAGTTCCACGCGTGGTATAATTGCTTGCCTGGAACATTTGTTCGTGATACTATTTTGAGGGAAGTAGAATCAAATGCTAGCCCGAAGGGTAATGATTATGTCATCAATAAAAAACGTGAAAATTTCCGTGCGGCACCTGGTGGAGTTTGTGCTGCGGTCGGGGGATCTGATATCTGTCTTTACCGGCAGTTCCCGTCTGGTGGACGGGGGTAAAATCCATCGTAAGCTTCAGCAGTCGCAAGGTACGGAGTACCGGGCCGAAGTAAGTTTGTCGCTGACAGTGGAAAGGCCCGGCGTAATTTTGCAGATCGGGGGGCGGGCGGACGGCGTGATCATCACCCGGGATGAAGCCGGCGACGAACAGGTCACAGTGGATGAGATCAAATCAATAAGCGCCCCCCTTGAGACGATCGGGCAAGGGCATAACCCGCAGCATTGGGCGCAGGCCAAGTGCTACGCGTTTATCTATGCGCAGCAGGAAGGCCTGCGGGAAATAACTGTCCAGCTGACCTACTGTCAGGCCGCTACTCTGGAAATAAAAACTTTTCAGCACAGGTATTCCGTCGCAGAGCTGGCGGCCTTTTTTGACAACCTGGTTACGCAATATGCTCACTGGGCGGCACGCATTGCCGGTTGGACGGAAATCCGGGACACAGCCGCCCGACGGGTTGAATTTCCCTTTGCGTCTTTTCGGGCTGGCCAGCGGCAGCTGGCGGTGGCAGTTTATAAAACGTTAAGTGCGGAACGGAAGCTGTTCGCACAGGCCCCCACGGGCACGGGCAAGACCATGGCCGCGATTTTTCCGGCGATTAAAGCGTTAGGCAGGGGAACGGTGGAAAGAATTTTTTACCTCACGGCGAAGACCGTAACACGTCAATTGGCCGAAGAAGCTTTTAAGAGGCTGCGACAGGCGGGCCTGCGCCTGAAAACGGTCACGCTTACGGCTAAAGAGAAAATTTGTTTTCTGCCGGGGGCAGCCTGTACGCCGGAGGAATGCCCGTATGCTCAAGGGTACTATGACAGAATTGGTCAGGCCTTGACGGATTGCTGGGAACTGGAGGCTTTTACCCGCGAAATGATCGAGGAGCAGGCCCGCCGGCACAGGTTATGTCCCTTTGCGTTTTCTTTAGACTTAGCCTGGTGGGCTGACACCGTCATTTGCGATTATAATTATGTGTTTGATCCGGGTGTGTATTTGAAGCGGTTTTTTGACGAAAACAGCACCGGAAACTGTCTGCTGGTTGACGAAGCCCATAACCTTGTCGACCGGGCCCGGGAAATGTTTTCGGCGGAAATAACAAAGCAGCCGTTCCTTGCTTTAAAAAAACGCGTCAGGGAGAGGCTGCCCGGCTTGGCGAAAAACATGGGAAAGATCAATTCCTTTCTGGGAAAAACCGGTAAGCTGTGCAGGGAGAAATCCTTGGCGGGCCAACCGGATTACTGGGTCGGAGAACAGCCGCTAACCGAGATAAACCCTCTGTTAAGGGAATTTCTCAGCTTGGCGGAAGCATGGCTGACGTATAATGAACCGGCGGATTTTCGCCAGGAGCTGCTGGACCTTTATTTTGCAGTTTATGCTTTCTTACGGACAGCCGAGCTGTACGATGCACGCTACGTAACCTATGCCGAGAAGGGGGAAAAAGACGTAAAGCTCACGTACTTTTGCGTCGACCCCTCGCATCTGCTGCGGCAGGCTGCAGCCCGGGGCCGAACGGCTGTCTTTTTCTCCGCGACGCTGGCCCCCCTTGATTATTTTGGGGAAATGCTGGGCGGGGAGGGGGAGGACGGAAAGATCGCCGTACCTTCGCCCTTTGCCCGGGAAAATCTCTGCCTGCTGGTCGCAAATCGCATCAGTACTGCTTATAAGGCCCGGGAGTACACCTATGACGCGGTGGTTGACAGCGTAACCGCCGCCATCGGCGCAAGAAACGGAAATTATCTCGTATTTCTGCCATCCTACCGTTATCTGGAGGAAGTGTATCAGCGCTTTTGCCTGAAGAACCCGGACACAAGAACGATGCGGCAAAGCGGAGAGATGACGGAGGAGGAACGGACCGCATTTTTGGCGGAGTTTGCAGGTGCTAACCCGGATACGCTGGTCGGATTTGCGGTAACGGGAGGGATCTTTGGTGAAGGGATTGATCTGGCGGGCGAGTGTCTGCTCGGGGCGGTTGTCGTCGGCGTAGGTTTGCCCCAGGTTTGCCTGGAACGGGAAATTATCAGGCAATGGTTTGATGGGCATGGACGCCGGGGATTTGAATACGCCTACATGTTTCCGGGCATGAACAAGGTCCTGCAAGCGGCGGGACGGGTAATTCGTACCGAAAAGGACCGGGGAATGGTTCTTCTGATTGATGACAGATTCAGTCAGGCAAGGTATCGGAAACTGTTCCCCGGGGAATGGCGGGGGGCCGTAGACGTGAAAAATGCCGCCGGTATTGCTGAACGGGCAATTAAATTCTGGGCGGCGGAGGAATAATGTCCTACATCTTTACATAAGGAAGATAGTCTCAAAGGGAACAAAAAATGGCAAGAACCGGGGAATGTTTGGTATAATTATAAAGGTGTAATTAATTTACTTGATGGAAGTGACGACATGGAATTGTTTCAGAATCTTATTGCTGGAGCCACTGCCGGAACATTCATAATGATAATGGTATATTTGTATCTTTACGTAATGTACCGGGATCTCAGTATGGGTTTATGGACAGCTAGTTGGTGCACTCTTTTTGTCCGGCTCGTTTTGTTTGATTCCGGGCTCTTTGAGTGGAGGCATTCCCTGTGGGGATTTACGTTTTTTTCCCTTCTTTTACTTAGCACCGCCATTTTATTTCTCTGGGCAGCCTACCTCTTCGCCGATAAAGCACTGGATAAACGGTGGGTAGCCGGGGGAGCTTGCGCCTGGTTATTGAGCATCACTTTTTATTCTCTCGGCTTCTCCCTTTCTGCCAGACTTGTACCGCTCGTGTGGTTCGTGGCTATTGTCTGCGTATGGGCCGGCGTTGTTTTTATCCGCTATTTGAAGGGAGAATTACTGAGTAACCGTGTGCTGGGATATTTGTATATTCTTTGGGGGATTCATACCTTTGATTTACCCTTCCTCATTAATGTGTCCGCCTTTGCGCCCTGGGGCTATACGATCGAAGGGATTCTCCGGCTGTGTGTCGCCATTGCCAGTTTAACTTTTTATCTGGAGCAAACCAGACTTAATCTTGCGCAAAAGGAAGCTCAATACCGCCTGCTGGCCGAGAATGCCATCGACGTCATTTACCGTTACCGGCTCCTGCCCGAGGCCGAAATTGAATATATCAGTCCATCCGCCGCGGCTGTTACCGGCTATGAGCCGCAGGAATTTTATGATAATGCCAGACTGCTGTTTGATATAATGCACCCGGATGATATCGCGTTATTTGAAAGTTACGTCCAGTATACCCCTGATCGTCCTACCGTGCCGCTGGCCTTACGGATAGTGCGTAAGGATGGCGTGCTAAGCTGGGTGGAACAAAATTTGGTGCATCATTTTGACAATATGGGGAATCTCGTATCGCTTGAAGGTATTATGCGCGATGTTACTTCGCGAAGAACGCTGGAACAAAGTCTCTCCCGCCTGGACAGAATGAATATGATCGGTGAGATGGCGGCCAATGTGGCGCACGAAATCAGGAATCCGCTCACAACGGTGCGCGGTTACCTGCAAATCATGGCGAGTAAAGGGGAATTTGTCTCCTATAAAGGAAGGTTTGCCCTGATGATTGACGAATTGGATCGTACCAACTCCATCATCCGGGAATATCTGTCCCTCGCCAAAGATAAGTTGGTTGAACTGCAAAAGAAAGATTTAAACAGCGTGATCAATTCTTTGTTTCCTTTGCTGGAAGCCGACGCCGTTGCCAGCAGCATCAGCATTACCCTGGATCTGCGGGATATACCGCTGTTGTATCTGGATGAGAACGAGATTCGCCAACTCTTGCTTAACCTGGTGCGCAATGGTCTGGAAGCGATGCCGCGGGGCGGAATTTTACACATAAGCACCTCCCGGAATGACACTAAGGTTACGCTGGCAATCAGGGATCAGGGGGGCGGCATACCGGCAAATATTCTGGAGAACCTGGGTACGCCGTTCCAAACAACGAAAGAAAATGGCACTGGTTTAGGACTACCGGTGTGTTACCGGATTGCCAGCAGGCATAATGCGGTCATCAGTGTGGAAACCAGTGAAAAGGGGACGACTTTTTTTGTCCACTTTACCGTTCCTGCATGCAAGTAAACCGTAGAACTTAAAACATTTTTCATACGTTGAAAAAAAGAGTTTCATTCCCTGCCGGGAAAATGAAACTCTTTTTTTTGTTTTGTAAAAGGTTTCACGTTCGTTACAAAATATAACAAAAGTAGGGAAAATTTTACACGCAACGTATTTATTCCCATGGAGGAGGTGATTTTCATGGATTGATTTTCCTAAGTCAGTACCCGGGATAAAAACAAGATTAGAAGGAGGAGAGATTTTGTGAAAACCAGGTTTCAGCAGGCAATACCTTCGCACGACCCTTGTCAGGAGCAAAAGATAGAGATTGGTATTGCGGCGACAGAACGGGAAAAACAAGAGATATTTCGACTGCGCTACCGTATTTATGTGGAAGAAATGGGGAGGCAGCCGGTGGCTGCGGACCACAGCAGAAAACTCCTGGCTGATGAAATCGATCGGTGGGCATTCTTGCTGTATGCCAAAAGCGGTTCGGAGTTAATTGCCACCATGAGGGTCAATGTGGGCTTAATCGAGGAATTTCCCCGGGATTTAGCCCGGCTTCTATGTATGGATAAGTTCAGACGCTTTTGCGCAGAGAGTGGTTTTCCCCTGGTTGCGTTTAGCTCAAAATTGATGGTATCCCCGGCATATCGAAATTCGCCGGCTTTACATTTGCTCACGGCAAAAGGCTATGAGTTATATTGCGACCATCAAGTACAATTTAATTTTGGTGGTTGCAATTTTTATTTACTCCGGCTTTACGAGCAGTTTGGTTGTCGCCGTTTCGGCCGCAATTTTGTCGATCCGGGTTTTGGGCTCCTGGCGCCCTTTGTCCTACTGGTAAACGATATCGCACACCTGAAGGCGGTGCATTCACCCTTTACCCGTATTGCGAGAAAAAAGGCGGTGCCGAACAGTGACGTTAAGGATTGGTTTTACCGGGAGTTTCCCGAAGCCGCTTCGGTAATGAACAGCCAATTAACGACGGGGGAAGAATTGTGGCGCTTCCTGTGCAACCGCTTAGGCGGGTCACCTGAAGAGCGCATACCGGTGATTAAGGGATTAACCCGGGAGGAAGCGCAAGATTTTTTGCACAGTTGCGGCGTAAGTGCCCGCTGTTATCCGGGGGATCATGTGATAACCCGGGACATGGTGAGCGATGAATTAAATATTTTGGTGTCCGGCACGTTACTATCCGCCGCTCCGAACGCCGGTCCCCCGAATATCATTTTGCCCGGAGAACATTTCGGCGCAAATGGCTTGCTTGACCAGGCGGTACACACGCTGGATATTATCGCGGCCGCGACCACAGAAATATTAGTGTTCTCCCGGCAATATTTTGCTAAGTTTCGCCGTACGAAACCGGAAGTGGCGTTTAAGATCCTGCGCAACTTAGCCCCTGACCGAAACATGTCCGGACTTCCCGGCTGCGATACCCGGGAGGAGAGAGTCGCCTTGTTTCCGGACAAGTAAAGAAGACTCCCCCGGGGTAATACCCCCTGGCCGGCTTGATTTTGGTCCGGCCCAAACGAAAAACGCTAAGTTAGAGGAGGAAAATAGCATGAAAGAAAAATTAGACATACTGCTGGTAAACAGCGTCGCCCCCCGTCAGCGGATCGCTTCCGATGCGGCTTTGGAAAATGGTTTGGCCATTATCCGGACGCATTTGGAGGATAAGGGCTTTGCCGTTGATGTTATCGATGATCAAAGAATAACTTCTGTCGAGGAGGGAGTACCTTCCTGGTGCCTGACCTTATTAAGGAAGATGGTGGATTTGCAGATGAAAGTATACCATCGGCGGTTTGTCTATCTGTGGTGGCTTGTAATGCTGCTTACGTGGCCCGTGCAATCCCTCGCGCTGTATTGCCGCAGGGCATATGCGAGGCGGAGGATTGAAGACATCGTTAATCTGATCAAGACAAAAAGTATTGGTTTCCTCGGCGTAAAGGTATGGTATGGGGATGCCTTCACCTGGAGTAATTTGCTTGCCGCAAGGGTCAGGGAAGCTTGTCCCCAGACGGTAATTGTGGCCGGCGGCCCGCATGTGAAAGTATATGGCGAGGAGTTTTTGTTAAACTCTGATTTTGACCTGGCAATCATGGGCCCCGGGGAAAAAGTGCTGACGGAAATGATTGTCTTATACCGGCAGACGAAGAATAAACAGGAATTTCTCGAGGCTTTTCGCCAGGCAAGCGGCAGCGCGCGGCTGGTTAAAACGGGGGTCTATACGGAGGGCGACGCCGGGGGCAAGATAACCTTCACGACTCCCCGGTACCGGGCGGCCGATTTAGAGGGGAAGATATATTTTCATACCCTTGTGGACGGATTCGGCTGCTCCTGGAATCGTTGCCGTTTTTGTTCCCATACAAGGCAGGTCAAACCTTATCATCCGCGCCCGGTGGCCGATATCGTGGCAGAAATTCAGTCCTTGACCCGACAGGGTATTTCCTTCTTTCGGTTCAGCAGCTCCGAAACGCCCTTTGCGCACGGGAAAAAGATTGCGGAAGAGGTGTTGAAAAAGGGGCTGAACATCAATTTTTCCATGTTTGCCCGGGGTGTTAAAGTAACTCCTGAAGTATATGACGCCTACAGATGTATGATTAAAGCCGGCTTGAGGGCCGTGTTTATTGGCGGCGAGACGGGGCATGATTACATCAATCAACAGGTGATGAACAAGGGGTTGACCAAAAAGGAACTTATCAATACAATCAACTGCATCAAACTGGCGGCGGATAATGCCGGGAAGAGCTGCAAAATCGGCCTGTCGCTGATTTATCCTTGCCCGGTAACCGGAGGTGTGACGCTCGAAGAGGTATTCCGGGAAAATATCAATCTGATAAAAAGTGTAAATCCGGACACGGTCATCGTAAATCCGCCGGGCGTTTTTCCCAAAACGCAGTGGATGGAGCGGGCCCAGGACTACGGTTTTTCTATTAAACCGGGTTTTGTAGCCAAATTCATGAGCTACGAATATTCCATCTATAAGCCTACTGAATTATGGGAGGATCTGGGTTATTCCCTGCAGGGAATGGACAGTTTCGCTTTGTTAAAAGAAGCGGGCAGGCTGAGGAAGGAAATCCTCAACCTGGGGATACCAACAGATATTTCGGATGAATATCTCATGATGACGGAAGCAATTGGCTACAAAACCAGACAGGATTTGCTTAAATTTAAAAGCCTGTCGTTGCTTGATATTATGTCGGGGAGTTCAAGGTATATAAAAAATATTGTGCGGCAAATTAATGAACGCAGCCGTGAAATGGCGTCTCAAGAACCCGAAGAGCGCGGTGACAGAGGTCTGGCATAACGTAGTCCGCCCTATGTTACCATGAATGCCGGGGTAAACAGCTGAATATAGGATATTTACAAGACTCCTGCCAAATTCTGTAGGGATTGGGCAGGAGTTTTTGTTTGAACATAAGAATTACTTGTATGGGAATGAAAAAATAGCGGAGGGGAATACCGTGAGCAGTGACATGTCAAAAAAATGCAGGCACGATATGGAGCGGGAAAGCGGGGAAACGCGAGAAAAGCCCGTCGGTTTTCCCCGCGCCCGGCGAAAGCGGATTATGGCATATTGCGTCGGATTGGCGCTGCTGCTGTGCGCAGCCACCCTCACAGTCAATGGGTATGTCTCCAAAGTGGGGGCAAGGTATATTGTCGCTGCTGCCGATGTGCCAAAAGCCGATGCTATGCTTGTGCTGGGGGCAGGGGTCCTTCCGGACGGCAGTCTGTCCGATGCCCTGGATAACCGGTTAAGTGCCGGCTATGAACTTTATAAAACAGGTAAAGCGGAGAAAGTAATTGTAAGCGGTGATCATGGCAAAAGAAACTATGACGAGGTAAATGCCATGAAGAAATATTTTACGGACCGTAACGTACCGGCAGAAAAGGTGTTCATGGATCATGCCGGGTTTACCACCTACGAGAGTCTCTATCGGGCCCGGGAAATCTTTCAGGTAAAAAGGGTTATTATTATTACCCAGCAGTACCATCTGAAGAGGGCGGTGTTCATCGCACGGGAATTAGGCTTGGAAGCCTATGGAGTGGCGTCGGATAGTTACTACCCGGCGGCAATCACCCTCTGGGATCATGCGCGGGAAATTGCGGCCAGAAACAAAGCCGCCTTGTTTACGAAAATCATTAAACCTAAACCTACTTTTCTCGGCGAGACAATACCCATTACCGGGGACGGAAGGGTTACAGATGATAAATAATTAGCCACTGCTTTTCGTGGGGAATGCAGGTAAAAAGGGGGAGCATGTTATGAGTGCAGTCATGTTATTGGGCTTGACAGCGTGTATTTTCGTATTGGCGTACCGGTATTATTCCGCTTTTATCGCCACCAAAATATTGATGCTTGATGATCGCAATGTAACGCCCGCCATCAGTTGTAATGACGGACACGATTATGTACCAACAAATAAGTGGGTGGTTTTTGGACATCATTTTGCCGCCATAGCCGGGGCCGGCCCGCTAATCGGCCCTGTGCTGGCCGCCCAGTATGGCTGGGGGCCGGGTGCTTTCTGGATTATCCTCGGTTCCGTGTTTGCCGGGGCCGTCCACGATTTCGTTATTCTCTTTGCCTCCCTGCGTCATAAAGGCAAGTCCCTGGCGGTAATTGCCAGAAAAGAAGTGGGGCCGGTTACCGGCGCCGCCACCGCCGTGGCGATATTATTCATCATCATTGTGGCGCTGGCCGGCTTGGCCATTGCGGTGGTAAACGCCCTGTTCCATAACGCCTGGGGTATTTTTACCATCGGGGCCACCATTCCCATCGCGATTGCGGTCGGCCTCTATATGTTCCGTATTCGTCCCGGGGCCATTGTATCGGGCTCGATTGCCGGCTTTCTGTTAGTGTGCGCTGCTGTTTTTTTTGGTCACGATGTTGCCCAGTCCGGTTATGCGCACCTGTTCTCCTTTGATAAGAAAGTAATCTCCGTTATTCTGCCCGCCTATGGGTTTTTGGCCGCCGCGTTACCGGTATGGTTACTGCTTGCCCCCCGGGACTATCTCAGCACGTATATGAAAATTGGGGTGGTCCTGGCCCTGACGGTGGGCATATTTCTGATAAATCCTCAGCTGCAAATGCCTTTAAGCACGGAGTTCATTGCCGGCGGGGGACCGATTATTCCGGGACCTGTATGGCCCTATGTCTTTATTACGATTGCTTGCGGGGCAATTTCCGGGTTTCATGCCTTGATCAGTTCCGGTACAACCCCGAAACTGCTGGAGCGTGAAAGTGAAGCGCGCATGGTGGGTTATGGTTCAATGCTGGTGGAAGGCTTTGTGGCGCTGATGGCCCTGGTGGCCGCGACTACCCTGATACCCGCCGATTATTTTGCGATCAATACATCGCCGGCGGTGTTCGCAAAGCTCAATATGACCGTGGATAAACTGCCTGAACTTTCAAAGCTTGTCGGCATAGATGTGGCGGGGCGTACGGGCGGCGCGGTATCGCTGGCCGTCGGGATGGCCAATATTTTCTCCAGCGTGCCCGGCCTGGCGCGGATGATGAACTACTGGTACCAGTTCCTTATTATGTTTGAAGCCCTCTTTATTCTTACCACCATTGACGCGGGCACCCGGGTGGCCCGTTACATCCTGCAGGACATTTTAGGCAATGTTTATGCTCCCTTTAAAGAGACAAACTGGCTGCCCGGCTCAATCTTCGCCAGCGCAGCCGTATCCTGCGCGTGGGGCTATATGGTTTATACCGGCGATGTGCCTTCCGTCTGGCCTTTATTCGGTACGGCGAACCAGTTGCTGGCCGTACTGGCGTTGTGTATCGGGACAACGATTATCTTAAAAATTGCCCCGCAGAAAAAATATAGTCTGGTAACATTTTTGCCCATGGTCCTCCTGGCCGTAACCGTGATCACCGCGGCGGCAGCAAATGTGCGCATGTATCTGAATACCGGAAAAACGTTGAACGCGGGGTTAAGCATCATATTTATCGCGTTGGTCGTAGTGATAATTTTGGATAATGTGAGACTGTGGCTACAGCTGTTTAAAACCGGCAAACCGGTAGGTATGAAGCTGGATTAGCAGTGGGGGCGCCAACACGGAAGTGAACTTGTCTGGCGACGCCAGACTTCGGGGTTTCAGGTGGAGACTCTACTCCACCAGAAGAGAATGACAAGGTAACACCCACTTGTAGAAGTG
>DHRA01000029.1:330-30601 GCA_002411145.1 Firmicutes bacterium UBA5324 | reverse complement strand
CCGCTTCTGCAAGCGGGAGTTAAGAGCGGCTAAGTCCCTGGATAATTTCGACTAGGATTCAGATGGGGTTAACACCCCACCTGAATCAAGTCTCCATTTATAAGGGGGGATGCAAATGGCCGGATACAGTTATCTTGAGCGAATCACAAAGCATAGTGACTTATTTGTAGCGGTTGCCGTTATTTCCATCGTGGTCATGATGATTATCCCTTTGCCCACGCTGCTGCTGGATGTACTATTGACCTTTAATATAAGTTTTGCTTTGGTCCTTTTGCTGGTCTCCATGTATACCCAGGAGCCCCTGCAATTGTCTATTTTTCCGTCCATTCTCTTAATTACGACGATGCTGCGGCTGTCGCTGAACGTATCCGCCACCAGACTTATTTTGCTGCACGGCTATGCCGGGGAGGTTATTACCGCTTTCGGCAATTTCGTAGTCGGCGGGAATCCGGTGGTGGGCTTCGTTGTATTTCTTATTCTGGTCGTTATTCAGTTTATTGTTATTACGAAAGGTGCCGAACGTGTGGCCGAAGTGGCGGCACGTTTTACTTTAGATGCGATGCCGGGCAAACAAATGGCGATTGATGCTGATTTGAACGCCGGCCTGATTACAGAAAGCGAAGCGCGGGAACGACGCAAGAAAATCCAGATGGAGGCGGATTTTTACGGCGCGATGGACGGCGCCAGTAAATTCGTAAAGGGCGATGCCATTGCCGGGATTATTATCACGATTATTAATATCGTGGGTGGTTTCATTATTGGTGTCCTGCAGAACGGCATGTCGCTGCTCCAGGCCGTGCAAACCTATACCCTGCTTACAGTGCGGCTTGGTGGCGCAAATTCCCGCCCTGCTGATTTCAACTGCAACCGGTATGATCGTTACCCGCAACACATCAGAGCGTAATCTGGGGCATGATGTTGCCAAGCAATTGCTGGCGCAGCCAAGGGTACTGATGATTGCCGGCGGACTCATCCTCGGACTGGGCTTGGTGCCGGGATTGCCCCATATTCCCTTTTTCATCCTCAGCAGTCTGCTGATTTCCGCGGGCTACCTGATGAACAAGCAGGCGGAACAAGCGGCGCAGGAACAAATCAGCCGGCAGGAAGAGAAGGAGATCGAAGACGTTAAAAAGCCGGAAAACGTAATGGGCCTGTTGCAGGTTGATCCCATGGAACTGGAGATAGGCTACAGTTTAATTCCTTTGGTTGATGTGAATCAGGGCGGCGACTTGCTGGACCGGATCGTGATGATTCGCCGCCAGTGCGCTTTGGAATTGGGTCTGATTGTGCCCACCATTCGTATCCGGGATAATATACAGCTGAAGCCAAATTATTACACAATTCGCTTAAAGGGCGTGGAAATAGCCGCCGGTGAAGTGCTGCTCGATCATTACCTGGCCATGAATCCGGGCAGCGTCTTTGAGGAAGTGGAAGGCATCAGCACGGTGGAACCGGCTTTTGGCTTGCCCGCCCTTTGGATACACGAGAAAAATCGGGAAAAAGCAGAACTGGGGGGCTACACCGTGGTTGACCCCTTATCGGTCATTGCCACCCATCTGACCGAAGTAATTAAATCCCACGCGGCAGATATTTTAGGCCGCCAGGATGTGCAATCGCTTTTGGATACGATTAAGCAGAACTATCCCGCCGTCGTACAGGATCTGGTGCCGCAGCAGTTAACCCTCAGTGAATTACACCGGATTCTCACCGGTTTACTGCGGGAACGCATCTCTATCCGGGATATGGTTACGGTCCTGGAGACGCTGGCCGACTACGCGCCGTTAACCAAGGACATAGAGATTCTTACCGAATATGTTCGCCAGGCGCTGTCCCGGCAAATCTCCAAACAATTTGCCCCGGCGGGCACATTGGCAGCTTTGGCCTTAGATCCGGGATTGGAACGGATGATCGGGGAAGCTGTGCAAAAAACGGACCAAGGTTCTTTTGTGGCCCTTGATCCGGCGGTTACCGGGCGAATCTTCAGCAATCTGACAGAACAAATTCAGAATATCGGTAATATGGGGTATCAACCGATCGTTCTGTGTTCTCCCGGCATCCGCTTATATTTCCGGAAACTGATTGAGCGGCTGGCGCCGCATATTACGGTATTGTCCTATGGTGAGTTGGAGCCGAAGATTGAAGTCCAGACTTTAGGGATGGTGAAAAGCGCGTGAAAATAAAACACTATACCGCGGGAACCTTACAGGAAGCGATGGTGAAAGTAAAAAACGATTTGGGAAGAGACGCTGTAATTTTACATACCAGGCGTTTCAAGCAAGGGGGAATTTTCGGGTTTTTCGGCAAAGACCTCTTTGAAGTTACAGCAACTTTAGAGGCAAAAGTTCCCTCGGCCGGGACCGGACCCAAAAGGGAAACGGCCCCTGGATTACCAAACAACCGGGCCTCGGCCCTGGAAGCGGAAATGAGCCAGCTCCGCCAAGCCGTGGAAGCGGCTTTGCTCACGCAGCATCTCCCTAAGGAGCGCACGAACAGTAAGCTCAGGGACCTTTTGCTTCGCAATGATGTGGAGCCGCTGGTGGCCGACAAATTGTTGCAGGATGTTTTACGGCAAGTACCCGGCGGAACGGACACCCCGGAGGCCCGGCATTGCTTAGAGCAAAGACTGTGTCAGTGTTTATCCCGCACCGAAGGGATCAAACTGGCGGGCGACAAACCAAAAAACGTGGCTCTTTTGGGGCCCACGGGGGTCGGAAAAACAACGACGATCGCCAAGCTGGCCGCGAACTTTACTTTAATTGAAGAAAAGAGGGTAGCCCTGATTACGGCAGATACTTATCGTATCGCTGCGGTGGAACAATTGAAAACCTACGGCGAGATAATTGGCGTACCTGTCGAAGTGGTTTTTACACGGGAAGAGTTGGCAGACGCTTTAGCGCGGCATGCCGACAAGGACCTGATTTTGATCGATACGGCGGGCAGCAGTCCCCGCAATGACAAACAAGTGCAGGAACTGGCGTGCCTGCTGGCAGATCTGCCGGATCTGGAGAAACATCTCGTCATCAGCGCCACGACAAAACCACGGGACGCGATGGATATTATCGCCCGTTTTGCCCCGCGGGAAGGGGCTTATAAACTGATTATTACCAAAGTTGATGAATCGGACACGCTCGGGGCAATTGTAAATATTATGTATAATACTCAAGGTGTATTATCCTATGTAGCCAAAGGCCAGAGCGTTCCTGACGATATAGAACTCGCTGATGCGCAAAAGCTGGCGGCGTTAATTTTAAGGGAGCAGAATTATGCATGATCAGGCTGCCAGACTGCGCGAACTGGCCCAAAAGAGGGCACTTGTCCCACCCGCCCCGCAAACCCGGAAAAATGCCCGGGTTATTGCGGTGACGAGTGGAAAGGGGGGCGTGGGCAAATCCAACATTACCGTAAATCTCGCCCTGGCTCTGGCCCGGCGGGGGCAGCGGGTCTTGGTTATGGACGTCGATCTGGGTATGGCCAACGTGGATCTGCTGTTGGGATGCTATCCGGTCCTGAATTTCAGTCATCTGCTCAGCCACGCTTGTCCGATTATGGATATCGTTGCGCAGGGCCCGGGGGGGATCATGTATATTTCAGGTGGGTCCGGCATTCAAAACTTGGCTGATGTGTCCGGGCAGGAACTTATGGCGATTACTTCACAATTATGCCAGCTGGACGATTTGGCCGACATTATTCTCCTGGACACCGGGGCAGGCATCGCCCGCAATGTTTTGCATTTTGTGACCTGTGCCGATGAAGTGGTGGTCGTAACAACCCCTGAACCGACGGCTATGACCGATGCTTATTCCCTGGTAAAAACCGCGGCCGCGCAACGCAGCCAGGCACCGATGCGTCTGATCGTAAACCGTGTTCACAGTGAACAGGAAGCCTGCAGCGTAATGATGAACTTTACCCGTGCATGCCAAAAGTTCTTGTCGGTTTCGCTGGTCGAACTGGGTTTTGTGCATGATGATGCTTTAGTCGGCAAAGCGGTCCGCCAACAACAGCCTTTTTATTTGCTATATCCTTCCGCCAGAGTAAGTCAATGTATAAATACCATTGCCGATGCACTGCTGGAAAAGGAAAATAAAAACCAGCAGCAAGGTTTCAAAGGATTTTTAAACCGGTTTGTGAATAGGTTTTGGCAAAAGAAATAGGAAGGGGATTCGCATGTCGCAATCAGTTTTTAAAGTAAACAGCAACATTGAAATAGAGATTAAACACGGTGTGTATCAGGGCGTATATCATTCACGTATTGAGGAAATAAAAGATGATGTCCTGGAAATAGCCATCCCTTCCAAACAGGGACGCCTGCTGCCTTTGCCTGCGGGGACATGGTTTATTGGCAAGGTAATACAGGGGGGCAGCATGTACATTTTCAAATCAGTAATTCAACACGTTTCGTTGCAGCAAAATGTGCCCATATGGGCAATTCGGCAGCCCCAGGAAGTGGAAAAGATTCAACGCCGGGAATTTGTCCGCATGGATGTCCGTTTGCCGGTTTTTGTAAAAATTCATGTCGAAGATGAAAATTTTTTGGCGATAGAAGGAAAAAAATACTTCGCTAAGGAATTAGAAGTTAAAGAGTGGGAAGCCAGTACAAAGGATATTAGCGGTAGTGGCGCAAAAATCATTACAAAATTTCATATCCCGGAGGAAACGGTGGTTTCCTTGAGCTTCCAGTTATCTGAAACGGATACGTTTTTTACCCAGGCTAAAATCCGGAGGTCTGAACTGGTCAATCCGGATTTAGGCATTTACTGGATCGGGGTTCGGTTCCTTGGACTGACAGAACGGGAGCGCGACAAGATTGTACGCTTTATCTTTAAAAAGCAGGCGGAATTACGTAAACGAAGTTTGTTATAGAGGTGGTTTGTTTGATCAGGGTATTGGTAGTTGATGACTCCGCCTTTATGCGTAAATTGATTTCCGATTTACTCAGTTCTTCACCGGAATTGATTGTTGTGGGCACTGCCCGCAACGGTCTGGAGGCAATAGAAAAGATTAAAGACAAGCAGCCGGATGTTGTTACCATGGATATTGAGATGCCGGGAATGGACGGCTTGTCCGCTCTCCGTCTGATAATGGAGCAATGTCCGACGCCGGTGGTAATGTTAAGCAGCTTGACGAAGGATGGCGCGGAAACCACTCTTAAAGCCTTAGAATACGGCGCAGTGGACTTTGTGGCCAAAACCGGCGGCGCGATATCCAACATTACCGGTGTGAAGGAAGAGCTGATCCATAAGGTGCGGGCCGCTGCAAAGGCTAACTTGAAAGCAGCGATTAAACTAGCCGTCAGCAGGTCGATCCTTACCCTGTCCCAGCCTGTAGTACACACGGCTAAGCCGTCCGGCGACGGGGAAAAGGTGGTGGCTATTGGTACGTCCACCGGCGGACCGCGGGCTATTCAGGAGATTGTAACAAAATTACCCGCGCAGTTTCCCGCCGGCATTTTGATTGTGCAGCACATGCCGCCCGGTTTTACCAAATCGCTGGCCGATAGGCTGAATAGTATTTCCCCTTTGGCGATAAAAGAGGCCGCAAACGGGGATTTAGTTCGCCCGGGCCAGGTGTTGATTGCCCCCGGCGATTATCATATGCGGGTTGAACGGCTGGGCAGTCGGCGGGTGCAGATAAAGTTATCCCAGGACCCGCTTATCAACGGACACCGGCCGGCGGTGGATCCGATGTTTTTATCGGTGGCGGAAGTTTTTAAAAAAAACGCCATTGGGGTGATCCTTACCGGCATGGGATCAGATGGAACGGTCGGCCTAAAAGCCATTAAAGAGCGCGGCGGATATACGATCGCCGAAGACCCATCCACTGCCGTGGTTTACGGCATGCCGCGGTCGGCAAAAGAAAGCGGCATGGTGGACAAGGTAGTTCCCCTACCGTTGGTAGCAAGTACGATAATCAGCAATGTAACAAAATAAACAGGAGGTGCTGATATGGACGTGAATCAATATATGGGGATGTTTCTCGATGAAGCCCGGGAGCATTTACAGGCTTTGAACCGTTGTATTCTAGAATTGGAAGTGTCTCCGGAAAATCATCAGTTATTAGATGAAATATTTCGCAGCGCACACACGCTAAAAGGCATGTCGGCGACAATGGGCTTTCATGATATTGCCGAGATTACGCACGAGATGGAAAATGTCTTGGACCTCTTACGCAAGGGTCAGCAGCAAGTGACCTCCGGAATTATCGATTTACTGTTTAAATGCCTCGACTTTTTAGAGCAGCTTGTGGAAGCAATTGTCAGTGGTGCGGCCGTACAACTGGACACAGTCGGTTTAGTTACGCGGCTGCGGGAAGCCGCCGCCGGCAAAGTAGCGGACGCGAAGCCCGCTGCCGTCGAAGCCGCCGTTGTTCCTTCCGCGGCGGAGACCGTAATGGAGACATCACATGTTGATCTGAACGAAATAGATCAACATGTGATCGACGTGGCAGATCAAAAAGGATTGAATGCCTTTGAAATTACCGTGACTTTGAGTGAAGGATGTCTGTTAAAAGCCGCCCGGGCCTATCTGGTGTTTAATGCATTGGAGGATTTTGGTGACATTATAAAATCCGTACCGGAAGTCGACGAGATTGAGAAGGATAATTTTGATAAAAGCTTTACGGTAGTGCTGGTTTCGGCAGAGGAAACGGACAGAATTCAACAAGCCGTCATGGCCATATCTGAGGTTGAACAAGTAGCGGTAAAAGGTCTGGCCGCCGGTTCCCCCGCGGCGGAAAAAGCCAACGCCCCTGTGCAAGCGGCGGCAAAGGAACCGGGAACGGAAGATACCGCTTCCTCCGTTGTGGCCACGACCGTAGTACATAAGAGTAAAGTCAGCCAGACTGTCCGTGTTGATACGGATAAATTGGATAGCCTGCTGAACCTTGTAGGCGAACTGGTTATCAACAAGACCCGTTTGGATCAGATTGGCAGCACGCATCGCCTGCACGACCTCGTCGAGACGATTGAAGCGATGGACCGGATTACTACCGACTTGCAAAGTGTAGTAATGAAGGTGCGGATGGTGCCCATCGGCCAGGTGTTCAACCGTTTTCCGCGCATGGTCAGGGACCTTGCCCGGGACTTAGCAAAAGAAATTAATCTGGTAATTGAAGGGGAAGAGACGGAATTAGACCGCACGGTTATCGACGAGATTGGCGATCCCCTGGTCCATCTGCTGCGCAACGCGATCGACCATGGCGTTGAATCACCGCGGGAACGGACGGCGGCGGGCAAACCGCCGGCCGGAGAAGTCAGACTCGTTGCCCGTCAGGAAGGCAATAACGTAGTCATTGAAGTCATTGACAACGGTAAAGGCATGGACAGTGAGGTCTTAAAGCGTAAGGCTGTGGAAAAAGGATTGCTGACGCAGGTGGAAGCTGACCGGCTGGATCAGAGTGAGGCCCTCAAAATCGTTTTTCTCCCTGGCTTTAGTACTGCGCAGGCTGTGACGGATGTTTCCGGACGCGGGGTGGGGATGGATGCGGTGCGCTCCAAGATTGAATCCCTGGGCGGCAATGTTGAGGTTGATACCCGTTTGGGACAAGGCAGCCGGTTTACCATTCGCCTGCCGTTAACGCTGGCGATCATTCAGGCCCTGTTGATCGCCCTCGGTGAGGAAAAGTATGCGATTCCCCTTTCGGCCATTGACAGCACAATTAAAGTCAATATGAGCGACATCAAAACCATCCAGAACCGCGAAGTTATTCTGCTGCGTGGCAGTGTAATTCCTGTTGTGCGCCTGGAGCACGAGTTGCAGGTGCCGGAAAAAACCGGACAGGAAAATGAAGAGTTATATATTGTAATTGTGCAAATAGGAGAGAGACGGGCCGGTTTCCTGGTCGATGAACTTATCGGGCAACAGGAAATCGTTATCAAATCCATGGGCACACTGCTTGGAGGAATACGTTGCATTGCCGGAGCTACAATCCTTGGCGATGGACAAGTGGCGTTAATTCTGGACGTCGCCGCATTAATGTAGTAGAGAGGAGGCAACTGCCATGGCAGATGATCAGCAATTCGTAGCCTTTCGGTTAGGGGGAGAAGAATACGGTGTGAGCATTCTTCAGATCCAGGAAATAAAGCGCATGACGGATATTACCCGTGTGCCCCACACGCCTGATTATGTTAAAGGAGTTATAAATCTACGGGGGAGCGTTCTTCCTGTAATTGACTTAAAAACCCGGCTGCATTTCGCCAGTAGTGATTATACAGACGATGCCCGGATAATTATTGTCAGATTTGAGGAATATTCCATCGGCATGATTGTGGATGCGGTGTCCGAAGTGTTATGGCTGCCCGCCGACCAGATTGAACCTTCTCCGGATTTTGTAGGCGAATTGGAAGCGGAGTATATTCGCGGGGTGGGAAAAATGGACGGACGTTTGATAATTCTGTTAAATATGGAAAATGTGGCCGCAATTTAAATTACCTGGACAGGCGAATAAACAGTGAGGTGAGTTTGTTGTCGGATGGAGAATTCACGCAGTTAAATGCGTTGCAACTGGACGCATTGAGGGAAATCGGCAATGTGGGGGCCGGGAACGCGGCAACCGCGTTATCACAGCTGATAAATAAAAAGATCAATATGTCGGTTCCCAAGGTCAGTGTGGCACCCATTGGTGATGTCCCTGATTTGGTGGGAGGCCCCGAAACACTTGTTGCCGGTGTCTTTCTGCGCGTTTTTGGACAGGCGCCCAGTAGCATCCTGTTTTTACTGCCGCATGACAGCGCCTTTGCCCTTGTTGATACATTAATGCATCGGACGACGGACCGAACAGACTATGAAATTACAGAGATGGAGGAGTCTGCTTTAAAAGAGATAGGTAATATTCTCTCCGGGGCATATTTGAATGCTCTGGCCCATTTTACCCAAATTACTCTATTACCGTCTATTCCGTCTTTAGCCATTGATATGGCTGGTGCGATTCTCAGTATTATTTTAATCCAGCTTGGACAGGTGGGTGATTACGCACTGGTCATCGAAACAGAATTTTCCGCCAATACCGAAAATGATGACGTAAGAGGCCATTTTTTCCTGATACCGGACCCCGGCTCGCTGTCGATCATCTTGGAAGCAATAGGGGTGAAGGAGAATGGGTAACACAATCAAGGTGGCGATGGCCGATATCAAAGTTGGCGTTGCTCCTGATACCCTGATAAGTTACGGATTAGGATCCTGTGTGGGTATTGCGATATATGACAATGTGGCAAAAATCGGCGGTCTTGCCCATATCATGCTGCCAGACAGCAGGCAATCCCGGGCAGGGGAAAATCCTGCGAAGTTTGCCGATACAGCCATTCCGATCATGATTAAGGATGTACTAAAACTTGGCGCGGTACATAAACGACTGGTGGCAAAGATTGCCGGCGGTTCGCAGATGTTTCATTTTTCAGGGACAAACGATATTATGCGCATTGGGGAACGCAATGCGGAGGCCGTGAGACTGGCTTTAAAAAAGGAAGGAATTAAACTTTTTGCCGAAGATGTAGGTGGGAACTACGGCCGCACAGTTGAATTGATTCTTTCCAGCGGGGTATATAAAATCAAAACTATTGAGAAGGGAAACAAAGAACTATAGGGGGTTATTATGACGAGAGGCGCTTATTTGCTTGTACTACCGCTTGTTTTCGTAAGTGCCGCCATCACTGCGGTAAGTGCATATACGGCCGGCGCCACGCTTAAAGCACTGCTTGCGAGAATGGTAGTTTCGGCCGTGCTGGCAGGCGCAGCGGGTTTTATTCTCTGGACATGGCTCCTCATTAAAATACAGCCACAGGCAGATTTGGCCGTGAACGGGGAAGGAGTTAAAGGTGTAAAGGTAGATATAGAAGTGGCGGATGCCGACGTCGGGGAACCTGCTTTGCAGCCGTTGCAAACGAAAGAAATTTCTGAAGGGGAAGCACGCATATTTCCGGCCCGGAACAGCCCGCCGCCGGCGTGAACACCCGGGGGGGAGCAAAACCACGGGCCTCAGTCTGTAAAGCCTGCGATCCAAACGGGGGGAGGAGAGCATCGTGTCTGTGGCATCCAAATATGAATTGACGACTATGCTTTGGCAGTCATACAAACAGCATTGCGATCAAGATGCCCGGGAGCAACTGATAAAATCATATCTCTCGCTGGTGAAGATCATTGTCGGCCGTTTAGCCGTTGGTCTCCCGAACCATGTGGACCGGGACGATCTAACCAGTGCAGGGATCATGGGCTTGCTGGACGCGATCGACAAATATGATTTAACCAGGGGTATTAAATTTGAAACCTATGCCACTGCGCGGGTCCGCGGATCCATTCTGGATTTTTTACGGGCCCAGGACTGGATACCGGTTTCCCTGCGTCAGAAAGCAAAAAAACTGGAAGCATTATTTGCCGACTTGGAACAAAAGTTTTCCCGGCCGCCCACTGACGCGGAAATGGCGGCGGCATTGGAAATCGAAGTGGCGGACTATTATGGTCTTTTAAAGGACATCAATGGCTATTCATTGCTTTCTTTAGATGAAATGGCGGGCAATGCCTGGCTGGTGGATGAGCATGAAGATTCCAGTCCCAGCCGTCTGGCGGAATGCGCGGAAGTTAAGAAAATTATGGCTGCCGCCATTGACCGGCTGCCGGAGAAAGAACGTTTAGTGGTGGCTCTCTATTATTATGAGGGGCTCACCCTGAAGGAAATAGGTGTTACCCTCGGTTTATCGGAGGGGCGGATATCCCAGTTGCATACAAAAGCCATTCTCCGCTTACGGGGGGCTTTGTCCCGGAAGAAAAACATGTTTTTCTAAGGATTATTGAACAGGGGGCGGTAATTCCGCCACCCCTTATTCCATGACCCTTAGTATTATGGGAGGTGAGACAGTGAATCAAAAAGAACCTATTAGCCAACCTGAGAAAGCTGAATCGGCTGTGGGCAAAGCCGTATCCTATGAGGTGGAAGTGGAACCAAGCGGTGTTTTTCTGACTGTCTTTCCGTCTCCTAGTGTTGATCAGCGTCCCAATTCTGAAGAGATCCATGCAGAGTTGTTACGCCAGAACTTACATACCGTACAGAAAGATTTAATCATCAAAGCGATTGCATCGTCTACAGGGAAACCGGTGCTGATCGGCGATTATCCCGGCCCGCAGGACCCGGAAGTCAAGGTCGAAATTAGCAAAAACAAAATGGAGGCAACGGTAGAGATCATTCCCAGCCGTAAGAAGGCATCGCCCACCCTTAATGAAATTTACGCCCGGCTGAAGGAGAAGGGAATCATAAGCGGTATTACGGAGCAAGATGTTATAAAGGCCCTGGACAATCCGAAAAAACCCGTTGTTGTAGCCAGGGGAAAACTGCCCCAGGATGGAGTCAATGCGCGGATAGAATATGCCTTTGACTTTAGTAAAACCGGCAAACCACGGGAAGAAGCAGACGGACGGGTTAACTTTTTTGATTTAAATCTGGTATATAACGTCAGGGCCGAAGATGTACTGGCCGAAAAGATCGCTAAAACAGACGGCATTCCCGGATGCACCGTGACGGGCGATCCCATTCAGGCAAAGGGAGGCAGGGACGTGCCTCTGCCGTTGGGAAAGAATGTCTATGCCGCCGAGAACGGCTTGCTACGGGCGGCCATTGACGGACAGGTGCAAATGGTTAACGGTAAATTCCATGTCAGCCCGGTCTTTGAAATAAAGGAAGACGTGGACGTTTCCACCGGCAGTATCTCCTTTGTCGGTTCAGTGATTGTACGGGGATCGGTGCAAATGGGCTTCTCCATTAAAGCGGAAGGCGATATCGAAGTTTACGGTACAGTAAGCGGCGCTATTTTGGAGGGGAACAATATCTTGGTAAAGAGCGGCATCCAGGGCATGCAGCGCGGGCATATCCGCGCCAGGGGCAACGTCACGGCGAAGTTTATTGAAAATGCGAATGTATCGGCGCAGGATACGATCACCGTAGCGGAAGCCATACTGCACAGTAACATCAGCGCCGGCAAGAAAGTTATCGTCCAGGGGAAACGCGCCGTTATCGTGGGCGGGACAGTACGTGCCGGGGAGGAAATTGTCTCCCGTTCCGCGGGATCCCACTTAGCAACCCTCACTACTTTAGAAGTGGGCCTTAATCCGGAATTACGGGATGAAATGGTAAAAGTTAAAAACGAGATAAAGGATACCCAGTGGCGCATGGAACAGGCGCAAAAAGCTTTGCAACTGTTAAAAAACATGGAAGCCAACGGGACAATCACGCCGGAAAAGAAGGAACTGCTTTTAAAAACCACCAAAGTATATTATACTTTAACCGGACAGCATGAAACGCTGCGCAAACGTTATGCGGCCATTGAAGAGCAAATTGAAGAGCTAAAATACGGCAGGGTCAAGGTGGCGGAAACGGTCCATCCCGGTGTGAAAATTGTCATACGCTCGGCAATTTTACCCGTGCGGGATCCGGTAAATTACGCAACCTTTTACGAAGAGGACGGAGACATAAAAATCGGGCCCTATAAATAAGAAGGCGAATGCGGGAAAGGGGAGTAAAAGATGATTATCCGCCCGGTGGATTTACAGGTGTTAATCCCCAAAGCTTCTGAGATAAACCGGGTGAATCATGTCCAAGAAATCCAGTATCAACTCCAGCAACAGCAATTTACCGCAGAACTTGCCCAGGCGATGCATAACAGGCCTAAGCAGGTGCAGGGAACAATGCAAAAGGAAAATCAGCGTATGCGCTTGGATAAAGATTCCCGGGGACAAGGCGGAAACAGGGAGCAGGCAGACGCAGAGCAGAAGCAACAGGGTAAGGCCGGGGAAGAGGACCGTAAGTGTGTAAACCCCGGGTTAGGACACCATATTGACATTAAAACATAGCGGAGTGGTAGAGGTGATATTTCCTTATTATATATTTGGTGCCGCGCTGCTAATCTTCTTGCTGTACAATTACCGGCAGGTGATTAAAGAAAAACTCGGGTATCATGACAATGAAATGATATTCACCCAGTCGGTGGAAAACTTGCAGCTTGAGCTGAGAGGCACCGCTGATGCGATTATTGAACAATTCGCAAGAGAAAATCAGCGCTTGGAAATAATACTTGCCAAAGCTGCCGAACGGATTGCGGAGCTGGAAAATCTTTTGGCGACAGCGGAAGGTGTGCGGCAGCCGGCAGCAAAACAAAGCCATTTTTCCTCTGAAAAGGAAAAATTACCACAGGAGAAAACGCCCGGACTATCGTCGGAAGCCGCAGCGCTCCGGCAGGTAAGACAGTTGGCGGCGCAAGGCATGGATGTGCATGCCATTGGCACCGCCACGGGACTGAGCTATAGTAAGGTGCGTCTGCTTTTAAAGATCGGCAATCAAGGGGCCGATTAAATACCGGGGATACAGCAGGCTAAGGATCTGCCCCGCCTGGAAGGATATTTCCGGTGCCGAGTCTGGGTGAAGCCGCACAGCGGGACTTTGCCAGCCACCCTTGTCATTAGTTGGCTAATGTGCTATAATTTTTTTTAGTGTTTATCACACACGTCACCTTAATCTTGCTGCAGGTGCTTTCACTCTGAAGGTTGCAGTGCGGAAATGCGAGGGGCGGAGGAAAAACTAGGAGGTATGTTTAATGTCTGTTATTTCCATGAAACAACTACTTGAAGCCGGTGTACATTTTGGCCACCAAACCAGAAGATGGAATCCCAAGATGGCGGCGTACATTTTTACGGAGCGCAATGGTATTTATATCATTGACCTGCAGAAAACAGTAAAAAAAGTCGAGGAAGCTTATAATTTTGTCAAAGAAGTAGCCGCCGAAGGTAAAACCATTTTATTCGTAGGTACCAAAAAGCAGGCCCAGGAAGCGGTAAAAGAAGAAGCATTGCGGTGCGATATGTATTTCGTAAACGAACGCTGGCTTGGCGGCATGCTGACAAACTTCCAAACAATTCAGCAACGTATTAAACGCCTGCGCGAACTGGAAGACATGGAAACTAAAGGTATGTTCGAAGTATTGCCCAAAAAGGAAGTAATCGCCCTTCGTCATGAGCAGGAGAAGCTAACGAAATTTCTGGGCGGAATTAAGAGCATGGCCAAATTACCGGGCGCATTGTTCATTGTCGATCCGCGTAAGGAAAGAATTGCTGTATCGGAAGCGCGTAAACTGGGCATTCCTATTGTAGCAATTGTCGATACAAACTGCGATCCCGACGAAGTCGACTATGTAATTCCCGGTAACGATGATGCAATTCGCGCAGTCAAATTGTTAACGGCCAAAGTTGCCGATGCGATTATCGAAGGCCGCCAAGGCGAGCAAATGGCCGAATAAAGTATCGGTGCAAGATAAAGGTAAGGGTGACTTAGGAGGCCGGCGGGACTCATGTTCCCTTACCTTTCTGACTTTTATTTTTCGTCGCCGGAAAGTTGAATTTATCCGGCGACAAAGGCAATCAACGGCTTCCGCTGCTGGCGCAAGCCGGGTTTTCTAATCTTTAAAGGAGGAATAAATAAATGGTTACCGCAGAAATGGTAAAAGAACTTCGTGAACGTACCGGTGCAGGCATGATGGACTGCAAAAAAGTCCTGATGGAATGTGCCGGCAGTATGGATAAGGCGGTAGACCTTCTTCGGGAAAAGGGACTTGCTGCGGCGGCGAAAAAAGCCAGCCGTGTGGCGGCTGAAGGGGTAGTGGAATCTTACATACATGGCGGAGGACGCATCGGGGTTTTGGTGGAGATCAACTGTGAAACCGATTTTGTGGCCAAAACCGATGAATTCCGTCAATTCACCAAAGATGTTGCTATGCATATTGCCGCGGCGAACCCTCAATACTTAGATAAGGACGAAGTGCCCCAGGAAGTGCTGGAACACGAGAAGGAAGTGCTCCGGAATCAAGCGCTCAACGAAGGAAAGCCGGAAAAAATCGTGGACAAAATGGTTATCGGCCGCGTAGAGAAGTATTATAAAGAGGTTTGTCTGCTGGAGCAAGGTTTTGTAAAAAATCCCGATATAAGTATTCGCCAGTTAGTTACGGAAAAAGTGGCCAAGATCGGAGAAAATATTTCCATCCGCCGTTTTGTGCGTTTCCAACTCGGTGAAGGTATTGAGAAGAAAGTATCTGATTTTGCCGCAGAGGTAAAATCTGCAGTGCAAAAGTAGTATAATACAATAAACGAATAGCCGCTTTTACCGGCATGGGCTTTCGGAAATGGTTTAACAACCAAGAAAAGGAACACTGTCGTGTTCCTTTTCTTTAGCAGAGGGTACAAGTAATTAACAGGAGTAATTTGTAATATGTAGAACTTTTCTTTTAGTGGAGGTTTTATTTTGATGACAGAGCCCAAATATAAACGTGTGGTCTTGAAATTAAGCGGGGAGGCATTGGCCGGCGCCAAGGGGTATGGGATTGATCCGCAGATTGTGGACGCCCTCGCTTTGCAAATCAGCGCTGTGCAACAGCAAGGTGTAGAAGTGGCCATTGTCGTAGGCGGAGGAAATATCTGGCGGGGATTATCCGGCAGTTCTAAAGGCATGGACCGGGCCACTGCCGACTATATGGGTATGCTGGCGACGGTTATTAATTCCCTGGCGTTGAAGGATGCTTTGGAACACCATGGCGTGATCACCCGCGTCCAAACGGCCATTGAAATGCGGCAAATTGCGGAACCGTATATTCGTCTGCGGGCGATACGGCATCTTGAAAAAGGGCGGGTAGTAATTTTTGCGGCCGGCACGGGGAATCCTTATTTCTCCACGGACACAACCGCGGCCTTACGGGCGGCGGAGATCGAAGCCGAGGTTATTCTGATGGCGAAAAAACACGCAGACGGCGTATATGATTCGGACCCGCGGAAGAATCCCGAAGCAAAAAAATTCAAAGAACTGGAATACATTGAAGTGCTGAGCAAGGGCCTGGCTGTCATGGATTCAACGGCCACATCCCTGTGCATGGACAATAAAATACCAATTTTGGTCTTTAGTATTGATAATATTGATAATATATATCAAGCAGCAATGGGTGAGGATTTAGGAACGATGGTAGGGGGGAAATAAGCTATGGGGAGTAAGGAAGTATATCAAGAGACAGAAGAAAAAATGAAGAAGGCGATGGCAAGCCTGAAGAAAGACCTGGGGAATATCCGGGCCGGTCGGGCTACGCCGGCGATGCTGGAAAGAGTGACTGTGGATTACTATGGGGCACAGACACCTGTTAATCAGGTGGCCAGTGTATCTGCACCGGAACCGCGCATGCTGGTAATTCAACCTTGGGAAAAAAATCTCCTCGGCGTAATTGAAAAGGCGATCCTCAAATCAGATCTTGGCATTACGCCGAATAATGACGGTAGCGTAATCCGGCTGAACATTCCGCAATTAACCCAACAACGTCGGACCGAACTCGTCAAGATGACCAAAAAGTCCACGGAAGAGTCGAAAGTTGCCGTGCGTAATCTGCGGCGCGAAGCTAACGACTCATTAAAAAAACTGGAGAAGGAAAAAGTCATTTCTGAAGATGAGAACAAGCGTGCCCAGGAAGAGATACAAAAATTAACGGATAAATATATTAAAGAGGCGGACCGGATTTCCGAGGCAAAGGAAACGGAAATAATGGAAGTATAATATTTATGAAAAATTATGTTTTCGTGGGCTTGCCGTTAAACGAAGCACACGCGGAGGCTGCGCACCGCGGTATTCGTGTCGAAGCGGTACGGGAAACGGCAGCCGTAAAAAACAAAGGGGAACAAGGCCTTCCGTATGTAATACAGGAGCGATGGATCGACGAACAGAGCGTAATACTTGTTTCCGGTCAGAGATTAAGCGGCGGGCAGGAAGGAATTTATTGAGTTGTGAGTCGTGAGGCAGTAGTCCTGAGGAAAATTTCCCATGACCCGTGGGTTGTTGGGTCCGGGCTGTAGTCGTGGGTAATGATTTCCCCGGCTATTTCCTCACTTCCCGCGACTCAATTGTGTTTAATGGGCTGTGTCCGCGACGCACTATGCCATTGCCCAGGAGGATTGTATGTTTTTTAAGAAGTGGTTCGGCGGTAAAAGCAACAGGAGAACCCCGGAGGACGGCGGAAGTCCTGCACACCTAATTGATAAAAACCGTATTCCCAAGCATATTGCCATCATAATGGATGGTAATGGGCGATGGGCGCAGAAGCGAGGCATGCCAAGAGCTTTTGGCCACCGTGCCGGTGTTGAGGCTTTGCGGGACACGGTAAAACTATGTTCGGAGCTAGGGGTACAGATATTAACCGTTTACGCCTTTTCTACGGAGAATTGGAAAAGACCCAAAGAAGAGGTTAACGTGTTAATGAATCTGTTAATCGAGTATCTGCAAAAAGAGGTTGATGAACTACATAATCAGCGCGTGCAGGTGCGCTTTGTCGGCGAAACCGGCAGTCTGCCTCAGCCTGTCCAGCGTGAGATTGCCCGCGCCCGGGACATTACCGGTAAAAATCAGGGACTAATATTAAATATTGCGGTAAATTACGGCGGGCGCAAAGAAATTGTGGAAGGCGTAAAAAAAATTCATCAGGATCTGGCGGCCGGTATGCTTACCCTGGCGGAAGTTGATGACCGGCTGTTTGCAAATTATCTGTATACGGGGGGACTGGCGGATCCTGATTTGCTGATCCGTCCGAGCGGAGATTACCGGGTGAGCAATTTTTTACTCTGGCAGTTAGCTTATACGGAATTTTGGTTTTCCGATATTTTATGGCCGGATTTTTCCCGGCAGGATTTAATGCAGGCCATCCATGACTTTCAGTGCCGCGACCGTCGCTTCGGCGGATTAAAGAACAAGAAACAGGATGTGTAGATAATGCTCTTAAAGAGATTATTGACGGCTGGGGTCGGTATACCCTTTGCAATATATGTGGTAAATATCGGAGGAATGCCGTTTTATTTGGTCATAAGTTTATTGGCTTTGGGCGGTATTTTTGAATTGATCGGCATGTTCCGGCGGACGGGGTTTTCTCCCTCGCCGGCGATTAGCTCCAGTCTGGGCTTGTTGATCCCGGCGGTAGCCTATCTGGGCAACGCGGATGAAATGGGTTTTCTGCTGGCCGTCTTAATCGTCGGCTGCCTGGTGACGCTCATTGTGCAGAAAAATACATTTTCCGTCCCGGACGCCGCCGTGACAATATTTATTACATTGTACGCCGGAGGGTTGTTCAGTTTTCTCATTTTCCTGCGTAATATTTCCTTTGATACCATTATTACGCCCCTGGGCGGGATTTCCGCCGGTGTGGCCTTTACCTGGCTTGCCCTCCTGGCCACGTGGGCCAATGACACAAGCGCGTATTTCGTCGGCACGGCCTTGGGGAAACATAAACTTTGTCCGGAAATAAGTCCGGGAAAGACCATCGAGGGAGCTGTGGGCGGTATGGCCGGAAGTATTATTCTGTTCGCGGGGCTGGGTACGCTTGTACAAATCTCCTTGCCGCATGGCATTATGCTGGGTTTGTTGACGGGTATTTCCGGCATCCTGGGGGATTTAGCCGAATCGGTTTTGAAAAGGTTTGCCGGCGTCAAGGACTCCGGCAGGGCATTCCCCGGTCACGGCGGTATCCTCGACCGTTTCGACAGCATCTTGTTTGTCGCCCCGGCAGTGTATTTCTATCTTAAGTTTTTTATAGTCGGTTAAGCTATTTTTTGGCAACTAAAGCAAAGTATAAGGAGTTTTTACGATCATGAGAAAGCGAATTGCCATTCTGGGCAGTACGGGCTCAATCGGTGTGCAGACTTTGGAAGTTGCGGCGGCTCTGCCTGAACAATTCGAAGTGGTGGCTTTGGCCGCCGGCAGCAACGATCAGTTGCTGGCCCGGCAGATTGAACTGTTTCACCCCAAACTGGCTGTTTTACATGAACAGCGGGCGGCGGCGCGGCTAAAGGCGGATATGGGGGGCTGCTGCGAGATTATGAGCGGAGATGAGGGCCTGCTCGCCGCCGCGTCGTATCCGGAGGTGGATATTGTCGTCACTTCTTTAGTGGGCACCGTCGGTTTAAGGCCGACTTTAGCCGCCATCAGGGCAGGGAAGGATATTGCTTTGGCAAATAAAGAAACCCTTGTGGCCGCAGGTTCGCTCGTGCTTGCAGAGGCAGCCAGGCACGGGGTGAGGTTACTGCCCGTTGACAGTGAGCATAGCGCCATCTTCCAATGTTTACAAGGGATAAATCGTGAAGAATTGTCCCGGATCATTCTTACCGCCTCCGGGGGTCCTTTCCGCGGATATAGCCGTGAACAGCTGAAAACTGTAACCCGCGAAGCGGTATTGCGACACCCCAATTGGGTCATGGGCAACAAAATTACCGTTGATTCGGCCACGTTGATGAATAAAGGGCTGGAGGTCATGGAAGCCAAATGGTTATTTGGTATGTCATGGGACCAGATCGCGGTCGTTGTCCATCCCCAAAGCATTGTCCATTCTATGATTGAGACGGTGGATGGAACCGTCCTGGCGCAAATGGGTTTACCCGATATGCGCTTGCCTATTCAGTATGCGCTGACCTTTCCCCGGCGTTGTGTCAACCAATTTCCCAGACTGGATTTTATAAAAATGGGGACACTTGTATTTGAGCCTCCTGCCCGGGACGTCTTTTCCGCGTTGGATCTGGCGTATCATGCCGGAAGACTTGGGGGTACTGCGCCGGCTGTGCTTAATGCGGCAAATGAACAGGCCGTTTCCCTGTTCCTTGCCGGCAGCATTTCTTTTCTGCGGATTGTGGATTTGGTGCGGAGAGTACTGGAGAAACATGCGCCTGTCCGCGCGGACGATATTGATACGATTCTTGCTGCAGATCAATGGGCGCGCCATGAGGTGCAAAGAATATATCACGAAAAAGGCGGTGACGTGAGTTAATGGTTTTACCTGAGATATCTGCTTCTCTTGAGGCGATCCTGGCGGCGGTCTTTGTGTTTGGTCTGCTGATCTTCGCCCACGAGTTAGGACATTTTATCTGCGCCAAACTAACCGGTATGCGTGTGGATGAGTTTTCCATCGGGTTTGGACCTAAGCTGGTGGGATTTAAGTATGGAGAAACCTACTACTCTTTACGCATCATACCCCTTGGCGGGTACAATAAGATCGCCGGGATGGATCCGGAAGAAGAGGAAGATGAAAGATCCTTCAACAGAAGACCCCTGGCGGCGAGGGCGCTTACGATTTTCGGCGGTTCGTTCATGAATTTTCTGCTTCCCGTCTTACTTTTAACTATCACCTATACCTTCGCCGGTTTGGATCAGCCGTCGGAGGAAAATGTCATCGGGCAAGTTGTGGCCGGTAATCCGGCGGAACAGGCGGGACTGCAGCCCGGAGACCGGATTTTGGCAATCGACGGCGAGGCTGTGGATAGATGGCAGGATACGGTGGTGCGCATTCATCGCAGTGCCGGAAAGCAAATGATCTTTACCGTCCAAAGAAATGCGCAAGAACTGGCGATTACCGTCACTCCCGTTTATGATCCGGAAGTGCAACGCGGCCTGATTGGTATCGGACCGCAAATTATGCATACCGAACTGACAACGGGGCAGTCGGTGAGTTATGCGGTTGAACATACTTTTTTTACTTTACGGGAGATGCTGAACCAGATTGGCAGTATGCTGACCGGCAAGAGTTCGGCTGATGTATCCGGACCGATTGGTGTCGCGCAGATGTCCGCCAAAGTGGCGCAACTGGGTTTTATACCTTTGCTGCAATTTGCCGCTTTTTTGAGTTTGAATTTGGGACTCCTGAATTTGTTGCCTCTGCCGGCTTTGGACGGAGGGCATATTGTCCTGTTGATTATGGAGGGCATCCGCCGGAAACCTCTGAAGAAAACTACTTTGTACACGATCCAGATGATTGGGTTTGCTTTAATTGTGACGCTGGCCTTAGTGGCGACATACAATGATTTGATGCGCAATTTTAAGATATTCTAACAAATGGGCGGTGCCCGGTTTATTTCTAAAATGCGTGGATAAAGGTGATCAGTCGTGATAAACAGAAAGAAAACCCGCCCCGTCCGGGTGGGCAGCATAGTTGTCGGCGGCAATGCGCCGGTAAGCATCCAGTCAATGACCAATACGCCAACCGCCGACCTCGCGGCAACAACGGCCCAAATTGCCGCCCTGGCCCAGGCGGGCTGCGACATTGTCAGAGTTGCCGTGCCGGACATGGCGGCGGCGACGGCCCTGGGGGAGATAAAAAAAAGGACTCTGTTGCCGTTGGTAGCGGATATTCATTTTGACCATCGTTTAGCGATAGAGGCCCTGAAACAAGGCGTGGACGGGTTGCGCATCAATCCCGGCAATATCGGCGACCGTGAAAAGGTGAAAACAGTTGTAAACATGGCCAAGGAGCGCCGGATCCCCATCCGTATCGGGGTTAACGCCGGATCACTGGAAAAATCTTTGTTGAAAAAATATGGCAGACCAACCCCTGAAGCCATGGTGGCAAGTGCTTTGGGCCATATAAACATATTAGAGGAACTTGGTTTTCACGATATTAAAATATCGCTGAAATCCCATGATGTAATGACCACGGTCCGGGCTTATCAATTGATGTCCGAGTCGGTGGACTATCCTTTGCATGTCGGCATCACGGAAGCAGGCACCGTACGCTCGGGCACTGTTAAATCCGCCGTCGGTATCGGCGCCTTATTGGTGCAGGGCATTGGAGACACGATACGGGTTTCCCTGACCGGAGACCCGGTGGAAGAAGTAAGGGTGGCCCGGCAGATTTTAAAATCCCTGGAGTTGCGCCGCAGCGGGGCGACCCTGGTATCGTGCCCCACCTGCGGGCGGTGTGAGATCAATTTGGCCTCCCTGGCGGAGGCGGTGGAAGAACGGATTAGCAACATCGACAGGCCCATCAAGGTTGCCGTAATGGGTTGTGTGGTAAACGGTCCCGGCGAAGCACGGGAAGCGGACATTGGCCTTGCCGGCGGGAAAGGCGCAGGCCTCATCTTCCGGCAGGGTAAAATTATTAAGAAAGTCGCAGAAGCGGAACTTTTAGACAGCTTCTGTCAGGAACTCGCAATACTGCTTGAGGAGGAAAACTAACATGAGATGCTCGGAAATGTTTGCCCCCACGCTAAGGGAAGTGCCCGCGGAAGCGGAAGTTGTCAGCCACCAGTTAATGTTGCGGGCGGGCATGATGCGTAAAGCCGCATCCGGCATGTATACCTACATGCCTTTGGCTTGGCGCGTGCTGAAAAAGATAATGCAGATTATCCGGGAAGAGATGGACGCAACGGGCGGACAGGAGTTACTGCTGCCCATCGTGCAGCCGGCGGAAATATGGCGGGAAACAGGGCGCTGGAATGTATACGGAGAGGAAATGTTTCGTTTAAAAGACCGCCACGGCCGGGAGTTTTGTCTGGGACCCACCCATGAAGAAATTATTACGGCCTTGGTGAAGGGCGACGTACGTTCATACCGCCAGTTACCTTTACTGCTATACCAAATACAGGACAAGTTCCGGGATGAAATTCGTCCGCGTTTCGGCTTAATGCGCGGCCGGGAGTTCATCATGAAAGATCTCTACTCCTTTGATCGTGACGAAGAAGGACTGGAGCGTACTTATAAGAAAATGTATGCTGCCTATACCCGCATTTTTCGGCGCTGCGGGTTGCATTTCAGACCGGTTGAAGCGGACAGCGGCGCCATTGGCGGCAGCGCAACCCACGAATTTATGGTCATCGCAGATTCGGGAGAAGCAGCCATCGTTTATTGTCTCAACTGTGATTATGCCGCCAATACTGAAAAAGCGGAGTGCCTGAGCCCAGAGCACGCTGCGGCCAATTTATTGGCGCTGGAGGAGGTGGCCACTCCCGGACAGCGGACAATTGACGAAGTAGCAAAGTTTCTGCATGTGGGGCCTGAGCGGTGTTTAAAAACTCTATTCTATGCCGCCGATGACAAAGTTGTCGGGGTGATTGTCCGCGGCGACCACGAGGTTAATGAAATCAAATTGCAAAATTATTTGGCCTGCGTCCATTTGGCATTGGCGGCGCCGGAAACAGTGCAGGCATTGACGGGCGCACCTACCGGCTATGCCGGACCGGTGGGCCTGAAAAATGTGACTTTGCTCGCCGACTATGCGGCTGCCGCCGTACAGAACGGTATCTGCGGGGCAAACCGGGAGCATGCCCATCTCATGAACGTGAATTCCGGCAGGGATTACGAACCCCGGGCTATCTTGGATTTGCGGCTCATCACCACCCATGATCCCTGTCCCCGGTGTGGCGGGGAAGTGAAATTCGCCCGGGGGATTGAAGTTGGTCAGGTGTTTAAACTGGGCACAAAATACTCAAAAGCTTTAGACTGCAGTTTCTTAGACGAAAAAGGGCAGGAAAAACCCATTGTCATGGGCTGCTATGGCATCGGTGTGAGCCGCACCATGGCCGCCGCCATCGAACAAAATTCGGATGCAAACGGCATCGTCTGGCCGGTACCCATTGCGCCTTTTCACGTGATTGTCGTGCCGGTGAGCGTGAAAGATTCCGCGCAAATGGACATGGCGGAGCAAATATACCGGACGTTGCAGGAAGCCGGGCTGGAAACGGCAATCGATGACCGGGATGAACGTCCCGGCGTAAAATTCAAGGATGCCGACCTTATTGGCTATCCGGTCCGCGTAACTGTGGGGAATAAAGCCGTGGCCGAAGGAACAGTGGAAGTCAAAGTACGGCGAACCGGCGCAGAATTCAAATATGCCCTGGACGATTATGTGCGGCAGATAAAGGAGCTGTTAGGGAATTTGTCCGATAGCTAAGCGTCGCTAATACTCCCGCTTCTTCAAGCGGGAGATAAAGCGTCGCTAAGCTCCTGGATAAGTTCGACTAAAATTCAGATGGAGTTAAAACTCCACCTGAATTAAGTCTCACTTTATAGAACGCCGCCGGTTTGTCATTTCTCATAGTTAAAGGGAGGAAGCAAGTTGTCTAACGCCTTTACTGCTTTCATTAGTACGCTTAATATAGACCCCCGTGATTTACGCGTACTGTCTGCCGCCAGGATTGAAAGTGTCAGTGTGGATGCCGGTCACAAAGTATGGCAGGTCACGATGCTGACAGATGAACCTGTGCCGGAAACGAGCGTACGGGTGCTGCGGGAAGAATTATGCCGTTTATACGACTTGGATAACGTGGAGTTTCTGATCAACTGCCGCCCCCAATATGCTTCGTTGGCCGATTATTTAACTGAAGGCTGGGAGCGGATCATTTCCCGCGTGGTGGAGCAGGCGCCCACGCTGCAAGGCTGGCTCCGGAAAGCCCGCCCTAACATTATCAATGACACGTGTCTGCAGATTGAAATGAATAATTGCCTTGCGGTGGACATTGCCCGGCAAAAAAACTGTGCACAATATTTCAGCGGCATCATTGAAGCCGAGTTGGGCTACACCGTCCAGATACAGCTCGTCGCCGGTGAATTTGCCGAGGACAGTGAAGAAATACGGCGGGAAGTTGAAGAACAGTTTAAAACTGTCGTTATCGAAGCGTCACCTGAGAAAAAGAAGGAAAAGAAGCCCTTGGGAAAACCGCTGTGGGGACGGGCCATAAAAGAAGCGCCGGTACCAATCGCGGACATCAAAGAGGAAGAACGCAAAGCGGTAATCAGCGGCCGGATATTTGCCCTGGACGTGCGGGCATTACGGTCGGGCCGGCAGTTGATAACTTTTGATGTTACGGATCTCACGGACTCTTTAGCGGTCAAAGTTTTTTTGGATGAAAAAGATACCTCGGGCCTGGCGGATAAAATAGCAAAGAATATGTGGGTGAAGCTGCGCGGTCCTGTGCAGCATGACCGGTTTACCCAGGAATTAACGCTGATGGCCGACAGCATTGTGGAAATACAGCCCAGGGAGGAACGAAGGGACGAGGCGGCTGAAAAACGGGTGGAATTGCATTGTCATACCCGGATGAGTACTTTGGACTCCGTCTGTGCGGTGGATAAACTGATCGCCAGGGTCGCCAAGTGGGGCCATGGCGCCGTGGCCATTACCGATCACGGGGTGGTGCAGGCCTTTCCGGAAGCGCATGAGTGTGCCCGCAAACACGGGGTAAAAATACTCTACGGGGTGGAAGGCTACTTAACCGAGCCCGGGCAGAACAGCGCCCACCACATTGTGATCATCGCCCGGGATTACACCGGGCTGAAAAATCTTTACAATATTATTTCCGCGTCCCATGTTAAATATTATTATCGCACACCGCGTATTCCCCGGGATTATCTCGCCGCTCACCGGGAGGGCCTCATCCTTGGATCAGCCTGTGAAGCGGGGGAATTGATCCGGGCTATTTTACGCGACGCGCCGGATGAGGAGGTGGAACAGATTGCCGCCTTCTACGATTACCTGGAGATACAGCCCATTGCGAATAATTTCTTTTTGCTGCGGGAAGGCAAGGTGCCTTCGGAAGAACACTTGCGGGATATTAACCGCAAAGTATGTGAAATCGGTCTTAAACTGGGGAAACCGGTGGTAGCCACCGGTGATGTGCATTTTCTCGATCCGCAGGATGAAATCTATCGCCGGATTTTGCTAGCCGGCAAGGGTTTTGCCGACTGTGACGCCCAGAACCCGCTATTTTTGCGGACAACGCAGGAAATGCTGGACGAGTTTTCTTATCTGGGAGAGGAACGAGCGCATCAAGTCGTGGTGGAATATCCGCGTCAGATTGTCGGGATGACGGAAGAAATCAAACCTTTCCCCGATGAGTTCTTCCCCCCGGTTATCGATAAAGCCGACGAGCAAATCCGGGAGATGAGTTATGAACGCGCCCGGGAATGGTATGGAAATCCCCTGCCTCCCCTGGTGGAAGAACGTTTGAAGTCGGAACTGCACAGTATCATTAGTAATGGTTTCGCGGTTTTATACCTGATCGCCCACAAATTGGTAAAAAAGTCCCTGGATGACGGCTATCTGGTCGGTTCCCGGGGTTCGGTAGGTTCTTCTTTTGCCGCTACTATGTGCGGCATTACGGAGGTGAACCCCTTACCTCCGCACTGGCGCTGCCCGGATTGCCTGCATAGCGAGTTTGTGCTGGATGGCAGTGCCGGCGGCGGCTTTGATTTGCCCGATCGGAATTGCCCGCATTGCGGCCGGCCGATGCTCAAGGACGGACATAATATCCCCTTTGCGGTATTCATGGGTTTCAAGGGTGACAAGGTGCCCGATATTGACTTGAATTTCTCCGGGGAGTATCAACCGGTGGCCCACAAGTATACCGAAGAGTTATTCGGTAAGGATAATGTATTTCGCGCCGGCACTATTGCCACAGTGGCGGAAAAAACAGCCTACGGCTTTGTCAAGGGTTACTTGTCCGAACGGGATATAAGTTGCCGAAATGCGGAAATAAATCGTCTGGTTTCCGGCTGCGCCGGGGTAAAACGTACGACGGGGCAACATCCGGGAGGGGTTATGGTTATCCCGAAAAACTGTGATGTCCACGACTTTACACCTATTCAATATCCCGCGGACGACACCGCCGCCGGCACGCTCACGACCCATTTTGACTACCATTCCATCAGCGGACGGCTGGTAAAACTTGATATTCTGGGGCATGACGATCCCACCGTTATCCGGATGCTGGAGGATCTTACCGGCATCAATGCCCGTTCGATACCCTTGGATGAGGCGAAAACCATGGGACTGTTTTCCGGTACCGAAGCATTGGGACTAACGCCGGAACAATTGGGATCGAAAGTCGGGACCTTTGCCATCCCGGAGTTCGGCACTAAATTTGTGCGCCAGATGCTGGAGGATACTTTGCCCCAGACCTTTAGTGAATTAGTACGGATTTCCGGCTTTTCCCACGGCACGGATGTATGGCTGAATAATGCCCAGGATTTAATTAAAAACGGAGTGGCCCGACTTGCGGAAGCGATATCTGCGCGGGATGATATCATGGTTTATCTGATTCAAAAAGGCGTTGAATCAAGCCAGGCCTTCAAAATAATGGAAGGTGTGCGGAAGGGTAAGGGGGTAAAACCCGAAGATGCCGATGACATGCGTAAACATGATGTACCGGAATGGTATATTGAATCCTGCCGCAAGATTAAATACATGTTTCCCAAAGCCCACGCCGTAGCTTATGTAATGATGGCGTTTAGAATTGCCTGGTTTAAGGTGTATCATCCCGCCGCGTTCTATGCGACTTATTTTACCGTGAGAGCAACGGAATTCGATGCGCAGCTTATTACCCAGGGGGAACAGGTTATCCGGGCCAAAGCGGCGGAATTTGAACGAAAAGGCAATACCATTACGGCTAAGGAGAAGGGCTTGCTGACAATTTTGGAAGTGGCCCTGGAAATGATGTTACGGGGGATGGTTTTTCACCGTGTGGATATCTACCGTTCCCATGCTACAAAGTTTTTAATCGCCGACGGGGGACTGCTCCCTCCGCTGGCTTCCTTGCAGGGACTTGGCGAAAGCGCGGCCAACAGCATCGTTCAGGCACGGGAGGGCTATACCTTTTCCTCGCTGGAAGATTTTCGAAACCGGTCCCGCGTCAGCAAAACCGTGATTGATATATTAAAAGAACATGGCTGCCTGACAGATTTGCCTGAGACGGATCAGACAGTGCTGTTTGCTTAGTTAGAAATTCGCAAATTCGCCGGGAAACACTTGTAAAAGGCTGACAATGCTGGTATAATTATGCCAGGAAAAATGATGTGAGGAGAAGAGTGGGTTCATCCCACTCTTTCGCATTATGCCGGTGCCGTTCTGTCAGGCCGAAATTACGATCCGGTAAGATCCCTGACAGTAACGCACGGGCGGTCGGCGGAAAGGTGAGAATGGCAACTGATAGAAGCGGGTATCTTAGGAAAAGATAAAATATTCCTGAAGGAGGGATATTATGGCCAAAAAAAAGATCGAGCCCTTGGTGGAAGAACTTGTAGCCGACATCATTAAAGGCAGCGACCTCGAACTGGTTGATGTTGAATTTGTAAAAGAGCGCGACTGGTATTTACGCGTTTTCTTGGATAAAGCGGGCGGTATTGAGATCGAAGACTGCCGCCGGGTAAGTGAAGCGCTGGAAAAGCAACTGGATGCCCTGGATCCTATTGAGCAGTCCTACTACTTGGAAGTCTCCTCTCCCGGCTTGGACCGTCCGTTAAAAAAGGCGCGGGACTTTACCAGACATACCGGGGATATCGTGGAAATTCACACCTTTACCCCCCTTAACGGACAAAAAGAATTTATCGGTGAATTACGGGGACTCCGGGAAGGAGTAATCACGATTTTACAGGATAATCAAGAGGTTGACATTCCGCAGGAAAAAGCGGCTTTGGTAAGGCTGCATATTTCCTTTTGAAGAAAAAATTGCATAGGGAGGTAGTTTAATAAAAATGAGTGGCGAGTTCATACAGGCGTTGCAGCAACTGGCGAAAGAAAAGGGAATTGCCGAGTCCGTGCTGCTTGATGCCATTGAGGCTGCATTAATTTCTGCATATAAAAGAAGTTTTGGATCCGTACAGAATGTGCGGGTTACCGTCGAACCGGAGAGCGGTCAATTCCACGTCTATGCCCGCAAAACGGTGGTGGAAAATGTGGAAGACCCGCGCTTGGAAATGTCGCTGGGGGAAGCCTGGGCCATCGACCATCGTTATGAAACCGGCGATATCGTGGAAGTGGAGGTAACGCCGAAAGATTTCGGACGTATTGCCGCCCAGACAGCCAAGCAGGTTGTGGTCCAACGGATCAGGGAAGCTGAACGGGGGATTATTTTTGAGGAGTTTTCCAGCAGGGAAAGCGACATTGTGACGGGTATTGTCCAGCGCATTGAACAGAAGAACGTCTTCATTGATTTGGGAAAGGTGGAAGCCGTGTTAGGACCTCAAGAGCAGATGCCCGGTGAAATATACAAACATGGTGACCGGTTGAAAACCTACATTGTTGAAGTCAAGAAGACAACCAAAGGTCCGCAAATCCTGGTTTCGCGTACGCATCCCGGCTTATTAAAAAGACTTTTTGAATTGGAAGTGCCGGAAATTCATGATGGCTTGGTGGAGATAAAGTCGGTGGCCCGTGAGCCCGGTTCCCGGTCTAAAATAGCGGTGTTTTCCAAAGATGAGAATGTGGATTCCGTAGGTGCCTGTGTCGGACCGAAAGGCATGCGGGTACAAACCGTGGTTAATGAATTGAAGGGTGAGAAAGTCGACATTGTAAAATGGAGTGTGGATCCCGTCAGTTTTGTGGCCAGTGCCTTAAGCCCGGCGAAAGTTGTCCTGGTAGATGTAAATGAGAATGACAAAATTGCCAAAGTAGTGGTGCCGGATTATCAGCTTTCGCTGGCTATCGGTAAAGAAGGGCAAAATGCACGCCTTGCCGCGAAGCTGACCGGTTGGAAAATTGATATAAAGAGTGAAACCCAGGCAGTAAGTGCGGGAGATTGGTTTGAATCCGGACAGTTTATCGCGGTAGAGGAAATGCAGTATTAAGAGGAGGGAGAAATAATGAAAGCCAAAAAAATCCCTCAAAGAATGTGCGTTGGCTGTCAGGAAATGAAAAATAAAAAGGAATTGAAGCGCATCGTGCGTATACCGGATGGCACGATTCTGCTGGACGCAACGGGGAAAAAATCAGGGCGGGGCGCGTATATTTGTACCGATGAGAACTGTTTGACAAAAGCCGTAAAAGAAAAACGGCTGGAAAAAGCGCTCAAATGTCCGGTGCCTGCCGAAGTATATGAGGCGCTTAAATTGGAACTGGTGAAATAGCATGCACATCCAGGTGAGAAATCTGCTTGGCTTGGCGCAGCGGGCGGGAAAACTGCTATCCGGAGAAGGGACGGTGGAAAGCGCTCTGCGGCGAGGCAAGGTAAAACTGTTAATAATCGCGGAAGATGCGTCCGCAAATACCCGGAAACTCTTTACCAATATGGCGGCAGGAGCGCATGTGCCTGTGTATCTTTGCGGCACAAAGGTAGAGTTGGGATGGGCCATCGGCAAATCGCACCGGTCGGCCGTAGCCATCACAGATATAAATTTTGTGCGGGGATTAAAACCTTATTTAACTGACGGTGCGTGTTAATGGGAGAAAGAAAATCGGGGGTGGATTAATGACGAAACAGAGAGTCTATGAATTAGCTAAGGAATATAGTGTATCCAGTAAGGAAGTAATTGAGTTTTTGAGTAAACACGATTTAGTGTTGAAAAACCATATGAGTACAGTGGACGGAGACGGTCTGAGGCTGCTAAAAGAAAAATACGGGAAACAAACGCCTGAACCAGTCCAGCAAAGGGACTCCAAACCCGGGGAACCCGCCATGACGGGTTCAATATCCCCCCAAAGTCCGGCTGCCGGAAAATCTGGTCAGGGACCCCGGGGACCGCAGCAGGGCTA
>DHRA01000029.1:0-162 GCA_002411145.1 Firmicutes bacterium UBA5324 | reverse complement strand
CCGCAGCAGGGCTACCAGGGTCAGGGACCGCGGGGACCGCAGCAGGGCTACCAGAGCCAGGGGCCCCGGGGACCGCAGCAGGGTTACCAGGGTCAGGGACCGCGGGGACCGCAGCAGGGCTACCAGGGCCAGGGGCCCCGGGGACCGCAGCAGGGCTACCAG
>DHRA01000067.1 GCA_002411145.1 Firmicutes bacterium UBA5324 | reverse complement strand
TTGAACTGCAGCGGGCGGCTATAAAAAGCCCCGTGCAGTGTTAGATGGATCGTAGGCCGGGAGTGGCATCGCCGCTCCCGGTTTTTTGTTTGGATTAAATTATTGAACCGCAGAGCCGCAGAGAATAGAAAATAGTGCATCGCCTTCAAATATTCTGGATGCTGACTTTTGAATACTATATTATATTCCCCTCTGCGTTCTCTGCGGCTCTGTGGTTAGATTATTAAGCACGCGCAAGCGGTTTTTTGCTAACCAAATAAACACTTTACAAATTTTTCGCAAAATTGACACAGGGAAAGCAGGAATTTTGGAAAAACGCACGAATTATATATCCGATAAGTCTGCTCGCAGTTTTTTTTTGTAGTTTATTCCCGGGGGAATCTGTGGAGGCTGGAAGGAGGTGCAACCTTAAGGACCACAGGCTCTTCAACGGTAATAAAAAAATAGATGAGAGTAAAAAATGGACAAGCCTGCCGTCAGGGCGGATAATCGTGCGGAGGAAACGTGGACACTCTACATGTCGTATCCCCCCCTGAAACAGCGTAGTACCTGCTTTAACTCTCACCCAAAAATTACAAAAAACCTTAAGGGGGACATTTAAACCATGAACAAAAAATTAACCGCCGCAGCTATTTTGGCTGCCATGACCCTGGCTGTATCCGCTTCCGCTTTCGCGGCTACACCGGAAGATGAAATCAAAGATCTCAAACAACGCCTGGCCGCCCTGGAAGCTAAACTGTCAACGGTAGAAAAAACTCAAGCCTCGGCGCCCAAAACCACGCCGAACATCACCATTACCGGTGAAAGCCGTATCCGCTTCCAATCCGCGGATAATAGCCCGGCTCTTGACGGAACTAACGGGTGGGATTTGCGTCAACGTCTGTTGTTGAGTGCGAAAATTAACGACCATGTCAAATACAACGGACGCCTGGAGGCTACCTTCAAAAACGGCGCTAATGCTACTACCAATAATCCAAGATTCAATCAAAACTACTTTACCATTAGCGACGTCGCCGGTATTGATACAACGTTGATCGGCCGTGTGCCAGCCGCGGCGGGGATGAATCTGAACGTAGGCAAGCCTAGCGACAATGACGGTGTTATCTTCGTGAAAAAAGTGGAGAATACTACTTTTACCGCTTTCTCCTTGGAGGAAGCTGCGGCCCAAACCCATTTCGACGGTCTCTATGCCGACCTGGCCATGGGCAAAGATGCTAACCTGGCACTTGGCTACACCAAAGGGGACAAAGTCAGCGGCACCGTACCTGAAGCCAAATCCTTTGACGTCGGCGCCTACACCAAATTAGGCAAAGATTTGTCACTGGTCGGCCAATACGTTGATACGAGCAATGGCGGCGGTATTGATGACGCCGACGCCTGGGCCGTGCAATTGGTTAAAGGGGTAACGACGAAGAAAGTCGGCACCTTATCCACCAACATGACCATCGTTGACAAGAGCAAACCCCATACCGACGGTTACATTCTCAGCTATCGCCGCGTCGAAAAAAATGGCTTGTGGAATCAAGGGGTAGCCTCTCCCTTCAGCAGCAACAACAGTGTAGTTACTAATACAGACGATGTTAAAGGTGTTTACTTCGGCTACCAAAACGTCTTGGCCAAGAACACCATTCTCACCCTTGAATACCAAGACCTTAAATCTGTGGATACCGGTGCGGAAAAGGATAAAATCTTCCAAACCCACGTGCAATTCTTCTTCTAATTTACAAATTACAAGTTCGGCTTTTTTCAAAACCCCGGGTTACGTGCCCGGGGTTTTGGTGTTCAACACCCCCGGCGTTTATGTCCGGGGGTGTTTCTGTGCTCATATTCCTGTCGAAACCTGTAAATTATGTAAACTAAGTCCGAAAGGCAGGAAAATTGGCGAGTCATAGAGAATTAAGCAGAGTGAATCAGGACAAACTGAGGGAAAAAATGTAAAAGGAAGGATCTTTCAATGTCTTATAAAAAGTGGACGGGCAAGCTGGTTGTCGCCCTGTTATGTTTGGCGGCTTCCTCACCGGCCTGGGCGTCACCGGCCCCTATTACGCTGGAAGCCAACTATTTGCAGTATAATGACGAAACCGGTGAGATAAGCGCTAGCGGCAATGTGCGCCTGAATCGTGAACTGACAAAAATCCAGTCGGAACATATTACAGGCAATATAAACAGCGGGGATATTCTGGCCGACGGCAATGTGACCTGGACGGAAGCTAAAAATACCCTTACCGGGGAGAAACTGAATTACAACTATAAAACCAAGACTGGTCAAATGGGCCAGAGCAAGGGCGTTTACGAGGGGATCCTGGTTGGGTCCCAGGCGGCGACCCTGCTACCGGAAAAATCCGTGATCAGCCAGGGCTCCATTACCAAATGTCCCGCCCAAATACCCGATTACCGGATTACCGCCGAGAAGATCGAGGTTTATCCCGGGGATAAAATCGTTGCCTATCACGCGACTTTCTGGCTGAAAAACACCAGGCTCTTTACTTTGCCCAAATACACAAAATCACTGCAAGAAAATACAGAAGAAGTAAGTATGATGCCGAGAATCGGCTATCATTCGGAGGACGGCTTCTTTATCGGTCAGCATCTGGAATATCCGCTGAATAAAGAACTCGCCGTAGTCACAGACCTGGATTACTATTTCCAACGGGGCTTTGAGCCCCAATACGGGCTGGTAAACCGGAGCAAACATACCACTGTCTCCCTGATGGGCGGCAGCCAGGTAAATGATGACCGGGAATGGTCGGAGCGCCGTCCGGAACTGGTGTATGAACACAACAAGTTCCGTCTGGGTAAATCACCCTGGAATGCACAATATAAGTTGTATACGGGCCGGATAGTGGAGGAGGATTCCCACACGGACTTGTGGCGCAGCGGCGGTTCCGTTTATATCAGCCACACGCCCGTGAAAATCGCGCAAACAACCCTCAACTTTGGCGGCGGTTATGAGCATAACTGGTATGAGGGTCGCGACGACCGGTCGGTCTGGTGGACTAACATCAACACCACCACGGCCGTGAATGACCGCCTGAATGTGGAACTGGGTTATAACCACGCCGATGTCAAAGGTTCAACTCCGTTCATTTATGACGCGATTGACGTTAAGGATGAACTGATATACGGCTTTACCTATAAGTTGGACCGGCTTTGGAAGGTCGGGGTCAGAACCAGCTATAATCTGAACACGGATGAAGTGCACAATTTGGATTATGTCTTGACCCGCAACCTGCACTGCTTTGAAGCCACCATCATCTACCGGCAGAAACGGGATGAGAACCGGGATGAGTGGAAAGTGCGCATTGGCTTAATAAACTGGTAAGTGAAAAAAG
>DHRA01000056.1:16795-18640 GCA_002411145.1 Firmicutes bacterium UBA5324 | reverse complement strand
GCATCGATCTGGTAACGGAAGTCGACAAAAAATCGGAAGCGGCCATCATTGATTTTATCAGGGGACATTATCCCGGGCACGATATTCTGGCGGAGGAATCCGGGTTATCGGCGGACCGGGCCGCATACCGCTGGATTGTGGATCCACTGGACGGCACCACTAATTATGCGCAGGGATTACCGGTCTTTGCCGTGTCCATCGCCTTGCAATATCAAGGAGATACGGTGCTGGGGGTTGTTTACGCCCCGGTGATCGGGCAGTTATTTACCGCCATTAAAGGTCAGGGCGCCTATTTGAACGGCGCAAAACTGCGGGTAGCGGAGAAAAGCGAACTGGCGGAATGTGTGCTGGGTACCGGTTTTCCCTATGATATCGCCACCCACCCCGCTAATAACGTGGATTATTTCGCCGGGCTTATTGTACAGGCCCGGGGCATACGGCGCATGGGCGCTGCCGCCTATGACCTGGCCTGCGTCGCCGCGGGCAAGCTGGACGGATTCTGGGAAATGAAGCTGGCAATCTGGGATGTGGCGGCCGCCGTACTTTTGGTGGAAGAAGCGGGCGGCCAGGTTATTTTTTTCCGGGAGGACCGGGGAGTATCGCTTATTGCGGGCAATGCCTGTATCTGCCGGCGGATTCAGGAGGAAATAAACAGGATCGACGCCCAAAAGTAAACTTGTCTGGCTATGCCAGACTTCGTGGCTTCAGGTGGAGAAGCTACTCCACCTGAAGAGAATAACAAGGTGGCACCCACTTGTAGAAGTGGGGTTTGCAAAATTGGATCAAGACACCGGCTTATGGAAGGCAACCTATGGCAGGCCCGGTGTCTTTTCTTTGGATCATTCAGCAGGCCGGTATTTCGGGTCCGGTATAAGTGCCATAGGGGTGATCATGCCGATCATCAAAGGAAGTTACTCCCGCGTAGGCATGGATATGGCCGCCGTCGGGAGCGGGCACAGCCGGACCGGTTACGCCGCCGTATTGGTGGCGATGACCATCATCCAAGGTAGTAATACCCTGGTATTCGTGAACGTGGCTGTCATCATGGGGAATGGACGGCCCGGTATAACCTTCAAAACCGTGGTTATGCACTTCGATAAAGTCTGCCGTTGTTCCATACCAGTGATAGTGGTTCATTTGGAAGACCTCCTTCTCTAAAAAGTCCAGCCCCAGGGTGAATCCCAGCCCCAATGGGGGCCGGTTATGCCGCCCCAGCTGCCGGGCATAGCGCCGGACCAGGGCATACCGCCGGACCAAGGCATAGCGCCGGACCAGGGCATAGCGCCGGACCAGGGCATAGCGCCGGACCAAGGCATAGCGCCGGACCAGGGCATAGCGCCGGACCAGGGCATACCGCCGGACCAGGGCATACCGCCGGACCAGGGCATACCGCCGGAGCAGGACATGTCATCGAACCAGGGCATGCCGCCGCAGGGCATCACGTTATTACAAGCTGTCGTTTTCATAATGCTACATCATCCTTTCATCGCAAAAATTTGGCGCCGGTACGGGGATAACCGGGCCTGTATAGGTTTTCATGGGGTGATCATGCATGGGTACGTACGAGGTAATGGTTGCATAAGCGTGGATGTGGTCTCCCTTGGGCGTGGGGATCGCGAGACCGGTAACACCCTGATAGTAGTGACAGTGTTCTTTATCAGTGGTGGTAACTCCCTGGTAGCGGTGCACATGGCTCCCGCCGCAGGGCACGGCGGGTCCGGTAAAGCTCTCAAAACCATGGTTGTGTTCCTGCGTATATTCGGTGACACCGCCATACCAGTGATAATGGTTCATGAGGTAACCCTCCTGTCGCATAATAAAGTTTTTTCTTTGACGGGTTTCGGC
>DHRA01000056.1:4248-16578 GCA_002411145.1 Firmicutes bacterium UBA5324 | reverse complement strand
TAATTTTAGGTGATTGTCCATGCCGGGATAGGATTTTGGCGTTTCCGGAGAGAACATAAAGAATTGCGCGCATAGGCGCAGGATGGTATGGAGATATATTCTTATATAAACGGAGAAAAGAGAGAGGGTAGGATATGCTGAAAGCTGCATTAGCCCAAATGGAGGTTATTCCAGGAAGGCCGGATTTGAATTCCGCGAAAATTATGGCCATGGTTGACGAGGCAAGAAATAACGGCGCGGAACTGATTATTTTCCCGGAAATGTCTATTCCGGGCTATCTGATTGGGGATATGTGGGAGCAGGAGAGCTTCCTCAGGGATTGTGAGCTGTATGGCGAGAAGGTTTGTGAGGCGGCGGTAGATATCTGCATCATGTTTGGTAATGTGGCCATGGACTGGCAAAAATATAATAATGATGGCAGGGTAAGGAAATATAACGCCTTTTTTATCGCGAAGGATAGAAAGTTTTGGGGCAGTGACAACTTCCCGTATCCTTTCCGGATCAAAACACTGCAGCCGAATTACCGTGAATTTGACGATGACAGACATTTTTTCAGCTTGCAGAAACTGGCCATTGAGCAAGACTGTGCAGCGGCGTCTTTATTAACGCCGGTGCAGGTTCCCTTTGGAACGCGCACCGTATCCTTCGGCTGTATGCTTTGTGAAGACGGCTGGAGCGATCACTATCATGTACAGCCCATGGAAATCCTGGCGCGGCAAAAACCTGATTTGCTGGTTAATATATCCTGCTCGCCCTTTACCCTGGGGAAAAATCTCAAACGGAACAGGTTATTTTCCCAGCAGGTCAGGAAAGCATCGGTACCGCTGATCTATGTGAACAATGTCGGTCTGCAGAATAACGGCAAGACGGTCTATACGTTTGACGGATATTCGACGGTGTATAACAAACGGGGAGAGATCGTGGACTACGCCCCGGCTTTCACGGAAATGATTTCTTATTTGGAGTTGTCCGATATTAACGTTAGGGAAGCTATGGTGCCCCCCGGCGATGCTACTACGGAGGTTGTATACGGGGCGCTGCGTTACGGGGTGGAGAAATTTTTACGTTCCATTGGTTTAAAGGATGTGGTGGTCGGGGTGTCCGGGGGGATTGATTCGGCAGTGGCGGCCGCGCTCTATACCGATATATTGGGCCCGGAGCATGTTTACCTTGTAAATATGCCCAGTGTGTTCAATTCCCGGACGACGCGGGACTTGTCCTATGAACTGGCCCGGAATCTCGGCTGCTGGTACACGGAAATCTCCATTCAGGAAGCGGTCAATCACACCGTAGACCAGCTTAGCAGCGCAGAAGTTAAGAACTGGCGGACGGGGATAGTGAAACAATTAACCGTAAGTCCCTTTGTTACCGAGAATATTCAGGCCCGCGACCGTTCAAGCCGGATTTTGGCCGGGGTGGCGGCTGCCTTACAGGGCGGGTTTACCTGTAATGCCAATAAAACGGAAATGACGGTGGGGTACTGTACCTTATACGGTGATGAAGCCGGATTTTTGGCCGCCCTGTCGGACCTGTGGAAGCACCAGGTATACGCAGTGGCGGAATATCTCAATCAAACGGTCTACGGACGGGAAGTGATTCCCGTCGGCATCATCCGCCTCAAGCCCAGCGCCGAATTATCCTGGGAGCAGGCGGTGGATGAAGGCAAGGGAGATCCTATTATTTATCCCTATCATGACTATCTGTTCAGAGCGTTTGTGGAGCGCTGGAACCGGGCTACACCGGAGGAGATTCTCACCTGGTATGCGGCAGGCACCCTGGAAAAAGAAATCGGCTGCCAGGCCGGCCTGCTCGCGGAGATCTTTGCCTCACCGGAGGAGTTTATCAACGACCTGGAGAGATGGTGGAAGCTGTATATGGGCATGGGTGTTGCCAAGAGAATCCAGGCTCCGCCGGTGCTGGCGGTGACTCGCCGGGCCTTTGGCTTTGATCATCGCGAATCTCAAACCGGCGGGTACCTGTCCACGCGTTACAAGGCCCTGAAAGAGGAGCTATTAAGTAAAGAAGTAGGGAGTAGGGAATAGGGAATAGGGAATAGGGATTCCCCACCCCGGGATATACTTTCTTATAGATAAAGAAAACCCGACTTGCAATGAAGCCGGGTTTTGGAAATATTTAACCGCAGAGAACGCGGAGGTCGCAGAGGGTTTTAATTTATTTCTCTGCGTTCTCTGCGTCCCTGCGGTTAATTTTTTTTATAAAACATATTACTCTCCGGTTTCGATTTTCCTGATAAATTCCGCCGGGGAAGGCAGGGTTTCTAAGGCCCACCAGGGCGCGTGCGCCCGGAGATTCGCAAAGGAGTGGGTTCCCGTGGCCACGGCGATGGTTTGGGCGCCGATATATTTTCCGCAGTCCACGTCGTGGGGGGTGTCCCCAATGACAAATACGCGGGCAAAGGAGATATCCGGATAGCGGTCTGTGAGCAGCCTTTTAGCCTGGTCGGCCACATCGCGGCGGGTACGGCATTGCAGACTGAAAGCGCCCAGGGAAAAATCAAAATAATGGGCAATGTTAAAAAAGGACAGCTTTATTTTGGCCCCTCCGGGATTGTTGCCGGTTAACAGTGTGGACACAAAGGATGGATGACCGTGCAGCTCTGTCAGAATGCTCCTCACCGAGGGCAGCAGGTAGCCCTGATGTATTTCGAGCTGCGCCGGCAGCAATTCTTCGTAGCGGCTGACGAGCCGTAAAATATCGTCATGGGCGGGAGTCTGCCCCGTGATGGAGCGAATGACCTGATCGGCAATATAGTGATCGGTCATGCCGGACGTTTCAATACCGTTAAAATCAATTTCCCCGCCCAGCAATTCCCTGGCGGCCTGCTGAAAGGCATAGAGCCCCGCCCTGTTTGTACGCAATAATGTACCGTCAATATCCCAAAATAAAATATTCAGTGGATTTGTCCTCCTTTGCCGGGTTTCCTTTAGTGATGACTTGCCGTTTCTGAGGCATGTTTTCTCTATCATAGCATAGATTTTCCTGTATTTCCATTTGCCGTCAGGTGCCCGCTTTGCTTTGTTCATAGCTGCGATAAAGCTGGTTGATGCAGTCCGGACAATAATCGTGGGTAAACTGTGCTTCGGAATGTCTTTCGATATATTGCTCAAAGTTTAGCCACAAGCCCTCCTCTGAACGGATTTTTTTGCAGCAGGAACAAATGGGCAGTAAACCGTTTAATTGCGTGACATTTGCGATATCTTCGATAATCAGCAGGGCCATCTTCAAGCCGTTTACCGTTAAAGGCGTTGCCGTAATTAATACTTTAAGGAAAGAGATACCTTTTACATTATGCGTTGTAATGCTGCCTTTGGCCCGAATAACGGAATGGCCGTTAATGGCCTGCAGGACGGTGCTCTTTATGATGCATTTTTTGCATTGGGGCGCGTGGCCACACCCCCGCACATCCCGGGTGGAATACGCACAAGAGCAAAAATTTCCAAAGGGCTCCGGACTTGATTGTTCGTCCTTATGACGGAATAGTATTTGCAGGGTGCGGTTGGCGAGATGGACCCGCCGGTCATGATCGAGAATCATGGCCGTAACGGGCAAGTGCCAAAACAGCACTTTAAAGAAGGGCTCGTCATAGTCCAAAAGGTAACACCTCCCTTTCACAAAGTGGTCGGCTGTGTGTGTTTCTGGAACACATTGGTCAAGAAGCCGCCGGAAACAAAAAAGCTGCAAGGTTACATCTATACTAGATGGCAACCTGGCAGACATCAATCATAAACCGATCCTTAGTCCCATGGTTTTGCGTCCTTAATTTTCATTAAGTTTGCCTCATACGAACTGTAAGCAATTTACAGTGTCGCAGTAATATTCTCGCAATAACAGGAAAATCCTACCAAGAAATTCTTCTATTTTTGGAAAATTTTGTAGATTATGTCAAATTGGTTATAGAAGGCCGTTTTTATGCAAAGGGGTACATTGCCTTGCGCTGGAAAATTTTGTATAATGAATAAAAATACTTCTGCATGAGAGGTTTGACATGAGTTTTAACCGTGTAACTAATGATACGACAATTGTCGGCGAAGTACTAAAACAAATAACCGGGGCTATCTCCCAGGGAGCGATTAGACCGGGAGAGAAAATTCCCACGGAATTGGAACTGATGGCGCAATTTGGGGTGGGGCGCAATTCCGTGCGCGAGGCGGTCAAAATGCTGTCAGCCCTGGGGGTGTTGGAGGTAAAGCGCGGTTCAGGCACTTTTGTGACCCGGGAAGTAACGTCGGCGGTTTTTAATCCACTGATCTTCAGCCTGAGCATGGACCGGAAAACGGCAAACGATTTATCCGAATTACGGATTATGTTTGAAATGATGGTAACATTATTGGTTATTGACAAGATTACGGAAAAGGATATACCGAGCCTGGAGCAACTGCTGGCGCAGGAACAGGAACTTTATGCACAGGGGAAAACGATTTGCGATGATTTTGTGGAATTTGATCTCGCCTTTTACAGTATGATGCTTCAGTTTACATACAATCCGCTGATTCAAAGGATTGGCAGAGCGATTATGGAACTGTTCCCCCCGGATATTCGCAAATCAAGGCTGCAGGAAAATGGCATTGAGTGTTTTCTGAATAACCATCGCAGTGTCGTTGAGGCCATTAAGGGCAAGGATAAGCTGAAGGTTTTGTCCGGTCTGCCCGGCATGGCGTCACTCTGGAAAAATTACCGGCCAAAGGAGACCATGCCCGTAGTTTAAAGACTAGTACTCTGTAAACTCTAAAAGTGCAAATTAAATTTGCGGGATTTTTTCGCAAAGCAAGGCGGAGGAGGCGCGCATATCGGACATATGTAAGCTGACGACAACGCAGCATTGCGGAAAAAGACCGTGATGGTAATTGTAGTTTTAGGGTTTACAGAGTACTAGGGGTATTCTATTGTTCTTTTTTTGCATCACGAATATAATGGAGTAGGAGAGAATTGGGAGGTGGCGCGGATTGATCAGCGATGCCGAAGTGGTTTTACGGCTATTGGTTTCCGTATTGTTGGGGGGAATGGTTGGTTTTGAGCGGCAGCATCGCCGAAAAAGCGCCGGTTTGGGGACCTATATGCTGGTTTGTCTGGGCTCATGTCTTGTGACGACCTTATCGATTAACCTTTATGCCGGGGTGCAGGGATTAACCAATGCCGATCCCGCGCGTTTAGCGGCTCAAGTGGTGAGCGGCATCGGCTTTTTGGGGGCCGGCGCCATATTAAAAGAGGGCTTTACGATTCGCGGGCTGACAACAGCCGCCGGCTTATGGGTTTCCGCCTGTGTGGGCATCGCGGTTGGCGCGGGAGCAATGGTGGGAGCTATCACCACGACCGGGTTGGTAGTGCTAATCCTGGTGGTCAAGCCACGCGTTGAAAAGATGCTGTTCGGCTCTCCTGCTACCATGTCTTTGATCATCCACGCGGAGGAGAGACCGGGACAAATCGGGCTCATCGGTTCGTATTTAGGGAAACGTGGCTGCGCGATTACCGATATTCATATCGAAACCATCGGTCCGGGCTTGGTGGAGATTCCGATAACTTTCACGGTGCCGGACAAGGATATGCAGGCAGGCATTGTCGCCGATTTAAGTAAAGTTGTTGAAGGATTAATTTCCATTACAAAAGAGTGAAGTATAATCCGCCGCCGGCCGGCCACAATATGTTTAGGTTCAGAAATTGGCTGCAGGAGGCGGATCTGTGGAAGAGAAAAAGGCATACACGGAAAAAAAGGAGCGGGGCCGGTCCGCGCAGGCTTTAAGCCGGCAAGAATACCGGGCAATGGCGGAGGATGCGCGGGATTTTTTGCAAAACGAACCTGCCGTTACCTGGACACAGGATGTTTACGCGGCGCAGGAGGATGTTTTCGCCGGCGAAACGGAAAACTTGTAAAAGGCACGATCGCTGATTGTGCCTTTTACAAGTTTTTCGCTTCGCCCCGCGGGCATACGGTTAAAGGATATTGCCGGCGCCGTGTGGAAAATGTGGGAGGGGACGCAACAGAAGGAGGATAAGTATGCTGGTTCATGAACTAATATACGCCGGAAGCAAACAGAGTAAAGCTTTTCTGGGGCAGCGGGAAATATCCTACGCCCAACTGCAGGAAATGGTGGAAAAATACCGGAATTACTTTTATCATAAAGGCATGCGCGCCGGGGACCATGTGGGACTGCTGGCCAAGAATTCACCGGAATACGTTTATAGTTATATGGCCGTCGCCAGCCTGGGCGCGGTGGTTGTACCCCTGAATTTCCAGCTTGTGGTCAGGGAAATCGCCTATATTGTCCAAGACGCTAAAATGAAGCATCTGATCACCATGGCTCCTTTGGAGCTGGCGCCGGAACTGGAGCATTATCATTACCCGGAAAGGGTTACGCAACTGATCATTTCCGATATCGGCGCGGCAGTGGCTGTCAGGGAATACGCCGCCGCCCCGCCCGTGGAGATCGCGCCGGAAAATATTTGTGTAATTATTTATACCTCCGGCACCACCGGCAAACCGAAGGGAGCGATGCTTAGCCATAAAAACCTTGTGAGCAACGCCGGGGCTTTGACCGAGATCCTGCCCATGACGCCGGAAGACCGGGTGTTATGTGTGTTGCCAATGTATCACTGCTTTTCCTGGACCTGTGCAGTGCTGGCCACCCTGCTGGCAGGAGCGGCGGTCAGGGTGGTGGAAACTTTCGTCCTGAAGGAAACGATGGCGGTCATTACGGGGGAGAGGCTTACGGTCGTCTATGGTGTACCGCCCATGTATAATCTGTTTACGACCTACGGCTCACCCGGCGGATTTGGCCATGTGAAATACTTTATTTCCGGCGGCGCTTCGCTGCCGGAAAATGTTGCCCGGCAATTTACCCAAAAGTTTGGCCGGCAGATCATTGAAGGGTATGGCCTTTCAGAAGCTTCGCCGGTGGTGACTCTGAATCCGGTGGCAACGCCTAAATACCGGTCAATTGGTAAACCTCTGCCCGGGGTTGCCGTACGGGTGACGGGGGAGGACGGCGCGGAGGTTCCTCCGGGTATAGTGGGTGAATTAACCGTGCGGGGACCCAGTGTCATGAAGGGTTATTATAACTTGCCTGAGGCCACGAGACAAACTCTGGAGGGCGATTGGCTGCACACGGGAGACCTTGCCTACCGGGACAGGGAAGGTTACTTCTATATTGTCGACCGGTTGAAAGATATGATTATCTCCAGTGCGGAGAACATTTACCCAAGGGAGATCGAGGAATTGCTGTTTGCCCATCCGGCGATTGTGGAGGCGGCGGTTGTGGGCTTTCCTGATCCCCTGCGGGGCCATGCAGCCTGTGCCTATATCGTGGCCGCCGAGGGGCAGAACATTGACAAAAAGGCTATCCGGGATTATCTGCAAACAAAGCTGGCCGCCTATAAAATCCCGCGGGAGTTCGTACAGGTAGCCGCATTACCGAAAACCGTCACGGGCAAAGTGCTCAATACGGTGTTGCGCGAACAGGCTGCCGAAGAATTCGGCGGCCGTTAAAAGAATAATGTCCGGGAGACGTTTTTTGCTCCCGGCGTGTATACAAAACGGATAAGCTGTATTTGCCGGTTTGTATGCAAAGGAGGCTTATATGGAACTGAAGCAAATGACGAGGCTGGCGCTGTTGGTGGCCTTGATGCTTATTTTTCAGTCGCTGCGGCTCTTGCTGCCGGTGCCCCCCTTTGTTTCCGTATTTGTGATTGGCAGTCTGGTAAATGCCTGCCTGCTTGCGGCGGTGGAGACAGCCGGCTGGCGGCTGGCGCTGGTCCCGGCGGTTGTGGCGCCGGTGGTGGCTTATATGCAGCAACTGCTCCCCCTGCCTGTGTTGATTCCGCCGATTGCGGCCGCTAATGGGGCATATGCCCTGGGCTATAATGTATTGTCCGGCAGAAGCAGGATCTGGGCGGTGGTCCTGGCCACGGGCGCAAAGTTTGCCGTCGTGTATTTGATGGTCCGGGGGGTGCTTGTCCATATTCAGCTGCCGGAAAAAGCGGCCGCGATCCTTATGATGACCCTGGGCTGGCCGCAAATTATCACCGGCTTGGCCGGCGGAATTCTTTATCTGGCGATTCGCCGCAGATTGCCCGGGGGGTAATCCTGTATACCAATTGTGCCGTTACAATTCTCGGGTCCTGATGCGTAACTTGACAGGGGGGGCTTTTTCATCTATAGTTGAAAAAGATACATAACAGGGATAGGTGCCCGTAAGGGCTTAATAGGGAAGTTGGTGCAAGACCAACGCGGTCCCGCCACTGTAATGGGGAGCAAACCCAAGATTGACGCCACTGGGAATTTTCCGGGAAGGTTTGGGGGAGCCATGATCCAGAGCCAGGAGAACTGCCTGTCTGACAATCACCGCTTTTACCTGCGAGCGATAGGGAGGGGATTAGGTGTGGCCCGTTTTTCGGCCCGCATGGCAACTCCCGTGTTTTGGGGAGTTTTTTTGTTTGCGCCGGCATGGAGGTGGGAGAGATTAACCGTGTATTTTTATAAACCGGGCAGTATTTTAATATGGGGCTTGCTGTGTTTCGCCATGTACGGGAGAACTGTGTCGGCAAAGGGAGCCGACGGTGATAAGAAGGCTATTTTGGTCGTCAGTTTCGGGACGAGTTATCCGGCGACCAGGAAACTGACCATTGAAGCGGTGGAAAACAAAATCCGGGCGGAGTTTCCCGGTTTCACAGTCCGCAGGGCTTTTACTTCACCAACCATTATTAAAAAGCTCCGACGGCAGGAAAATCTGTGCATCGACACACCGCGGGAAGCTTTGGAGAAACTGGGAAATGAGGGTTTTCAGGAAGTGGTGGTGCAGCCCTTACATATTATTGCAGGCCAGGAGTACGACCAGTTGAAGAATACGGTGGATGGTTATCGCGCGGACCACGGTTTGGCAAAGCTTGTTTTAGGCAAACCGGTCTTGTATTCTGCCGGCGAGGCTGATGATTATGGGGAGGCTGTCAAAGCGCTGGCGGAGCAGCTGCCGCCCTTGTCCAACGATGAGGCGGTGGTGCTGATGGGGCATGGGACCCGGCATCCTGCGAATATTGCCTATACCATTTTGCAGCAAAAGCTGGACGAAGCAGGGATGCGGGTTTACCTGGGCACAGTTGAGGCGTCACCCACCCTGGACGATATTAAAGCCCGTCTTCTCTCGGGGAATGTTAAACGCGTGGTGCTCATGCCCTTTATGCTGGCAGCCGGTGCTCATGCCCAAGATGATCTGGCCGGCGACGGGGCTGACTCCTGGAAGGGGCAATTGGAAAAGGCCGGCTATGAAGTGTCGGTCTATATGCATGGACTGGGCGAGAATCCCACTTTGCAAAATATTTATTTGCGGCATGTGGCAGCGGCGGTCCGGCAATTAAGCGGCCCTGAGGCCGTGGAAACTGAGGCGTAAAAATGTTGAGGACGCAAAAACCTGTGATAGTTATAAGCCTTTTGCTGGTCATGTTGACCGCCCTGTTGAGCGGCTGCCCGGCGCCGGCTGACCGGGCAAAGGAAGCGGAAAGCGGTTATCTGACTGTCGAAGACGATGCGGGCAGAGCAGTTACGCTGCCACGGAAACCGGAGCGTATTGTCGTACTGTCTACGAGCTACCTTGATTTATTATACGCGGTGGGCGGGCAGGCGATCGGCAGACCCACCACCCCGCAAAGCGAGCGGCTGCCTCCGGAGGCGGCCGTGCTGACAGAACTTGGGCAGACAACAAATATTGATGTCGAGAAGCTTATTGCTCTGCAGCCGGATCTCGTTATTGCTTATCAGGGATTGCACGAAAAACTCGTGCCCCTGTTGAACGCCAATCATGTACCGGTGCTATTGCTGAAAATGAAAACTTATGAAGATGTGCGGGCGAAGCTGCTGCTTTTTGGTGAAATCGCCGGTACGGGCACGGTGGCGGCGTCTGTGGCGCAGCAGTTGACGGATAGGGTAAGGGTTGTTACCGACCGTTTGCCTGCGCAGTCCCGCAAGGTGGTCATTCTGCATGCGACGGCGAAAAATATTACGGTTGAATTAGGCAGCAGTATTGCGGGGGATGTGGCCGGCCTGCTGCAGCTGCGGAATATCGCGGCGGAAAGCCTGCCTTTAGCAGCGGAGCAGGCTGCAGCCCCGTTTAGTTTGGAGAAACTCGTGGAAGGAGACCCTGACGTCATTATGGTAACGATGATGGGGAAAACAGGCGAGGTGCAGAAACGGCTGCGGGACGAGGTGGAAAACAATCCGGCCTGGGCGGGAATGCGGGCGGTCCGGGCAAAACAGGTGTATTTTCTGCCCGGTGATTTATTTCAGCTAAATCCCGGCGTGCGGTACGATGAAGCGGTGGCTTACATGGCCCGCGTAGTATATCCGGAGGTCTACGGCCATGGACGGTAATACGACCGTGATTGCTTTTCCGCTGCGTAACCGCACCTGCTGGCGGCTGACGGTCTGTGTTGTTTTCGCCCTGTTTGCCGGTGGAGCTTTGCTGATTAGCCTGGGCATAGGGTCGGTAGCCGTATCGCCGGAAGAAATCTTGCGTATTCTCCGGGCCGGCCTGACGGCGGATGCCAAGTCCCAGGTAATCTGGAATATCCGCTTGCCCAGAACGCTGGTGGGCGCCCTGGTGGGGGTCAATCTTGCGCTGGCCGGCGCGATCCTGCAGGGCGTGTTGAAAAACCCGCTGGCTGATCCCCACATTCTGGGGATCTCCTCCGGCGCCGGCCTTGCAGGGGTAGTGATTTTGGTGCTGTATCCGCACCTGGAGATGCTGGTGACGCCGGTGGCTTTTTGCGGGGCGATGGCCGCGGCGGTTTTAATCTATCTTCTGGCCTGGAAAAACGGTATCCAGCCTGTGCGCATTATATTGGCGGGCGTAGCCGTTTCCGCCCTGTTGGGCGCCGGAATTTCCGGGTTGCTGGTGTTCTACAGCGACCGGGTGCACGGCGCCCTCATGTGGCTGGTGGGCGGGTTGGCCGCCAGAAGCTGGCCTCACTTGCAGTTAATATTACCCTATACCGTTGTCGGCGGTCTCCTGGGCGTCCTGGGGGCCGGACGCTTAAATATCATGGCCCTGGGTGATGACATCGCCCGTGGTCTGGGGATGCATGTGGAAAAAACGCGGCTGCTGCTCACGGCGGTGGCCGCCCTGCTGGCGGCCAGTGCGGTAAGTGTGGCCGGCCTCCTGGGTTTTGTAGGCTTGATAGTGCCCCATATGGCCCGGGTGCTGTTGGGTTCGGACCATCGTTTTCTCCTGCCGGCTTCGGCGTTATTGGGCGCCGGTGTCCTAACCCTGAGTGATACGCTGGCCCGGACCATCTTTTCTCCGGTCGAACTGCCGGCAGGGATTATTATGGCCGCCTTTGGCGCGCCCTTTTTCCTGTTTCTGCTAAGGAGGGCCTGAAAAATGCCGCTATTGGAAGCAAAAGACCTATCACTGGGCTTTGGGGGAAAACCGGTGGCGGAGCATGTAAATCTCTGCGTCCGCCCGGGGGAAATTCTCACCATCCTTGGGCCCAACGGTTCCGGGAAAAGTACGGTTTTAAAAGCCCTTTCCCGTAATTTAAAACCCCTGAACGGCGTTGTGTACTTAGCGGGGCGGGATCTGCGTAAAACCGACGGACGGGACATTGCCCGGCAAATGGCTGTCTTGCCCCAGTCTCCCCGGGCTCCCGGCGATATCACCGTGCAGGAACTGGTAACCTGCGGCAGATATCCCCATCAAAACTGGTGGCGGGGCTCCGCGCCGGAAGACCGGAAGATGGTGAGTTGGGCTTTGCAACAAACCGGTCTGGCGGAATATGCGGAGCGGCCCCTCACCTCCCTGTCCGGGGGGGAACGGCAACGGGCCTGGATCGCCCTGGCTTTGGCCCAGAACCCTCACATCCTCTTACTGGACGAGCCGACAACCCATTTGGATATCAGCCATCAGCTGGAAGTGCTGGAGCTGCTGGCGGAGATGAACCGGCGTCATGGACTTACGGTGGTCATGGTTTTGCATGAAGTGGGCCAGGCTGCCAAATATGCCGATCGGATCGTGCTTTTGCAGCAAGGGAGAATTGTGGCCGCCGGCCCGCCCCGGGAGGTTATTTCGGAAGAAACATTGCGTACGGTGTTTGGCGTGGAAGCGGAGGTCTGGCTGGATGACGTCACAAACAGACCCGTACTTCTCGTACGGGGTTTGGCAAAAAAGGCAGACGCCGCCGGTGGCTGAAGGAGACGGGCAGATGATTAAAACCGCAGGATTGATGAAACATTACGGTGGACGGGTGGTGCTGGATGACTTGAATCTGCACATCCGGCCGGGAGAGATTTTTGGCTTGCTGGGGCCCAATGGCGCGGGCAAGACCACG
>DHRA01000056.1:0-4063 GCA_002411145.1 Firmicutes bacterium UBA5324 | reverse complement strand
CGGCGGAACAGGCGCTGCGGATCAAAACCGCCATTGGTCTCGTGCCGCAGCATTTTAACCTGGATAATGAATTAACAGTCCGGGAGAACCTTGAACTGCACGGCCGTTTGCATCACCTGGCGGCAGCGGAGCGCCGGAAAAGAGTCGGCGAACTGTTGGATTATGTGGAACTGGCCCCACGGGCCGACGATTTGCCGTCGACCTTTTCCGGCGGCATGAAAAGACGGCTCATGATCGCCCGCGCTTTGCTGCACAGGCCGTCGATCCTCTTCCTGGATGAACCGACGGTCGGCCTTGATCCGCAAGTGCGCCGCAGGCTATGGACCTTGATCAAGTCGCTGAACAATGACGGTTTAACCGTGCTGCTTACTACCCACTATATTGAGGAAGCGGAAAGCCTCTGCGGGCGGGTGGCGATCATGGACAAAGGCCGACTTATTGCCGAGGACAGTCCGGCGGCATTATGCCGGCGCTGTGGGGAACTGGTGGTGGAATGGCAAGAGGGGGAAGCGGTACGGACCCGTTTCTTTGCCGACAGGCATGAAGCAGCGCAATTTGCCGGCACTGTGCCGGGCAATGCCCTGCTGCGCAGGACAAATCTCGAGGATGTTTTCGTGGAGTTGACCGGACGAAAGGTGGCGGAGTGATGCTGCTTACGGATATTTGGACGGTTTTCTGGCGGGACTGGCTGGTTCTGCGGCGGCGGCTCGGACGGTTTATTTTGTCCCGGATGATTACGCCGATTTTATATCTCGTTACGTTTGGCTGGGGACTGGGAAAATCCGTGCTTGTGTTCGGCACCAGTTATTTGGATTTTATTTTTCCGGGCATCATCGCCCTAAACAGCATGAATATCAGCTTTAACGCGGTCAGTTCGCCCGTAAATATGAGCCGGCTGCATTATAAAACGCTGGAAGAATACCTGATTGCGCCCATTAGTCCCTTTGCCTACATTGCCGGTAAAATTATCTCCGGTACGGTGCGCGGCCTTATCTCATCTGTGGTAATCATCCTGCTGGGCGTCTCCTTTGGCGCGCATTTTGCAGTCACCGGCTGGTTTGTGCTGGTGCTTACCTTGAACTGTTTGCAGTTTTCCGCCTTTGGACTGTTAGCGGCCCTGCTGATTAATTCCCACGAAGAGCTGGCTAATTTCAACACTTATTTTCTGTTGCCGATGTCCTTTTTAGCGGCCACTTTTTTTACCGTGGACAAGCTGCCGGCTTTCCTCCGTGCGCCCGTCGAATTACTGCCTCTGACCCACGCAAGTTACGCCCTTCGCACCCTGGGCATGGGAGGAACGGTGCCCTGGCTGTCGGTGTTGGTGATCTGCCTTTATATCCTGGGCTTTAGCGCCGCCGGCTGGTGGGCGATGAAGCGGGTAAACGCCTGAGTGAATAAACAAAGAAACAGCTTCATCGGGAAAGCTGTTTCTTTGTTTATTCTTTATACATACGTTGGATAAATACTTCCACGCGTCTGTTCCTTTGCCGGCCTTCCGCCGTATCGTTGGTTGCGACCGGGCGAAACTCACCGTAGCCGGTGGCATTAAACTGAGCGGGGTTCAGCTGGCTGTTCTCCAACAGTAGTTTCATGAAATTGAGCGACCGTTTTGTGCTTAGATCCCAGTTGGAGGGAAATTCGCGCGTATGGATGGGAATATTGTCCGTATGTCCGGCAATCGTTACTTTCTGCGGCTGGGCAATAATCATTTTGGCAATTTCACCGACCATTTTCCGGGCTTCGGGCAATAGTTCGGCGCTGCCCGAAGGGAAGATGGCCACCTCGCCGATGGTAATCATCAGCCCGTCGCCGGTGAGTGTAGTGGTGAGTGTTTCGTGCAGGTTATTTTGTTGAATGTATTTGTCAAGATCGCGCTGCAATTGCATTAATTGCAGCGCTTCGTTGCGGGCGTCGGTGATTTTCCCGGGATCCTGCGCGCCGCCATTGGGAATGTCCGTGGTATTGGGCGAATTGCCGGCGATGGTTGACGATTGGTTCATCACCCCAACATTGCCTGCAAAGATGGCGTTGAACACCTGCCGCATATCACCGAGTTTCTTGGCGTCGATCTGGCTTGAGGCAAATAAGACGATAAATAGGGCAAGCAACAATGTAAGCAAGTCCGCATAGGGGATCAACCAGGTTTCATCAATGTGTTCCTCATGGGAATGCCGTTTTTTTCTGCTCATGTTGTGCTCTCCGTGTCTTCTGCCGGCTGCGTATTGAAATCCCGCTGACGGGACGGTAGATAAACCTTAAGCTTGTCCTCAATGGCGGAAGCGGATTCTCCGGACTGGAGGGATAAGATACCTTCAATGGTGATTCTTTTCAGGAGCGCTTCATTCTTCGAAAAGCGTTTTAATTTATTGGCGAAGGGATGCCATAAAACATAGCCGGTAAATATACCCAGCAAAGTAGCCACAAAAGCCGCGGCGATAGAGTGTCCCAGCTTATCAATGTCACTCAGATTTCCTAGCGCGGCAATCAGACCGACTACCGCCCCCAGCACACCAAGGGTCGGCGCATATGTACCACCTTGCGAGAAGATCTGGGCGCCGCTTTGATGACGTTCTTCCATTGCTTCTATCTCTTCCGCCAAAACGTCCCGCACAAAATCCGGGTCCCTTCCGTCGATAATCAGCATAAGTCCTTTTTTAAAAAAGGGATCGTCGATTTCCTGGGCGTGGTTTTCCAGGGCAAGCAGCCCTTCCCGTCGGGCTATACCGGCTAAATTTATAAAGATCCGGATAATTTCCTGCGTGGGTATTAGCTGCTGCCCTTTAAATAACAGCTTAACCAGGGCGGGAAACTTCTTTAATTCCGCCAGGGGAAAACCAATGAAAAGGGTGGCTACGGTACCTACAATAATAATTAGAAAAGCTGCGGGGTTAGCCAGGGTGGATAATGAGGCTCCCTTAAGGATCATCCCAAACCCAACGGCGAAAACCCCCAAAAAAAGTCCGATAATCGATGATTTTTCCATTTGAACACCTCGACATATCTTTCATATTCCCATACAAATTATTACACAAATTGCTAAAATGTGCAATTTATTTTTTCGAGAACCAGTTTGGCTTTTAACGGCGTTTTTCTTTAGGAAATCACGATTTTGGAGCGAAAAATAGAATACCCGTACTTAGGGCGTAAGTTTTTGTTTTATGTTAAAAATATCAAAACATTGGACAGATTTGAGCTTGTCGATGGCGCATAAGGCCCAGAGGGAATGCTGATTTGCGCTGTGATTATCACCGTCACCCAAGCCGCAAATGCTTTTACAACTCCATAATAATTCATGACGATATACGGCATAATTCGGGATTGCCCGCAGTTCCGCCACTTCGTCCAACTCATGCATAATGGTTCTGACTATACTATAGGAGATCAGCCGTTCTCTGGCATCCTGCTGTTCCATATCACGCACTAACTCTTGCATTTTAGTTAAGGCCTTTTTAACATTCATCTGTCTCTGCGCTCCTTTTTATGCTTATCTTTCCTGCTATATATTATATGTTAATTTACATAAAAAGAGCATTTCTCCCCGGGAAAGGAGGAAAACCCCCGGGGCTTAAGATAAATGGAGACTTGATTCAGGTGGGGTTTTAACCCCACCTGAATCAAGTCTCCATTTATGGTAATAAATGTAAATAAAGTAGTGGAAGTGGGTCTCCTTTTGTGATATGCTATGTTTGGTAAATAATTACAAATAACAAATAAGGGAAGTGAATCTATGTATAACGGTTTCAAAATAAGCATTGAACAAGAGAAAAGCTTTCTACTTATGGTATTGGTGGTTGGTTTTACGATTACGTCGATGACATATCTGGTCTTCTTTTATCCCGCTTTCTACAAATATTACCTTGCAGTGGGGGAATTTGGGACTTTCCAGCATGTAATGGTATCTGCGCTGGTCATTGTCTGGCTTTTATGCGGGATCGTTTCGGCATTTTCCCTGGCCGAGCTTTTGTACCGCTTCAGGACGGGAGGACTGGGGAAAAAAAGCCTTGTTGCGAAAAACATCATACATTAGTAGGACTATCCTAAAAATGGCTTAACATAAGTATAG
>DHRA01000049.1:4002-10237 GCA_002411145.1 Firmicutes bacterium UBA5324 | reverse complement strand
TGACATATATAACATTTCCCCTTGACTTCTTTGCTTCTATCCTGAAAATAACTTAGACCGTAGAACCGTTTTAGACAATAATTAACTAGATCTCCGCATTCGCGCAGATTTGAGATTATCTAAGTGAACAGGGTTTACGCAGTAGCTTCTTTTGTTGTTGTGGAATTTCCCTGTATTGTCACTAGTAACCCCAGTTTTTGCAATTCTTTTAAATGCTGCCTGATTTTTGAATCTCGCCGCTTTTCTGTTAGGTAATTTGCTCCTAACTCGCGATATGATTCATGTCGTTTTAGAAGGTGATAAGCAATAATTAATATTGAATGTCCCACAGCAATAGCAGCCCGTTTCTTACCTCTCCTACTGGCAATTCGATGATACTGATCAGCTAAATATGTTCCTTTCATTCGCGCTATGACATGCGCCGCTTGCACAAGTTGAGAGCGTAAATGTTGATTCCCCGGCCTAGTCCGACTTGGTTTTCGTTTCCCGGCGCTTTCGTTATTCCCTGGAGCCATGCCAGCCCATGCAGCAAGATGCTTGGCCGTTGGAAAGCGGCTCATGTCCAATCCAACTTCGATAGCTATTGTTTGAGCAATACGAGTTCCCACGCCGGGAATGCTATCTAACAACTCCAGGGCTTCCTTAAAAGACTGGTTTTCTTGCTCCAGCATATCCATTTTTGCGTCGATTTGTTTAATTTGTTTATCAAGAAAATCAATGTGTCGGAGTTGCATTGAGAGCACCATTCGTTGATTAGAACTTACGACACCGGAGAGGGCTTTTTCGAGTTCTTCTGCACTAGCTTTTATTCCACCATGGGCCATTTTAGCCAAAATTGATGGAGTTTCAATTCCTTCGATTATCGCCTCAATCATAGAGCGACCTGAAGCACCGACCACATCGGAAATAACGGAAGAAAGCTTTATATTAGCTCCCTCTAACACCTTTTGAAGTCGTTGGACTTCTCGGGAACGTTCTTGGATTAACGATGTGCGGTAACGAATCATTTCGCGCAGTTCACGTTGATGCCGATCAGGGATGAAGCTAGGCTTGAGTAAACCATGTCGTAAAAGAGAAGCAATCCATTCGGCATCTTTTACATCAGTTTTACGCCCAGGTACAGCTTTAATATGCTGTGCATTTACGACAAGAGACTCAATTTCTGCCTCTTCTAAAATGTTATAGACTGGTTTCCACAAGGAACCTGTGCTTTCCATTGCGACAATGGGGATTTGATGCTCCTGCAGCCATGCAACAAGATCGCGTAAATCGCAAGTCATAGTCGCGAATCTGCGGCGTACAATTCCCTGGGAAGTCATAATACAGGCCTCAATTAGCTTCTTGTGGACGTCTAAACCACAGCATCTTTCATTAATTACCTGGACACCAATACTCATATGTATTCTCCTTACTGCGGCCAATAATTTGCGACCGGTGCAATCATCTCCAGGATGTATTCTATCCTACGTACTTCTCAAACGAGAGTGACAATTCGTAATGCACCAGATGATCGGTATCAATCTTTGTGACAGGCTCTGGCGCCTATAAAGCATCGATCTCTTGTCGCCAGCCGCAATATCAGCATTGCCATTACTATATCATTTTCATTCTTTGTAATGTCCGTAAGGGCATGAATATCTTTGTGTTAATAAACCCTTACCTCAACCGCATGCTGATATCCGCTGCCTTTACCGAGTGGGTCAAGGCGCCGCTGGAGATGATATCCACACCCGCGTCGGCTAATTTGGCAACCCGGTCCAAGGTTACATTGCCCGATACTTCCAGCAAGATCCGGCCGCCGACAATAAGGACGGCTTCCCTGATCAGATCGAGAGACATATTATCCAGCATGATGACGTCCACCCGGGCCTCTATCGCTTCCTGCAGCTGCGCGAGGCTTTCAACCTCCACTTCTATTTTCAGGTACGGTGAAACCCGGCTGCGCAAAATACGCACGGCGGGCAAAATACCGCCGGCGGCTTTGATGTGATTATCTTTAATCATCACCATCGAGTCGAGACCGAAACGGTGATTTCTGCCCCCGCCCACCTTTACGGCGTATTTCTCCAGCATTCTCAGACCCGGTGTCGTTTTGCGGGTATCGGCAATGAAGGCCTTGTTATCGCCGGCCGCTTTCACAAATTGCCGGGTTTGCGTAGCAATACCCGACATACGCTGCAATAAATTCAAGGCAACCCTTTCACCGGTAAGCAACACCCGCGTTGGGCCTTCCAAGCTGGCGAATTCGGTACCGGCATCTATCCAGGTTCCCTCCGGCACGTGGAATTTCACGGTTACCCGTCCATCCAGCAAAGCGAAGGTGCGGCTAAACACGTCTCCCCCGGCCAGGACAAGCGCTTCTTTGGCAATGAGCACACCCCGTGAAAAATGGTCTTCAGCGAAAATCGCCTCACTGGTGGCGTCACCAAACCCAATATCCTCGTTCAGGGCGGCCGTTAACAACTCCTCCAATGCCAGTTTATTCATCATACAGCGTCGCCTCCCTGCCCCACCGGTGAATGATATGTTTGCCTAAAAACAGCTCATCCTTGTGCGGATAATCCGCGCGGAAATGCGTGCCCCGGCTTTCCGTCCTGAGCAGCGCTCCTTCCAGCAGGAGTATGGCCAATTGACAGGCATTATGATCCTGGTAATCGATGATGCTTTCATAGGCGGCCCGTGTACTGACATTTTCCCTGATTTTTTTGAGCAGTGCGCTCATTTCCGCCCCGTGGCGTACTACCCCGGCGACGCTGTCCAGATCCTTTTCCAACTCCCGGGAACCGGTCATATACTGCAGGCCGCAGCATTTTATCGAGGGCAGGGACAACAGTTTGCCTACTTCCGTACCGTTGATGTCCTGGGCCGCCCGTCTGCCAAAGACAATCCCCTCCAACAGAGAATTACTTGCCAGCCGGTTGGCGCCATGCACACCGGTTGCCGCCGTTTCACCGCAGGCATACAGGTTGGGAATCGCGGTCTTCCCCCGGAGATCCGTAAAAATGCCGCCGATGGTATAATGGGCGGCCGGCGCCACCGGTATCAAATCCCGCTCCATAAAACACTCATTTTCCGCGAGCCGGCTATAGACTTGCCGGAAACGGTCCGCCAGGTAGTCTTTGCCAAACCTCCGGGCGTCCAGATACACGGATTTTTGCCCGCTCTGCTTAATTTCACTGGCAATGGCCCGGGACACTTCGTCCCGGGGGGCTAATTCCCCGTCGGGATGATAATTGAACATAAAACGCTCGCCGGCGGCATTTACCAATACGGCCCCCTCGCCCCGCAGCGCTTCAGTAAGCAAAAATACTTCCCCCGACAGGGTGGTGAAGGCCGTGGGATGAAATTGGACAAATTCCATATCCGCAATGGCCGCACCGGCGCGGTAAGCGGCGGCAATGCCGTCACCGGTCACAGAAGTATGGTTGGTCGTACGGCCAAAAATACCGCTGTACCCGCCGGTGGAAATTATTACCCGCTGGGCCCGTACCACCGACAGGCGTCCGTTCTGCCAAAGAATACAGCCACAGCATGTCCCGTCCTGCATCAACAGATCCACGAGAAAAGAACCGTGCATCGCTTCGATATTTCGCCTTTGCGAAAGTTCCCTGGTCAAGGCTTCGCTGATATGGCGTCCCGTGGCATCATAATAATGCACAACCCGCTTCCGGGAATGTCCCGCTTCTTTTGTCAGGCTAAGCTCGTCCCGGGAGCGATTAAAGTCGACGCCGAGGGATTGCAGATAAGCGATGGCGTCGGGACCCTCCCGGGCCATAACCTCTACCGCATCCCGGCGGCATGAGCCCTGACCGACCCGCAACGTGTCCTTCATATGCTGTTCCGGACTGTCGTCCTGGCCGACGGCCGCGGAAACTCCCCCCTGGGCCCGGTAAGTGCTGCTTTCCGGCGCGGAGCCCTTATGAACCATGGCGATCCGTAATTTGGGATCAAGGGACAAGGCGGCACTCAGTCCGGCTATGCCCGCCCCGATAATAACCACATCAAATACCGTTTGCGGTAAGTCCGCAGTGCTCACATCATGTGCAAGCATACAACATCCGTTAACCATTATACCAACTCCAGCATGCGCGTTAAGGCTTTCCGAGCCGGTTCGGCATATTGTTCCGCCACTGTTATTTCATATTGATTATGCAACAGGGCGTCCAATACACTTTGTACCCGCGTTTTTTTCATATTGGGACAGACTAAACCGGCATGCAGCAGGAAGAATTGGGCATCCGGCCGTAATGTTTTCAATTTCATCATTACACCCATTTCCGTGCCGATGATAAATTCCTTCTGCGCGACGGACGTTTCCGCATAGCGGATGATTGCCGAAGTACTGCCCACAAAATCGGCCAGTGCCACGACGGAAGGATCACACTCGGGATGAACCAGGACCTTGGCCGCAGGATGATTCTCCCGCGCCTTAATCAGGTCGGCGGGCTGCACTTTCGCATGCGTAGTACAGCAGCCCTCCCAAAGGATAAATTCCTTTTCCGGTAATTGTTTTGCCACCCAGTCCCCCAGGTTTTTATCCGGGACAAAGATCACTTTTTTGCCCGACAGCGAAGCGGCTACTTTTACAGCGTTGGCCGATGTACAGCACACGTCGCTTTCCGCCTTCACGTCAACCGAGGAATTCACATAGCAAACAACGGGTACGCCGGGGTGTTTCGCTTTAAAGGCGCGCAAATCGTCGGCGGTAATCATGTCCGCGAGGGGACAACCGGCGTCGCTCTCCGGCAGCAACACCAGCTTGCTCGGCGATAAAACCTTTGCCGTCTCCGCCATAAAGCGCACCCCGCAGAAAACAATGGTCCGGCAATTAATATCCGCCGCGACTTTGCTCAGATAAAAAGAATCACCCATATAATCGGCGATTTCCTGTACTTCGTCCAACTGATAGTTGTGCGCCAAAATAACAGCGTCCCGCTCTTTTTTCAGAGACTGGATCTGCCTGATTATGTCTGTCACTGGCAAGCAACTCCTTCTTTCGCGAAATTTCTTGAGTAAATATTTAAGTTATTTGTTCCCTATGATTATTAAACTAATTCTATCTCCATATGTTTCATGTGTCAAGACACCTGTCAATACAAGGAAATCCGGGTATTGACGGCTTCCGCGCGGGACAGCTTGGGCCGCTTTTATATTGTTCCTTTTTGTAAGCCGATTATAATCTTTGCTTTATAAATTAAATATCTCCGAAAGATACGCCAATTGAACGGCCGACTTTTATCAATTCATGCTCCGGGGGCACCTTAAACGGTTTCCCCACCACCCTGGCCAGCGGCACCCGCCGGATGGCATTATTCTGCAAGGCCACCATACAGCCGAATTCTTCGTCCCGGACCGCCTCCGCCGCCGCGACGCCATAGCGGGTAGCCAAAATACGATCATAGGCGGTCGGTGATCCGCCGCGCTGTAAATGTCCCAGTACTGTGCAACGGGTTTCCATTTGCCCTTGCTCTTCAATCATTGAGACCAATTTATTACCAATGCCGCCCAGCCGTATTTTATCAGCGCTGCCTTCTATCACCCGGGCCACAGTCATTGATCCGCCTTCAGGGAAAGCCCCTTCCGCTACCACGATAATGCTGAACAATTTTCCCTGTGCTTTGCGCTCCTTGATTTTATGCAAGACAGCCGCCAACCGGAAAGGAATTTCCGGCATCAGAATACAGTCTGCGCCGCCCCCGATGCCGGCATGTAAGGCAATCCAGCCCGCATACCTCCCCATAACTTCCAGCAGCATCACGCGATGGTGGGATTCCGCCGTAGTATGCAGCCTGTCTAAAGCTTCCGTCGCAATACTTACCGCCGTATCAAAGCCAAAAGTGCGCTCAGTCTCCGGCAAGTCGTTATCAATGGTTTTCGGCACACCAACCACCGGAAACGCATATTTGGCATGCAGTTCATTGGCAATATACAAACTGCCGTCGCCGCCGATGACAATAAGTGCTTCAATCTGATGGGCCTGCAAATTACGTATCGCCTGCCCGGACATATCGGCATATACCGTTTCACCGTTTATCCCCTCCACTGGAAAATGGAAAGGGTTATCACGGTTGGTCGTACCGAGTATCGTCCCGCCCCGCGCCAAGAGACCGGCAGTATCTCTAAGACTCAGTTTCGTCATTTCGTTTTTCACCAAACCGCCAAAACCGTTTTTAATCCCCCATACGGTCATGCCGTAACCCCGGCAGCTTTTTACCACGCTGCGGATAACCGCATT
>DHRA01000049.1:0-3843 GCA_002411145.1 Firmicutes bacterium UBA5324 | reverse complement strand
CGCCATTTCACCTTTTTTAACCTTTACTTTTATTTTATCCGAAATCCTTCGATTAAACGGATAATTATTATTTTTTCGGAAAAATTAAAGGTAACCGGAGGTGATAATTATGGCTTTCAAAGACTTGTGCTCTTTTGAAAAAGAAGCAAAAGAAGGTCCTGACTGCAAAGACAAATGTCCCAATACCGAATTTTCCAAAGAACTGACGCCGAAAACCGATACAAAAGAAGACTGTGATACCTGCAAAAAGTAAAAAAACAGGGCTAACCCCTGTTTTTTTACTTTTTTCGCCCCCCGGCATAGTGATTTACTCTCCTTGTAAAGCGGGGATAACCACGGTAAAGGTCGTGCCTTTTTCCGGCTGGCTTTCAACTTTAATCGTCCCGCGGTGTTCTTTGACGATCCACTGGGCAATTGCCAGGCCCAGTCCGTTTCCCCCTATTGCCCGGGAGCGGACCTTGTCCGCCCGGTAGAAGCGTTCAAAAATCCGGTTTTGATACTCGACATCAATACCGATGCCGGTGTCTTCCACCTTAACAATTAAATCGCCGCCGGCCTCATACTCGCTAAGTTCAATGTGCACCGCCGCTTTTCCGCCTGCGGGCGTATATTTAATCGCATTATCAAGTAAAATCATCAGCAGTTGACCGAGTCTTTCCCGGTCTGCATAAACGGGCGCGCTTTCCGGCGAATCCAGTTCCAGGGAAATTTCCTTCGCCGCCGCCAAAGGTTGCACGCTTCTGATAATCCGCTCGGCCTCCGGGCGAAAATCAAAGTTTTCCCGCATAAGACACAACGCGCCCACATCGGCCCGGGCCAAGGTCAACAAGTCCGTAACAATCTTAGACATTTTTTGGATTTCGTCCTTCATATCCGCAAAAACCTGCCGGGAAAAATCGCTGATTTTATTCTCGCCATCCATTTTGATCGCGTCAACGGAAGCAAGAAGCACACTAAGCGGCGTACGCAATTCATGGGACGCATCGGCGACGAAGTCCCGCTGTCTCTGAAAGGACTGTTTGATGGGGATAATGGCACGGCCGGCCATAAAATTGGCTGCGCCGCCAGCCAGCAGTAAAAATACGAACACAAGCCCGACCAAAATAAAAAACACATTGCGCAGCAGCCTGTACTGCGTGGACACATCCATTCCAATATAGAGAAAACCTATGGGCTTTTGTCCGTCCAAAATGGGCCGGGCAGTAATGATCACCGTCCGGTGGTGACCATTAGCCAGTCGAAAATCATAGCGATCGGTCTTGCCTTCCGCCAGCCGCCGCTCAGCGATCCTCTCCAGCACCGCTTGCCGAATAGCAGTCCCCGGTTCCAGACTGTTCATCAATGTGCCTTGTCGATCAAACACATAATAAAACAGCTGGCCGCCAAAGTCTTCATCGGGGAGCTTGGTTTGTTCCGAATTCCCTTCCAGCATTCCTTTATGCTGATAGATCGCCGCTTGCTCCTCAGCTTCTTCCCGGGCCAAGAGACGCAAACTTTGATTTAGTTCTGTTGTCGTCAAATACGTAACTCCCAAAAAGCAGACCAGTACGAAGGTGAGAAGGAAAAAAGCCATCATGGCCGCATATTGCAAGGTCAGACGCCTGCGAATCTCACTGAACATTTATTAAGCCTCCAGCTTATAACCGATTCCCCGGATATTATGAATAAGAGCGTCCCCGTCGGGCAGTTCAATTTTTTTACGCAGCAGTCTAATGTAAGCGTCCAGGGTATTTTGCGTAACTTCCGACTCCAGACCCCAAACACGGTCTAAAATAACATCCCGGGGCAGCACCTGTCCACGATTTTGTACCAGCAGATCAAGTAATTGAAACTCGCGACCGGTGAGCTGAATTTCCCGGTCTCCCCGCTGCACGGTTTTCGTCGACCGGTTAATCAACAAGTCCCCTGTCCGCACTATTTCTTCCCGGAAAGTGATGCCTCCCCTCCGTCCTACAGCCCGAATGCGGGCCAATAATTCAGCAAATTCAAAAGGCTTTACCAAATAGTCATCCGCCCCCATATCCAGGCCGAGGACCCGGTCATCAAGGGCGTCTTTTGCGGTAAGCATAAGTATGCCGCCGTAATAGCCTTCTTTGCGCAAAAGGTCACATACCTCAATGCCCGATTGGCCGGGCATCAGCCAATCTAGAATAATCACATCATACTTCATATGATTCAGATAATTCCATACGCCATCCCCACGCTGGACCCAGTCCACCCACATGTTCTCCTTTTCCAGCATATGCTTTATGAGTTTCCCGAGGCGCGCGTCATCTTCCGCAAGTAAAATCCTCACACTTCCACCCTCCTGTCTCCGCACTGGCGTAGCCTGCCTAAAACTGCCGATAATTAATCAGCTTTATGTCATTATTGCTAACAAGCTTAAGTATATCTCCATCCTTTAGGGCCCGTAATTCTTCTTCCCAATGGTAGTCCCAGGGATATGCCCGCCGGAGCAGCGTATTGTTCGCCCCCGGGTGCACCATAATTTCCGCAGTGCCCTCCGGCAAATCGGATATTATGGCGTGTAGTTCTTTCAGCCCCATGGTCCCTCCTGCCAGTATACCGAAAAAATGCTCCGGCGACCGCAGCCCTCTTCTGCCGAAATTCCTGCGCGCCGAAAAGGCGCAAAGGGTGAGCAGTGAGCGGGCCGCAATTCTGTCCGGTCTGTTGCTGCCGACTTTAAAACTAAATAACGGCTCCTGGGGAATGCGGATTTTATCCACTTTAAAATCTGCGGCCAGCGCGACGATGACATCGGCCAGGCCAGGCAGTATATGCAGGTGCTGATGGCTGTCTATGTGACTTATTTTGATACCGCTGCCGGCTATTTTCTGCATCTGGCAGCCCAACTCATACGCAATATGTTTTTTATCAATCCTGCCCAGTAAATACGCCTGAACAAATTTATAATAACCGGGAAAAAATTTTCGTCCGCAAATCAGCGAATGCACATCGCCCCGGGCCACGGGCTTTGTGCCCACCAGCGTTAAATGCACGCCCACGCTTAAATCAGGACACTGTTTTGCCAGTTCGACGGCGTGCGTGAAGGCCGCGCCCCCGGCAATAAGCGTGGTGCTTGTAATACAACCGTTGCGATGTCCGTCGATTATTCCTTTATTGATTTCTTCGTGTAAGCCGAAGTCATCGGCATTAATAATTAATTGCTTCATCAAATATCACCTTAATACTGTTTGAGGTCAACTATACTCGCTGCGACTGAAAATAATATGAAAAGGCAACTGAAAATAATCTGCCCGTTAGGTAGGTAAACTATCTATGCAAAACGAATTATTATGCTATATATTTATTCGGCCCGGATTTTTTCTTACCTGTCTACCGGACTAAAAAAGGAGGTACTTAGTTGTTACTTAGGAATTTAATACAAGAGGGGTTTGGTGAAAAAGAAGACTATAATTGCGCGGAAAAAATATTACACGGCGCAAATCAAGCATACAATATGGGCTTAAATGAGCAAACGCTCAGACTATCCGCTGGTTTTGGCGGGGGCATGGGGTTGGGTAGTGTGTGCGGTACTTTAACGGCCGCCATCATGGTGCTAGGCGCACTATTTGTCGAGAAATCGGCCCATGAAAGCAAACGCATAAAGAAACTCACCCAGGAGTTGCTGACAAATTTCCATAAAGAGATGGGTCATATGAATTGCAGCCAGTTAAAAGCCAAGTATCGCACGGATAAAGAAAAATGCCTGCAGGTCCTGCTTAAGACGGCGGAGATTCTGGATAGAATCGTCGTCAGAGAAATGTCCGCAACCCGGCAGCCACAGGCAAGTGCCTGTGGCAGTAAATAGCTTGCCGCTAAATTATTTTGCCGCCATTTAGG
>DHRA01000092.1 GCA_002411145.1 Firmicutes bacterium UBA5324 | reverse complement strand
CCTCCGGCTTTTGCGTGGGGTGATTCTCATATTCCCGCATCCTGTACCGTACGCGGCTGAAGGACCATACATTTCCGGGGACCTTCGCAGAATTATACGGGCGGGGCGGAGATTTGCGATAATCAATCAAATTGCGCTGCGCACCGGTCTTCGCTTCCACCAGAATATCCTGATAATTAAAGGTATACCGCGCCCGGGGATGCTTGGTCAGCATCAAAATAGGCTCGTACAGGGAGCCAAACATCCTTTTCGGCTGCACCCCGGAGCTGTCATAGGTCCAAACAATCCGCGCCAACACATGATATTTCTCACTTGCGTACACATCCAAATAGGGCATATGCTGGGTGGCGGTCATGAAATAAAAGGTTCCCTCCGGTTTTAATACCCGGAAGCATTCGTCAATCCAGGTTTTGCACCAGGCGATATATAACTGTTTGCTTGCCCATTGGTCTTTATTGTTGCCAAAATCTTTCCCGATATTGTACGGCGGGTCGGCAAAAATCAGGTCCACCGTTTCCGGCTGCATCCGCCGCAGCACGGACAGCGCGTCACCCAAGGCCACGAAACTTTGTCCGTTATAAAGATGCGTGAAATCAAACTGCGTAAAAATATCGCTCCACATGGTCCCTCCCAGACAGCAAATCAGGGAATAAGGAACAAGAATCACCTTCCTGTCTCCCTACTCCCTGTATGGCATGGCTGTGTTATTAACTGTTTTTCAATTCGGCCACAACGCCCGGCAGAGCAAAACAGCTTTTTTGAATTTCCCGGTTGTAATAACGCGTGGCAATCTGCGGCAGTTTTTCCGTATCGACCGCCAGCGGATGATATTTCTTGGAGCCTACGGTAAAACAATGATACCCGCTGGGATACAAAGGAATGTTTGCGGTATATATTTCGGCGACGGGGAACAAGTTGCTGATCTCTTTATACAAATATTTGATTAATTCCCGGTGCAGAAAGGGAGATTCGGTCTGTTGCACGAATAAGCCGTCTTCCTTGAGGGCCGCGTAAACATCCTGATAAAACTCCGGTTTGAATAAGCCCTGCCCCGGACCGACGGGGTCTGAACAGTCGATGATAATGACGTCATATTTGTTTTGGGCATTTTTCATGTGCTTGATTCCGTCGTCGATTTTCAGCGTAAACTTGGGATGTCCGGCATTAAGCACCGTGCTGATGGTCGGCAGGTATTTCTTGCTGAGTTCGACAACCAAGCCGTCGATTTCCACCATTTCCACCTTTTCCACCGCTTCATGCCGGAGCACCTCGCGGGCCGTGCCGCCGTCGCCGCCGCCGATGATCAGCACGTTTTTCGGCTGCGGGTGGATAAAGAGGGGCACATGCGCAATCATTTCATGATAAATGAATTCATCAGAGGTACTTGTCTGGAACACACCGTCCAAAATAAGCATCCGGCCATATTGCTCGCTCTCCACCACGGCCACATCCTGAAAATCCGATTTGCCGGTATATAAAGTTTCCTTAATGCGCAAGCTCAGACGCGCGTCTTTTGTTTGCTCTTCCGTAACCCATATTTCCATTATCGTTCCTCCCTAAAGTAACAGGAATTATTAACAATATTTGAATTATAATTTTATCATATATTTGGAAATAACGAAAGGGCGACTTTGCAAAGGGAGTAGGGATTCCCCACTCCCTACTCCCTAAAAATATGCCCCCCCGCCGGCGGCGGCGGTCAGACCCTGATTGGTAACTTCATCCAGAGAGCGATACACGATATCAAGCATATGCTCAATGTCCGCCACCGTACTGGCCAGCGGCGGCATGAATACCACCACATCACCCACGGGCCGGATAAACAGTCCGTAGTCCCTGGCTTTCATGCATACTCTTGCCCCCATGCTCGTCTCCCAGGCATAGGGGCGTTTTTCCGCCTTGTCCGCCATCAATTCAATCCCGATAATCAGCCCGCACTGCCGGACATCCCCCACGTGTTCCAGATTACGGATGGGCGCCAGTTTCTTGGCAGCGGCGGCGATTTTTTTCGTCAACCCTGCGATAACCTGCTCATCCCGGAATATTTTCAGATTAGCCACGGCCGCCGCACAGGCCAATTGATTCGCCGTATACGAATGACCATGGTAAAAGGTCCTTTTCTCCGCCATTTCCCCCAGGAACGCCTGAAAAATTTCATCCGTGGTCATGGTAGCGGCCAGCGGGAGATAACCGCCGGTAATCCCTTTGGACAAGGCCATTAAATCGGGGCTTACGCCTTCATGTTCACAGGCGAACATTTTTCCTGTGCGCCCAAAGCCCGTGGCCACTTCATCCGCAACGAGCAATACATCATATTTGCGCGTTAACTCCCGCACTTTCCGCAGATAACCGGGGGGAGACATTAACATACCCGCCGCCGCCTGAACCAGGGGTTCCAAAATGACGGCGGCAATTTCCGCATGGTGTTCCGCCAGTACTTTTTCCAGCGCCCGGGCACACGCCATCCCACAGGTTCGCGGGTCGGCGGCCAGGCGGCAATGATAACAGGAGGGAGCAGGCACATGGGCCGGTTCAAACAGCAAGGGTTTGAACACACGGTGAAATAAATCTATCCCGCCCACGCTTACCGCGCCCACCGTATCGCCATGATAGGCCTGTTCCAAAGCGATAAACCGTTTTTTCTCCGGCCGGCCTTTATGCTGCCAGTATTGAAAAGCCATTTTGATGGCCACTTCCATGGCCGTCGATCCGTCATCGGAGTAAAAAACCTTATTTAAGCCGGGCGGCGTAAT
>DHRA01000077.1:22797-27061 GCA_002411145.1 Firmicutes bacterium UBA5324 | reverse complement strand
CTTGCCGTCACCCTGGTAGATCAACAACTCTCCGGCATGCCCGAAATGCTGGTCGACCAGCCGGCCATATTTGGTGGCTACGGCAATCCGGTAGATTTTCCCCGGCGTCCCGTCGTGGCCGGCGAGTTCCGCCGTGGCCGCAGGCCGGCTTCTGAATTCCAGCGACTTGTCATCGCCCAGCAAGCCGATAGCATCAGCCCGGCATTGCCGGCAATGGGTCATTTGCGGCAAATCCGCCTGGCAAAGTTTCCGCATTGCGTTGATATCATTCATACTGGTCTGGGGAAAGTGGGCAAAGGCGCTGCCGGGAGCCGGAATAAGCGGCATGATATTTGTCATAAAGGCGCCCAGTTCCTTCACCTTTTTCACGACCGCCGGAATCTCCCCGTCGTTGATCCCCTGTATCATGACGATATTCACTTTGACCGCCACCCCGTGCCCGGCCAGATAAGCAACCCCGGCCAGCTGATTTTTCAGGAGCAGGGCGGCCCCTTCCGGGCCGGTGTAAGTTTTTCCGTGGTAATTAACATACCGGTAAATCCTCGCTCCGGTTTCCGGTTCCAGGGTATTGATCGTAACCGTCACATGTCTCAGGCCCAGGGCGACAATTTCCGCCGCGTAATCGGGCAGCAGCAGTCCATTGGTGGACAGGCAGAAGATGATGTCCGGATCGGCCTCTTTTAATAGTTCGATGCTCCGTTTCGTATTGGCCCAGTCGGCCAGGGCGTCCCCGGGGCCGGCAATGCCGACCACGCTCAAATTAGCTATTTTCTCTTTCACCGCCAGATACTTGTCACGGGCGGCGGCCGGCGACAGGACCTCGCTGGTTACGCCGGGCCTGCTTTCATGCAGGCAGTCATATTTACGATTGCAGTAATTACAGCCGATATTGCACTGCGGCGCCACGGGCAGATGCATGCGCGCATATTTGTGCTGGGCATCGGCGGCATAGCAAGGATGTTTCTCGACCGTCTCCGGTGCGTTCCCGCCGGGGCATTTATGAGCAGTACAGTTCATTTTCGTCACCTCGACCTTCCGCGCATTCACTGCGGCAATTTTCCGTGTCTTGATAAAACTGATCGTACATGGATTGACGGTAATTACGATATTTATGCTCCAGCAAGGTGTTGGTAATGCGGTCGAGGAACATGGTCGTGCCGGCATAACCTACGGACAACAGACGCTGTCCGCCCACCCGGTCATGAATGGGAAAGCCGACCCGCACCAGGGGAATGCCTTCTCTTTCCTCCAAATAACGGCCGTCGGAATGACCGATGGCGATATTGGCTGCACCATTGGCGCTGACCGCCCGGATGCGGGCAAAATCCGTCTGAGTAAGAATGGCTGCTTCATGGGGGCAGTCTGTAAAGAGTTCACTGAGCAGCGCCGCCAGTTTATCATTTTTACTGCCCGTCGCCGCCACCACCGGATAGATGCCGTTCTCCATGCAAAACTGGCTGTGGGCGTAAACCTGATCCGGTTCGCCGAAGATCACGCTCCGGCCCTGGAAGTTGTATTTGTGGGCATCAATCATGCAGTCCAGCAGCCGGCCCCTTTCCATGACCAGACTGGCGGGAATATCCCGGCCGGTAAGCTGCTGTAAAAGCTTGAGGAAGCCATCGGTAAATTCAAGTCCCGTGGGAATAGGCACCTGATGCAGGGGAACCCCGAATTTCTCCGCCAGATAGTGACCGGCCGAACTCCGTTCATCCAGCGTAACCCCGATCTCAATGGTGGCGATGGCCCCCGGCATGGCCGCGATGTCCGCCAGTCTGGTGCCGCCGTCCGGTATCTTTTTGTACGGCTTTTCAAAGGGCCGGTCGAGGGTGTCGGAGAAATCCGGGAACAGGGTATACTCAATATCCATTAAGTGCAGGATTCTTTTGATCTCCCGCAGATCAGCCGGGCTGAGGTGCGGCACCAATACGTTGATTTTGCCGTGCCCCTCCGTGGGCCGGGCCAAGCTTTCCACAATTTTTTTCATGGCGAGAAAGTAGCCTTCGGTATGCCGCCCGCCGTAACCCGGTGTCGGTACGGTCACAATCGGCAGATCCAGTCCGTTCTCCCGCAGGAATTTGCCGGCGATCCGGTCGATATCCTCGCCGATGGTTTCCGCCAGGCAAGTGGTCAGCACCCCGATCACTGCCGGCTGATAGAGCTTGATGATGTTGGCCAAGCCCTTTTTCAAATTGGGTTCGCCGCCATGTACGGTATCCTTTTCGTTCATGGAGGAGGAAGCCACATCAATGGGTTCGTTGAAATGCTCAGCGATGTGTCGGCGCATATAAGTGGCGCAGCCCTGGGAACCGTGCATAATGACCATCGCCTTCTCCACTCCCTTGAAGGGCAGAATCGCACCCATGGGCATACACATGTTGCACGGGTTTTCATTCACATCACGATAGGCAGCATTTTCTTTGCTCATCCAAACCTCCCCCTTCGCCGGTGTATTTCCAAACCGGGGAGCACACGGTGGAATACACTTCCTGCGCAAAGTTGACGGCGCCTACATAGCCGCTGAGGGGGTGTTTGCGATCATGGTTGTGATCAATAAACGCAATCCCCAGCTTATAGGCTAAAGGCCGTTCCTTTACCCCGCCCACCAGCAGGTGGGCCCCCTTTTCCACCATGAATCTTTCCAGTTCGGATGGGTTTGCGTCATCCAAAATTACCGTGCCGTCATCCACCAGGTCGTTGATTGTGTCATATTCCTCCTGGCGCCCGGTCTGCGTCCCGATCATCACCACATCAATGCCGATTTCCCGGAACTGTTTAATGAGGGAAATTGCTTTGAAGCCGCCGCCCACATAAATGGCGGCCTTTTTCCCCCGCAGTTTTTCCCGGTAGCGGGCAAGCAGCGGTGCGACGGCTGCGGTCTCCGCCTTTATTAACTCCTCCGTGCGCCGCATGATCTCCAGATCATTGTAAGTCCTGGCAATCCGCCGCAGGGAGTCTGAAGTGTCCTCCAGCCCCAGGAAAGAAACATTATGATAGGGTATGTCATAAATTTCTTTCATCTGGTTGGCTAAATATATCATCGAACCGGCGCACTGTACGATATTCAGGGACGCCTTAGTCGCTGTTTTCAAAGTTTCGTAATTTGAGTCCCCGGTAAAAGCCACGTTTAACGCAAGACCCATACGCTGCAGATAATCCTTGATAATCCAGACCTCTCCGGCCAGATTAAAGTCACCCAGATAATTAATGGTGTTATTTTTGCTTATCTGTTCGTTCTCCGCCGGCTTAATAAGTTTAAGCAAGGCATCACAGGCCGCTCTGTAGCCGGCTGATTTATTGCCGATGAAACCGCTGGACTGTACGGGAATCACTTCGATCCCGTGTCTGCGGGCGGCGGCTTTGCAGACGGCCTCCAGGTCGTCGCCGATTACCCCCACAATACATGTGGAGTAGACAAAGATCAGTTTGGGCTGGTATTTTTCCACCAGACCATCAATCGCCCGGGCGAGTTTCTTTTCGCCGCCGAAGATGACGTCCATTTCCTGCAGGTCGGTGGAAAAGCTGAAACGGTAAAGATCCGAGCCACTGGTAAGGCTGCCGCGGATATCCCAGGTATAACTGGCACAGCCGATGGGACCGTGTACCAGATGGATAGCGTCAGTGACGGGATTGAGTACAACCCTGGCGCCACAGTAAACGCAGGCCCGCTGACTCACACAACCGGCTACGCTGTTGGTATCGCATTTCAGCTGCTGTTTTTGCTTACCTTTGGTCTGAATGGAATCCTTTCTTTCTTCAATGGCCGCTTCCAGCCGTTCCGTATCCCGCATATCAATTCACCTCACTGACGATATAGTTGGGGAGTGGGAGGGTAGAGTAGGGAGTGGGGGGAAGCAGCCTTTGGCAATTCCCTGTTCCCTACTCCCCGTTCCCTATTCCCGGCACTTACACTGCTTTCGGTTCAAAGGTGTACGCCTTTTTCACACAGGTCATGCCGCAGGCTTTGCAGCCGATGCAGTTATTCCTGTTGGCGATATTGGCAATCATTCTGTCCGCATCCTCATCATCATCCATGTTCCCGAAACCAAGGCAACCTTGCGAGCAAACCTTGACACAGCGGCCGCAGCCGATGCATTTTTCCGAATCGAGACTTAATACGAACTGGGGAGTCCATTCCGACCCACCGTAGTTTAACGCTTTGTACACTGACATAGGGGCACTTCCTCCTCCTTGCTTCTTCTTTAAATTTCGAAGATACCCACTTCTATAAGTGGGTGTTCCCTTGTTATTCTCTTCAGGTGGAGTA
>DHRA01000077.1:3272-22688 GCA_002411145.1 Firmicutes bacterium UBA5324 | reverse complement strand
AGGTGGAGTAGAGTCTCCACCTGAAGCTCCGAAGTCTGGCGTAGCCAGACAAGTTCACTAGCTTTCTTGAACCAAATGTTTTCTCAACCAGGGCGGCGGGTTTACATTCAGCATTGTTTGAAACCGCTGCAGTTCGCCTTCGATCAGGGTCCCCTCGTTTACTTTCAGGGGATGAATGTTCTGCTGAATCAGGCGGGCCGCAGCCGGCCCTCCGATTTGTGTGCAATAGACTACGACGCAGCCCCGCAGCAGTTCCGCACGGCTTTCCACCTTGTCATCCTCCGTGGACTGTGCCGGCAGGTTTATCAAGTTTACAAACCTAAAATTATCCGGGGTAACTTCATAGACGGCGAAGCTAGGCGCAAAACCGAAGTGTGCGTCAATCCTGTCTTGACCCATGGTCGCAAAGGCGACACGCATGAACATCACCTCCAGTGATTGGGGCTAGGTGCCGGGGGCTAGGGGTTCCCCATTCCCCATTCCCTATTCCCTAGATTTAATTATCTGAGAATCTCAAAGCGTTCTTCGGGACACTTGCGGTCATAATCGTCGATAAACAGGTTGGCAATCATGGTGATCAGGTTGATGGCCCCTTGATAGCCGACAATGGCCTGACGGTGCAGATGCACGCGGTCCGGCAGGTAATAACCGATACGGGCCAGGGGGATATCGGCATCCTTGGCAAGATGTTTGCCATGGGAATCCCCAATCAGCATATCCACCGGATCGGTCAATAACAGGGAGCGCAGGTGCCAGAGGTCTTTATTGTTATACACTTTGCCCTCGGAGCCGAAGGGGCTGGAGGCCAGCAAGGCTTCCATCTCTTTGCGGAAAGGCTCGGTGCCGTTGCTGCAGACAATATGCACCGGAATCCCGCCCATATCCAGCAGGAACCCAACCAGGCCCAGGAGGAGATCCGGGTCGCCATACATCGCGAAACGCTTGCCGTGGATGTATTGGTGAGCATCGACCGCCGCGTCAACCGCCCGGCCGCGCTCGGCCTCCAGTTCCGCGGGAATCGCCTTCCCTGTCATCTCCTGCAGGGTCATGAGGAAGGCGTCGGTGTTGCGCACGCCAATGGGCATGGTGATCGCTTCACTGGTGATCTTCTGGACATTTTTTACATACTTTTGGGTGCCGGCAGTGGCATACTTCTGCATGAAGATAAATCCGGAAGCATTCAGGGCGTCGGCCAGTTCAGCCATGGGCGTGCCGGGCTGATACATCTTGTATTCGCCCGTATTCGGCGAATCCAGCACTTCCGTGAAATCAGGCAGCATGGTCATATAGATGCCCATGGCCGAAATCATGCGGCGGTATTCCCGCAGGTTGGCCGGATAAAGATCAAATCCGGGGACCACGTACAGCCGGCCGTTGGTCCATTTGCCGTGCCGCGGGTCGGCCAGCGACTGCAGCAAGCCCTTCAGCATATTGTCAAAACCGGTGATGTGCGAACCGGTGAAACTCGGGGTATTGGCGATGGCGATGGGAAAGTCCTCCGGGATGGCCCCTTGGTTGCGGGCGTTTTGCACAAAGGATTTCATGTCGTCGCCGATGACTTCCGCCATACAGCTGGAGAACATGGCCATGATTGAGGGTTTGTAGGTGGCATAGGCATTTTTCAAACCTTCAATCAGGTTGGCCTGGCCCCCGAACACTGCGGCGTCCTCCGTCATGGAGTCGGATACCATGGGGATCGGTTCCCGCACATGCCTGGTCAGGCAGGAACGAAAGTAGGCGGCGCAGCCCTGTGAACCGTGCAGAAAGGGCAGGCATCCGTCAATACCTAAAGCACAGAGCATCGCGCCAAAGGGCTGGCAGGTTCTGGCCGGGTTGATAACCAGGGCTTCGCGGGCGAAGTTTTTTTCTTTGTATTCTTCTGTGGCCATCCAGTCCAGTACGGATTGGACGGATTCAGCACATGCTGCATTTGCCTTGCTCATTAGCGCACCTCCTTAACTGTTTTCCAGGGGGCCTTCGTCAATGCCCTGGCCGGGCTGTTAACCGCCATATCCATGTCCCGGGCGAAAATGGGGAAGCCGTCAAAGCCATGGTACGGGCCCGAGTAATCCCAGGAATGCATCTGGCGGAAAGGAATGCCCATTTTTTCGAACACGTATTTCTCTTTAACCCCGGAACCAACCAGGTCGGGACGCAGCCGGTTCACAAATTCATCGAGCTCATGTTCGGTGGCGTCGTCATAAATCAGGGTGCCGTCCTTTACCTCGGGGAAGGTCCGCTCATAATCGTCCTTGTGGGCAAATTCGTAACCGGTACCGATGACTTCCATGCCCAGATCCTCATAGGCGCCGATGGTGTGACGGGGACGCAGGCCGCCGACATAGAGCATCACCTTTTTCCCTTCCAGGCGGGGCCGGTATTGGTCGATGACCTTCTGCATGATCGGTTCATACTTCTTAATCACCGCTTCCGCTTTTTCCTGAATGGTTTCATCAAACTGAGCGGCGATTTTGCGGATCGACTCCTTGATTTTAGTGGGTCCGAAGAAGTTGAACTCCAACCAGGGAATACCGTAGGTTTCTTCCATGTGCCGGCAGATATAGTTCATGCTCCGGTAACAGTGGATCAGGTTCAGTTTTACCTGATGGGCCGCCATCATGCCCTCCGTGGTGCCGTCGCCGGTCCAGACGTTACGGACATTCAGGCCCATTTCCTCCAGAATCTTTTTCGAAGCCCAGGCGTCACCGCCGATGTTGTAGTCACCAATGAGGGATACGTCGTAGGGGCCCACGTCATTGCGTTCCGCTTTGCCCAGCAGCCAATCCCGCACCGCGTCGTTGGCGATATGGTGGCCCAGCGACTGGCTGATGCCGCGGAAGCCTTCACAACGTACCGGCACAATGGGTAATTCCAGTTCTTTGTTCATATTCTTGGCCACGCTCTCGATGTCGTCCCCGATCAAACCCACGGGGCACTCGGAGCAAATGGAGAAGCCTTTAACGGTGGGGAACAATTCCTTGGCTTCCCTCAGCAGTTTCGCCAGCTTCTTGTCGCCGCCGTACACAATATCGGCTTCTGTAAAGTCTGAAGTGAACTGCATCAGGGAAAAGGTCTCGACGCCCAACTTGCCTGAAGTCAGATTGCGCCGGCCTCCCCAGGAATAGTAGCCGCAGCCTACCGGGCCGTGGGAAATATGAATCATGTCTCTTAAGGGTCCCCAAACCACGCCTTTGGCGCCGGCATAAGCGCAACCGCGGGCCGTCATGAGACCTGGCACGCATTTTATGTTGGATTTAATAGCACAGGTAGAGCCTTCTTCCTTGACAACGATGTGTTTGGATCTAAGTTTTCGGGCTTTTTCCGGATAAACAGACAATACTTCTTCAACCATTTCATCACTGGCTTTTTCCGCCAGTACGCCATCTTTTTTTACCACCGCGGTCACCTCCGATTTATACTTGATTTTTAGTAGTTAGTCGTCAAAATATCTGCTGAGGTTAATCTCCGTGAAATATCTCCTTCCGGCTTCTAACCTCCGACTTCCGACCTCTCACTAGCCCAGCTTGGCTGCCGCCGTTTCGTCTTCCAGGATGCCGTACTCCATGAGGAGTTCTTCCAGTTCATCCATGGTCAGCGGTGTGGGAATAACCAGCTTTTTGTTTTCATTAATCTTCTTGGCCAAAGCACGGTATTCGTCCGCCTGCTGATGTTTATCGTTGTACTGGATAACCGTCATGCGGCGTAATTCCGCCCGCTGCACCTCGTTGTCCCGGGGGATGAAGTGGATCATCTGGGTACCCAGACGCTTGGCCAGTTCATCGATTAACTCATACTCCTTATCGGTGTTGCGGCTGTTGCAGATCAGACCTGCCAGACGCACACTGCCTGAGGTGGCGTATTTAAGGATACCTTTGGCGATATTGTTGGCTGCGTACATGGCCATCATCTCACCGGAACAAACAATATAAATTTCCTGGGCCTTATTCTCCCGGATCGGCATGGCGAAACCGCCGCACACCACGTCACCTAATACATCGTAGAAAACATAATCCAAATCAGGGGTATAAGAGCCTTGCTCTTCCAGAAAGTTAATGGCGGTGATAACACCACGTCCGGCGCAGCCGACGCCCGGTTCCGGGCCGCCGGATTCAGCACAGCGTATGCCGCCGAATCCTTCATACAGAACTTCATTCAGTTCCAGATCCTCCACCGTGCCTCTTTCCCTGGCCAAATCCATAACGGTGGTTTGCGCTTTAACATTCAGAATCAGTCTCGTGGAGTCCGCTTTGGGGTCGCAGCCGACGATCATGACCTTTTTCCCCATTTCCGCCAAAGCCGCTACCGTATTCTGGGTAGTGGTGGATTTGCCGATACCGCCTTTTCCGTAAATCGCTATTTGCCGCATATTATTCGCTCCTCTCTTCTGTCAAGGTCTATTAATTGCCCACGGCCCGGGGACCGTTTTCACCCGTTCTCACTCTGACAACGTCTTCCAACGGACAGACGAAGATTTTTCCGTCACCGATGTGCCCCGTTTGGTTAGCCTTGATCAGGGCAGCTACAGCTGTTTCCACCTCGTCGTCCTGCACGGCGATGGTCAGCATCCGCTTGGGAATCCACTTCATAACCGCGTCCTCCACCGGCGTCTCATATTTCAGCAGCGAGTTCAACTGGGGATCCACTTCCGCGGCCCAGCCGCCCACGCCCTTCTGTTTTCCGCGTCCTTCCACGCTGTGAATGGTCAGCGCGTTGAAACCCGCCTCTTCCAGGGCCTTTTTGGAAACAGGTACCTGATGGCGTCTAACAAAGGCGATAATTTCTTTCATCTGCCATCACTCCTTTATAGTCCGGCTTCGCCGGTACGTACCGTGTAAGCAGCCTCCACGGCGGAAATAAAGATTTTGCCGTCGCCGATGTGTCCGGTTTTACCGGTTTCGTGAATCACTTCCACCGCTTTATCAACTGCTTCGTCAGGTACAACCATCAGCAGCATTACCTTGGGAAACTCATCGTAGCGAATATCTCCGACTTGCAAACCCTTTGTTTTGCCCCGGCCGAACACATGCAGTTTGGTCATAGATACGATACCGGCCTCGGCCAATTTTTCCGCAATAGCCTCCGACTTTTCCGGTCTGATAATAGCTCTGATCATCTTCATGCAAATTCCCTCTCCTTCATCACTTGTTTTCTTTCGGTTTTAGTGCCACCGTGCTTGAAGAATGCCCTGTTTCAGTGGTATAATGACTGCAGGTAATTAATACCTGAGCGCCTTTAGGTTTATTACCACCCGCTTCATGGGTTCCGTCAAAACCCATGAAGCCTTTCTTTTTTTGCCGATCGGCACCACCCCCATTAAATAATCGAAAGGGCCTGCGGCGGAGATTCCGTCGCAAGCCCCATTGCTTGCGGAGCATATCGCCCCTGCGCTCCCCTGACAGAACCCTGCCGGATAATCAAAAGGAGCTTATAAATGCACATCGTGCATCTATAAGCTCCCTTGCTTATCTACCGTTTTCTGCGGCCCCTGCATGCCTGCCGGCATGGGTCAAACAGGACCGGAGAGCGGAAAAAGGCTTACAAACATTGTGTTCGTAAGCCCCTTCGCTTTTGTTGTGTATGAGATTAGTTAAAGTGTACCACAGGTTTTTTTATCCCGCAATACCCGGATAATAATCGGAAAATTTACATTGTAAGTTATTTTGCCTTTTCCCCGTGCAAGCCGCCGCCGGCCCACCCGCGGCTTTTTACCCGGCCACCCCTTTGCGGGGGAGAGAAGAACCGCACTAGTCCTGCAACCGGCGGGGAGGTTGTCTCCCTTTCGCCGGCCGGGGTCCCTATACTCAATATTGAAGTTTTCCGGTAAAAATCTTGTAATCTCCCGTGGCTATCATAACTTGAATTGATTCACCGCCAGTTGCATATCCTCCGCCAGTTTTGCCAGCGCCATGCTGGAAGACGCCACTTCCTGAAGGGTAGCCGACTGTTCTTCCGTGGCCGCGGAGACCGTCTGCGTTTCTGCGGAAGTATTCCGGCTAATCTCATCAACAGCATGTACCGCGTCCACGATCTGTAAACTACCGTCGGCAATTTGCTCAATGGCCGCTGCACTGGCTTTTGTTTGCTCAGAGACCTGCTGGACCAGTCCGACGATATTCCGGAAAGTTTCGCCGGCCGTATTGACCACCGCGGAGCCCTCCGTAACTTCCCGCGTTCCGTCACTCATCGCCGCCACCGCTTTGCCGGTATCGCTTTGAATCGAACCAATGAGGTCCGCGATTTGTTTGGCCGCATCCTGGGACTGCTCGGCCAATTTGCGCACTTCTTCGGCTACTACGGCGAAACCGCGCCCCTGTTCACCCGCTCTGGCCGCCTCAATCGCCGCATTCAGCGCCAAAAGGTTCGTCTGTCCGGCAATGCCTGAAATCGTAGCCACAATCTGCCCGATTTCCTGGGAGCGCATGCCGAGTTCCGCCACCATTTCGGCAGACAGATTGACCGTTTTCTCAATGTCCGCCATTTTGCCGATGGCCTGTTCAATGGCCTCGCCGCCCTCCAGGGCCGCATTGGCCGCTTGTTCCGCGCCCGTAGTTACTTCCATGCTATTCAGGGCCATTTGTTCCACGCTTTCCGACATGCCGTCCACCACGGTGATGGCGGAAGTCACGGCGGACAATTGCTTGTCGGCGCCGCCGGCCACCCCGGTGATCGTAGCGGCGATTTGTTCCGCCGCCCGGGCCGACTGCTCGGCACTGGCCGTCAGCTGCTCCGAAGCCGCGGCTACTTGCTCCGCCGACTGCTGTACCTGCAGGATCAGTTTGCGCAGGTTTACGACCATCTCATTAAAGGCCGCTCCCAGCCGACCCACTTCATCCTGCGCGCCGGTGGCAAGGGGCTCCACATTCAGGTTACCGGCGGCCACCGACTGCACGTTGGCGAGAATGGCCCGCAGCGGGTTGGCAATCAGCCGCCCGACCCAGACCCCGGCAAACAGGGTGAGCGCCACGCCCCCTGCCAAAATGATGAGCATCAAACTATTGGCTGCCGACGCAGCCCGGGCATTTTGCAGCGCCAGGTCCCTGGCAGCCTGCCCCTTATATTCCGCCAATTCGATTAGCACCTCGTTGGCTTTCTCCAGAGCATCGGCCGCATGGGCCTGATAATAGGCGAACGCTTCCTGCCTGTCCTCTGTCGCCGCCATTTCCTGGGCCCGTTGGAAGCCCTGCCGGTAGGTGGCTATGTACTCCTTAAAAATAGTGAGACGTTCCTTCTCGTGGGCGTCCAGTTTCGTTTTTTCATAGTCGGCCATCAGGCTGTTGAATTTTTCCCGCCGCGCCTGAATGTCCGCGAGCGCTTTCTGCTGCGCCGTACTGTCCGGATCCAACAGCATCAGTTCCACACCCCGCAACTGGATCACCCGGGCATGCGCCCGTGCTTCATTGAGCCATTGTACGGGCAGCAGCCGGTCAGCGTACATAGAATCCAACGCCGTATTGGCTTTTTTATTAAAATAGTACCCGGTAAGACCAATTGCTCCCATGAACACAGCCATCAATGCGACCAATGAAATTATTTTCGCGGCCGTGTTGACATTTTTGAACATACCCCTCGCCCCCTCTTTTACCCCTGCGTGCCTTACTTTCTTCCGTTCTGTCTCTATTTTCCATTATAAACTATCGACATAATTCGTGCAATTATTTCGCCAATTTAAATTTTTCTGACAATAACGGAGGCCATATGTCCTTTCACGAAGGTATAATGTTGCCGAAACCCCGCTATTCCACAGGGATAATGGCAATCTGGGCGGTCATGTTCCAGCGCAGGCGCTCATGCCAGCTTTCCGGGACAATGGTCACTGTATAGGTAATATCACCCCGTTTTTTCTCCCCATAGGGGCGGATAAATTTTACCCGGCCGGGAATCTCCAATCCCGGTATGCCGTCAAAGGTCAACACTACCGGATCGCCGATGCCGATCTTGGCCACCACCAGTTCCGTCAGGTCATCACTGCGTATTTCCCAGGCGGATTCATCGGCGATGCGGACCAGCACCGTACCCGAAGCGGCGTGTTCCCCCGGCTTCACATCCAAATAGGCCACCGTGCCTTCCATCGGCGCCCGTAATTCGGTTTTATCCCTGAGGCTCTCGGCCTCCGTCAGTTTTCCTTCCTGCGTCCGCAAATCGGCCTCGGCCTGGGACAAAACCGCCCGGCTGCGCTCCGCTGCCGTTTGGGCCTGATCAAGCTGCTGGCGCGAAGTGGCTCCGGCGCGCTCCAGGCGCACCTGGCGCGCCAATTCCCGTTCCGCGTCGGCCAGAGTTACCCGGGCCTGTTCCACCGCCGCTGCCGCCCGGGCTAGGTCGGCGCCGGCACTGCTTACCCGGGACTGATAATCCTCCCGTACAAGCCGGATCAACGGCTGGCCTGCCTTAACCCGGTCTCCCTCCGCGACCAGGATCTCCCCGATGGTGCCGTCCACCGGCATGACCATTTGCGCGTAACGTACCGGAAAAACAATGCCTTCCGCCAATACCCGCGTATCCGCTTTGATAGGCGGCAGCGTATCCTTGGCGCCATGGCGGCCCTTTTCAACCCACCACAGACCGCCGGCCAGCGCTGCCACGACAAACAGCGTAAGCAGCCAGTGACGCTTCAGGAAACCGCGCACTCCTGTGTTCTTCGTTGTCATGCTTCTCTCTCCTTGCCCGGCATTATTCATAACTCAGCACCTCCCGCACGCTCAGTCTGGCCGCGTTCCAGGCCGGAAGCAGACTGGCCAGTACCGAAAGCGCCACCGACAACACCAGCCAGATGCCCACCCCCAGGAAACTGAAAGAAAAGGCTAAGGGATTTTGCAAAAACAGCACACCTACCTGATGACTTAACAACGCAGCCACCGGCAGCGCCAGCAACGCCCCCGCCAGCCAGCTTAACAGCCCGATACATAAGGCCTCCACGACAAAGACCTTGCCGATCTCCGCACTGGAGGCGCCAATGGCCCGCATGACGCCAATTTCCCTGGTCCGTTCCAGCACATTGATCCCCATGGTTCCCGTCAAGCCCAGGGCGCCTACGATCGCCAGCAGCACCGCCATAATCAGAAGGAAGACCGTCAGGATGTCAAACTGCGAGCGGATCCGCTGTTTCTGCTCCCAGGTAACGTCCACATTTTGCACCCGTAAACCGTTGTTTTTCATATGCTCTTCCAAGGCCCGGCCCAGGGCGCTTTGTTCCCCGGGATCCGCAGACTGGGCGATAACCTGCACCGAACGGGCCCGGCCCGCCTCCTGTACCGCGCCGGTCAGCCATTCGTAAGGCGCATATACGAAGGGCCCGGTCAGCGTGCTCTGCGCAATGCCCACCACCGTGCATCGCAATTTACGGGTCCCGGCTTTGATCACCGCGGGCATGCCTACTTTCAATTGAGGATTGTCCTTCGTGACCTCCGTATTCACCACCAGCGCGCTTTCGTCGCCCGGCATCAGCCAGCGCCCCTCAATAATTTTGGGCTGAATCATCTTCGTATCCATGGGCGGCGCCAAAATAAACACGTTTTTGCTTGCCTCGTCTTCAGATTCCTTCCGCTCGTCCCGTAATACCCGGCCGGAGGTGAAACCCCAGGCCTCCGCTTCCTTCACGCCCGGCACCCGCAATACCTCCTGTTCAATGCGGCTGGCCCGGTAGCTCTGGGTGAAGCCTACGGAAATATCGTAGCGGAAATAATCCAAAGCCCTGTCCAAGGTTGTATAGAGCGAGGCCCGCACGGAAAACACGGCCATAAACACCGTGCCGGCGACGGTCAGGGTCAGCAGGGTCAGCACCAGCCGTCCCTTCCGCCGGAAAGTATTGCGCAAAGAAAGCAGCACGGGCCGGGGCAGTTTTTGCAATTTCTGCAACCCGGTATCCACCCAGCGGTCCAGCCGTCCCTGCGCTTCAATACCGCCAATGCCGTAGTCGCTTACCGCCTCCCGGACCGTTACGCCTGTCCCCTGCCAAACCGGCCAGAGGGCCGCAGCCAGCGGCGCCAGGACAGCCACCGCCGCCTCCAGCAGCAATACCTGGGAGGGGAATTCCACCCCGCCGGAATTAAAATTGAAGATACCGGAAATAAAACCCGTCACCCCGCCGGCGGCCAAAGCGCCCAGCGGGGCGGCTACCGTAAGTGCCAGTAAGCCATAGGCTCCCACCAGCACCAGATACATCCGGAGAATCTGATCCCGCCGTCCGCCCACCGCTTTCATAATGCCTACCTGCCGTACCTGCTGGGTGAGAATTGCCGATACGGTATTTACCAGGAGAAAGGTGCCCAGGAACAGGGACAAGACCCCCAGGATCGCCAGCAGTAACAGCATGGCATTGATCGCCGCCTGCATGGGATGTTCTCCGGGTTTATTCACCTGCAGCCAGAATACCGTGGTATTTCCCTGCTCAAGTTTACTCCACACCTGCCGGCCCACCGCCTCCACGGGCGCCGTTTCTTTCCCCTGCAGCACCCAGGGCTGGACGACGAAGTTTACCTGGTCCAGCCGCTGTTCCTCATCGAGTTTTTCCAGAGTATCCATATTGATGTATCCATAGTAGCGGCCGCTGAATAAGCTGGGAAACTGGCTGGGATCGTAGACTATCCCGGTAACCTTCATGGACCGTTTGTGGCCGCTGGGCGTTTCCACCTCCAGGGTTCCGCCCTGATTAATCCCCAAGGCCGTCAGTGAAGACCGTTCCAACAGGACATCTCCGTCCCCGGGCGGCCAGGCGCCCGACTGGGGACGCACAATATTCACTTTCTGCTCATTGTAATCCGGAATGGCCGTCAGCAGCATCTGCTTCCACTCGCCGCCGGCGGTGCGGACCCGCAAATCCACGTTCCGCCGTCCTTCGGCCTCTTTTACATTCCGCAGGCTGCGCACGCTGTCCACCAGTTCTTCCTCGAAAGGATCCGCATAGATGCTGGCGCTGGCCGGCGAAGCTGAGCCCCAGCTGACGGCCAGATCCCGCTGGAACATCAAATAAGAACTGTACACCATCCCCACCGCGAACACCCCGACGGAGATGGACAGCACCACCAGCAAAGTCCGTAATTTATTGCCCCAAAGATCGGCCCAGACTTTACGCCAGCGGGGCGGAAACATCACATAACTAATCATATACGCTCACGCTCCGCCTGTTCCCCGCTCAAAATCCGCCCTTCGGCCACGGTCACGATCCGGCTGCCCCGGCGGGCAATATCATTGTCATGGGTAACCATGAGGATCGTTTTGCCGCCGCGGGCCAGTTCACAGAAAAGGTCAATTACCTGCTCGGCCGTCCGGCTGTCCAGGTTGCCCGTCGGTTCATCCGCCACCAACAGCGGCGGATCATTGGCCAGCGAACGGGCGATGGCTACCCGCTGCTGCTGTCCGCCGGAAAGATTGGACGGCAGTTTTCCCGCCTGGTCCCCCACGCCGACCATGTCCAGCAGCCGCAAAGCCCGTTCCGGCCTTTCCAGGGGATCGTACACCCCGCAGAAATCCATGGGCAGCATGACATTCTCCAAAGCCGTAAGCGCCGGCAGCAGCTGGAAGAACTGGAAGACCACGCCCACCGTCCGGCCCCGCCATACGGCGATTTGGTTCTCCGTCAGGGTATGTACCGGCGTCCCGGCCACCCATACCTCACCCTCCGTGGGCCGGTCAATACCGGTAATCATATTGATGAGCGTAGACTTTCCGCTGCCCGATTTGCCGACCACCGCCGCAAATTCGCCATGTGCAACCTGCAAATCCACCCCTTTTAAGGCTTCGAATTCACCGGCCCCCGTCACGAAAACTTTACGCACCGCCGCAAGCTCCACCGCCGCCGCCCCTTCCCGGGGTTCGGGCAAATCGCCCGCCACCAGCGCAGACAACCAACGTCCCAGCATCTTCTCACCACCGTTCCGTTTCTCGTAATTTACCAGCAATTTTCGATTCTATAATAATTCACCACACCCCTGTGAAAACCCTGTCCTCTTTTAGGGATTTAACGACATTGCGTAAGAAAGATTTTGGCAAATGCCGTCGAAATCCACTGGGGGAGTTTCTATCATTTCAGACGAAAAGACCTCCTTATGGGAATTTTCTTCCTTCTCCATAAGAGGTCTCTTCGAAAGTTATTATCCTGTAATTATTGCGGCGGCAGGCATTGCAATATTCTTTCGGCATCATCATCAGTAATATTCTTACCGTAAATTTCGGCATAAAATGTCTTCATTTCTTTTATCATGTCCCAGTCTTTAAATAAGTCAGGGTGGAATAATTTAGCCATGTATATCATCATCAGTACACTTTCATTGCTTGCGTGATCCCAAGCGTAAACCCCCATGGGCATGCGATATACCCTGCCGTTCCTGACAGCTTTAAGGGATGCCAGTTCGGGATTTTTCATCACCGTATCCGGGGAATCGCTATATGCACTAAGTATAATAATCTCCGGATCCCATGACAGCAACTGTTCTATTGAAGCCTTTGCATGATTATCATTAAGCGCCTCCGGCAAATAATTCCCGCCGGAAATTTCCACATTCCAGTGCATAACACTCCCTTTTCCCTGACTGCCCAGCAGACTGCCGTGTAAACCTCCATAATATACCGCAGGCCTTTGCGCTTTATCTATCTTTGATGTTACAGCAAGTATCTGTTGTACTTTTTCATCAAAGTACCTGTTGTATTTATCCGCTCTTGCAGCGGCATCGGGCCCCAGGAGATCACCGAATAAAGTTACCTGTTTTTGAAAGCTTGCAATATAATCATCAATGCTCATGGGCCTTTGCTCAGGCGAGAATACGCATACCGTCTTCAGACCAGCATCTCGATACTGCTCACCCTTCGTCATACCGGGTGTGTAAAGCACGAAATCGATTTTCATATCCAGCATCTCTGCCGGTGTTACCCCCTTTGCATCACGGGCGTTTTTTATTTCCGGGAAAAGCTTGTAAGCCCATGGTGACTGCTTTGCCATCAGGTATATCCGGTCCCCGCCGCCAAGCGTCATTATTTTTTCCGGAGAAACACAGTGCATGCAGGCGATCCGCTCCGGTTCCAACGGCACTTCAACACTGTTGCCGCCCATGTCGGTGATCGTCTTATAATCTCCGGCATAGATATTCCGGTCACTCCCAAAAACCATGCACAGCATTAGGACCACCATAAAAACGAAACCTTTTTTCCCCATTGTAATCCTCCATTCATTTTTACTTTAGAAAAGGCGCCGGTAAAAGATGTGATAAGATTCCATATGACCTTATTACCGAATCTTGCTTCTCGACTCAAGCAAGCTTCCACAAACTTATACCAACATAAACCAATTTTATATTCGTGGTAATTATATTATGTTTGGTTAAGTTGTTGCAAGCTAATTATTAGTTTGCTTCCTTCTCCATAAGAGGTCTCTCTGTCCATCTCTGCCTGGGTTTGACTTTTTCACTTCTACACTACATAACACCTCACGAACCCTTCAGCTAAACGACGTATGGTCGGGATTACGTACGGCCCCACGACGCCGGCCGCCAAGTACGCTTCCTAGTCTGCCCCGCAACTTTACACCGGTGCTACGCTGCAAAAAACCGTCCCCGAAACACCCGTTAGTGATAAATATTTCGACAAATTTCGCCAGCGCCCGATCCGGGGCATTCCTGTCACCGAGGTACCTTATCCCTGTTTCACAGCAAAAAAAATTTGCCTGGACCCGCGTCCAGGCAACCACAAAACACCCCTGTTATCTTCGGAAAACTAACGAATCCAGCTTGCTTCGGAATTGAGCTTATCCCCTTACAGAACAAAAAAACAGGGTGGACAAACAAGAAATTTGTTTGCCCACCCTGACCTCTATTTCACCCTAACGCTGGGTCTGTTTTGGCTGGATCACCTAACATCATCTGAAGGAGTCAGTCAACGCGATTATTTCCTTTAGATTTTCGTCCAGCTGCCGGGAAAACGCGTAATCGTCTCCCGGATATTCAAACTCCACCCTTAATACCCCCGGTTGGTATTTGGCCACCCCGGGCAGTGTTATTTCACCATAGGATGCATCATCACTTTGACTCATGGAATCCCCCCCTAATATAAACCCTTTATTTTCTTGTCTTTTTTACCGTTACTTAGTCACACGCCGGATTTAACAAGCTCTTCGTGGGTATCATGATCGACGCTCAGTTGCGCATGCAACTGCTTGATGACATAGACTTCCGCTTCAATGGCGGTATCAATAACCAAAGCAGGGATAACCCAGCGATACCAGCCCAATAACGCCTGGGCCCGCAGCACGGCCTGGCGCTTTTTTTCGGAGCTTTCCAAAGTCGCGCAAAGCTGTTCCACAGCCCGCACCGCCTTTTCCACCGCTGTTTTCAGCCTGCTGTGCGCTCGGTTCTCCAGTTTTTCATGCAGCCAGAAAAGGACGGCGATTACCACGTTCAGGGCGAGAAACAGCTTGAGCGCCAATAACAGATTACCGTTAATGTACATACATTCACCTCCGTTTTCATAAAGTGAGCTCTTGTTTGTTCTCATTGAAAGCCGTATATACCTCCCAAAACTTGTGCCAAAATATATGTGAACCGAATATGGTCTTTCTACCACTCAACGAGCACAAAGCCTGGTGATCCTGCCCCGCCGTTGGTATTAGTATAGCTGCTACTACCGCCACCGCCACCGCCGCCGCCATAACCGCTTCCACTTAAACCTGAACGATTAAACACGCCGCCACTACCGCCGGATCCCCATATGCATCCGCCGCCAGTTCCGCCGGTACCATTACCATTTAGCATAGTACCAGCAGCGCCACCTGCACATGAGACATATGAGCCAAAAGAAGAGGCTCCGCCACTGGTCCCGGCACTGCCGCCGGCTCCAACCGTTACACCGATTTGCTGTCCCGGTGTCAGCCCGGTTATGTGTTCTGCAACTTTTGCCGCGGCGCCCCCACCGCCGGTGCCGACATTAAAATAATCACCGTCCCCTCCGCCGCCTCCGCCACCGCCACCGCCGCCGGCAAGGCTTACCCATACTTGCGAAACTTCCGCCGGTACGGTAAATGTCCCTGATGCGGTAAATAATTGTTTACCGCCTACATGCTTATGCGTCACCGCGTTGGCATCCGTATCACTCCAATTGTGTTCTTTAGCAATTGCTGCCTTCAAATGCTGAAAATTATTCCGTATCTCCGCACTGGTCAGCGGCCCGCTGGCCGCTGGTTTGTCCTGATTAAAAGCCATAATATTCCCTCCTTACGTTTTTATAAACTGGCCTTGATCGCTAATTCCGGGCAGTTTCTTTCGCACTCGCCACAGAGGATACAAACCTCGTTGTTCATGACATTATTTACAATCGCGCCGGCCGGACAGAGCAATCCACACAACCCGCATTCGATGCATCTGTCCGCATCAATAGTAAGCATCGATTAATCCACCTCCGCTAATTTCTGTTTTTTCTCTGCATTTAATTGCTGAATTTTACTGCGCAGGGGAGTTGCATCCCCGCCAAGAGCCTGCAGTATGAGCATGGCCTGCAGCCGTTTTTCGATTTGCGCCGCGTAATATGCGCTAATTTCCGTTTTAGTCCTGACAGCGCGGATTTCCCCCGCGGCATTAACTGTTACCTTGGGCATCAGAAGAGCACCTCCAGACCGTCTCCCCGCAAGCCTGTATGATCAAAATCAATGGCTAGTGTGATACCGGGCTCACCGTTAATGACAAATCTGCCCATCGGTTTAGTCACCGCTATCCCCCCGATTATCAGCGGGATTTCCTTTATGCTGTCATCTTCACAATTCACGGTAATTTCGGCCGCGCCGTTTATGACCTTAGCCGAAAAACTCACCAATGGTTTCCTCCGTACCGCCCCCTCCACCGGCAAAGCCTCCGGCAGCGCAACGGACTCAGTATGAAAGCAGGCGCGTTCGCCCCGCGTAGCCAGATCTGCGTAATTTGGTTCAAAATCACAATTGGCCACGGCTTTATTTTCATGATTAAAGATCGTCCACATACCGACACACCCCCTTCTTTATTTCCGTCATTTAACACCGACAATCAGATAATTAGCCACAAAGTCAGCCGTCTGTCCACTGCCGTAAACAGATACAACACGGTTCGTATCTACGTAACAATACTCCGAATAGGTCAAAAATCCGCTAAAGTACATTTCCCGAAAACTAACCATCCACTTGCACTGGTCCTGGGTATACCCGGCGGGCAGTGGAATGGTGCCCCCGTTGACGACGCTGCCTGTTAAGATCGCGATCTTGTCATTTAGTGCCCCAGTTGCTATTTTCGCTGCCGTCACCGCTCCGTCGTAAAGATCTTCGGTACCGATTTGGCAGTTTGCCGCCCGCGCCTCCGGATAACCCAGCAGCGCATATTTACTGGTATCCGTGGTGGTAAACTCCACGCGAATTTTAAAATAACGGAATTGCCGCAGTGAGCCGGTCCAGTAGTAATATCCCAGACCATCACCTTTAGTTAGCGTTTCATAGTCGGTAAACGTCGCATTATCATCAGAGTATCTGGCTTTTACCGTAATACTGACCGCCGAATCGGCAATCACCGGGACCGCCCAGAACTCTGCCTGCAGATTGGTGCTCACACCGTAATCAAAACTGGCGCTTTCCCAAAAACCATCGGTATATACAGGGATGTCCCAGTTTCCCGTGTCCCAGGCAGTGCTGTCATCCCAATGCCGCTGCGTACTCAGACGCAGCGAAGGGAAGGATCGACTAGAAATCATGACCTGATTAGCCACTCCGATATCCAGATCCGTTTGGGACAGTACATATTTCCAGTTTTGTTCGCCACCAAGAATGGCCTTCACAAACCGCATCGCCTGGGATAAATCCCCCCAGGTCGCGCTTTCAAATTTGTCGGCCGTGATGGCCCCCGCCTCAATGGTGTCCGTTTTTATGGCATTGGCGGCCAGGTGTTCCGCCCGAATGGCCCCGGCGGTAATTTTATCCGCGGTAATGGCGCCGGTTTTTAGATTGGCGCTTTCGATGCTTCCCGCGAGGATATGTTCGCCGGTGATAGTGGCCGCCGCGACTTTTTGCCCGGTTATCACCCCGTCCCTCAGACTTGAAGCCTCCAGCTTCTCCCCGTATTGCAAATCGTATTGGGTGAGATTGCTGACCTCATAACTGTTGTCAATGATGTCGTTAGTGATCACACTGATCGCGCCCGACATATCCACTTTAGCAATGGCATGCTGGGATGACGCGAGCGCCGGCGGATCACCGGGGGAGCGGTTGCTGCCCGCTTTCCAGTTGATGACGCCGAAGGACTTTCCGTCGTTCGTCAACGCTTTTTCCACCAGGAACAAGAGCAGGTAGTTGCCGCCAAAGGTATAGGAGGCTTCAATTTTCGCTTCCGCGGCCGGCGCTGTGGCAAAAATAATGGAACCATTGTCCGCATCCACGGTTACAGCGGCGGGCGCGTCATTCACATGGACCACCACATTGGTCACCGCTTTATGATATAAACTAAACGTAGTTGTAACGCCGTCGCTGAAGGCCAGAAACTCCCTGTCCACCTGGCGGTGCAGCGTTAAATCCAGCAGCCCGCCCTGGGCATTGAGTATTTCACCGGCCACCAGGGCCCGGCCTGAGGAAACATTCACCTGCAAGCCGGCGGATTCCGTGGCCGAAACGAGAAAACTGTCATTGCCCGTATCAGGGCTGTAAAGGGTGGCGTTGCCGCTGAGCTGATAGTTTTCTTCACTGCCGCTTTCGTTGTCACCACCCGCCCGTGGCCGCAGGTCTTTGATCTTATCCTGGGTAATTTCTGAAACCCCGGACCACATGTCCACCATGGCCAGCGGGAGATAATCGGCGCCGATATTTGTCGGATCTGTGGCGCTCTCCAGCACGACGCCGGTATTGTCCACATAAATATACCGGATTTGCCGTTCAGCACCGGCAGCGGCCAGCTGCAGATAAGTGTACGGCATATCCAGCGGTTCATCACTGCCGGCAAAAACAGCTCTGCCGGCCGTTACCGCCAAATTCAGGTCATGCAGCGCGATAACATTAAGTCCGTATTCCACGCTGTTTCTTTTGCTTTGCTTTTGCGAACCCACAAAACTGGTGAATTGCTCCGCCAGCCGTTGGAGATTTGCCTCCAGCAAGGCAATCCTTGCGTTGTCCGCCCCTGATCCGGAGGAGATGCCCGTCGAGCCGCCGGTGGCGTTTATCTGTTCGACGGCTTTATTGATTTGCTCCTCAATCAAGTGGGATAGTTCCTTTCCAAATGGCATATTGTCACCACCTTATACTTAATATTTGCTCACTTTTACATTGAGCGCCGGCCGGAACCCTTGTTTGCTCTCGGTTATCTCTTCGATAAAATACCCGTCCGCCAGTCCCAGGAGGGGGTCGAAAATCCCCACGGTCTGGCAAATGTCTATGTCCGGACGATATACCACATCCATATCCAGGGTCTCCTCCAGGCGGGAGATTTCCCGCAGCACCTCTTCGCCCCGCTGCTTGGCTTCTGTGAAGGAATTCAAATAATTATCGGCCTTCAAAGCATTCTTTTTGAGGCCGATCTTCTTGAGCAGTTTATAATTTGCCGAATTTACCTCAATGGCGCCGCCGGTAAAAACCGCCGCGTCCGCCGGATTAATCACGGTTACATTATTGGGGTAACGGTCATTGTTATCGGACTGACTGCGGGGCTGCCGTTTTGTTTCCACCGTATAATCGGCGGTAATGACACCCGTGAGCGGCACGGCGGTGAATTGCACTTCACCGGTGGTATCATCCACGGTGTAAAGGACGGGCGCCACCATTACCCCGTCCCGGTAAACTGTAACCGATCCCGGAACAACGGGAGTATTGGGCAGAGTAAAAACATTATTGACGCCGTCCCCGATGCCGATGCAATTATTGAGGGCACCGGTCACGGAGATGGTGTTTTCTTCCCAAAGCTGGATTTCCTTAACCGCCAGATACCAGTGATAGTAATTATCCGTCTTCACACTGGAGCCGATGCCTAAAAATCCCCCGGAGGAATAGGCGTGGGTTTCCGTCCAGCCAAAAGCATCCTCGGCGATCAGCTTGATCCCTTTGATTTTCCGGTTTTCCAATTCCCCGCCCTTCAGGGTCGTCCACTGGCTGGAAGCTCCGGTCACGCCCCGGGCGGAACGGTCGATGTAAAACCAGTTTTCGCCGTCCTCGCTGACTTGCACGCTGATGCTTTCCTGTATGGTGCCTTTGTTGTAGTCACCGACTAAAATATTGATTTCTTCGATTTTTTTGGCCTCCGCCAGCGTCACCGTCAACAGATCGATGGGAAATTCGGGCGGAACGTCATTGTTCTTTTTCTTCCAGTGCCAGGATATTTGGTCATCGGTATTTTTATTCAGCACGGAGGCCGGCGTGCCCTGAACTTTAATGATGGAACTGGGCAGCAGCAAATTCTGCGCCGTAGCCGTGCTGCGCAAATCATTGGGATTTAAATCCAC
>DHRA01000077.1:1595-2997 GCA_002411145.1 Firmicutes bacterium UBA5324 | reverse complement strand
GTTTTAAGGATACACCGGTGGATTCCAGCATGATTTGTGCCGGTTTAAAGCCGGCTTTTAAAGCCAAATCACGGATTACCTCTTCCGCCAGATTGGTATTGTCGTCGTAATACCAGTAATCGGCGGTCACTACATAAGGGGTCTCGGTTGTGACGTTGATGGTTTTGTTCGTGTACTGTCTAATTAGCGAAGAGAGTAAATCCGCAAAGGGAGAACCGGAAAAAGTCAGCTCATTGCCACTGGCGGACACCGTGACATTCTGCGGCAGGGTATTATTCTGAAAGGTCTGCCGGTTATTACCGGTATTCAATTCGAAGGACCGGGTAACACTGAAGCCCGGTTGGATAGCCGAGGAAATCAAATATTTAAGATCGGTGGACTTAGTCGCCTGCTGCGTTTTTTTACCGCACATCCTCTCCCCGAAATAGGCCTCCCCGTTTATCAGGTCAACTTCATAATCCTCCTTGATCCTTTCCCCGTTTTTATAAAAAACAGGATAGGGAATATCCACCCAGGGCAGGTTATCCTGGTTGCCCCGGTAATGCTTGTAGTCACCGCCGGCCACCTCCGTAAGCACTTCGCCCTTTACGGCGATAATGTCGGGACGGTAATACAGTTCGTCGGGCAGATAATCGAGCAGCAGCTTCATGTTATCCATCACGTTAACGCGCAGGGATGGTTTCCCGCCCATATTGGCCGCCACTTGCGCAACGATGATACCCGTGAAACGCGTAAACCACTCTATGGTGCCGCCCACCGGAAGCCCCTCCTGCAGCTTGAGCTTATTGCCATAGCCGAAGAGGGGATCGCCTTGCCGGTTAAAGGAGTATATGCCGCCGGGATTGGCCACGTTCAGAATTAAATTGGCCGCGCCCAGTTTACGGCTGCGGTTGATCTGATAGCCGACCACCGGCGTATCGGCCACTCCCTGGGAAGTGTCCACCAGCAGCACATCATTGACATACACCCGCGTGTGGGTGATAAAATTCCGGCCGTTCAACACCTGTTGACCGGCCTGTGTCAGCATCGCCATAGGCTATACCTCCCGCAACTTAATATTTACCGCATACCGCTGTTCCAGCGCCCCCGAGAGCAGATACTGCTTCTCCACCGCGTCGATATAGGCGGTAAACGTGGCCGTCAGATGATCCACGACTTCCACTTTTTTATTGATATACCCCATGAGCATATCCAGTTGCGCCTGGTTGACATTGGCCCACACCAACTGAAAATCTTCCTTCCTGAAAGTCACCGGGGACACAATGCGGCAATCACTGCCGTTGAGCAGCTGTTCGTAGACCACATCCACCTCTTTGCTCCGGCTATAATTAGTCGGGTTTACATCGAGATTGAGATAATTCTGCTGTCCGTATTCACGGATTTTCCATTTAACCATTAACTT
>DHRA01000077.1:0-1388 GCA_002411145.1 Firmicutes bacterium UBA5324 | reverse complement strand
GCTACTTTCCACACAGTCTGCCGTCCCCGTGACAAGGGAAGGGACGGTAGCGCCAAATGCGGTACTGACGCTTTTCTAGGCCAAGTGAGGGGACTGGCTGCAGAATTCCAATTCTGCGGTCAGTTGTTGTGCCCTTTGTTAGTCAAGAAACCTTGTGAGGTATGCCTTTTTGCGTTGCTACGGTCAGCTTCATACGTTTTGCAGTGAGTTCAGGCGAACTTTCCCAGTGAGATAAGCACGAGGTCCTAACTACGAAAATCCTATGCGGAAAACGATTTATAAGGTTTAAAATCTACAGTAATACTCCCGGTTTCTGTTTTCCGCCATTTTGCTAACACGTATGAATCTGCAAAGTTTTTGTAGTGCATACCGGACTCTCTCGCGGTCATAAATTGTGCTTTTGCAGAAGGCTCAATTAGCCATCCACTCAAATCTTCTATATACCATCCGGTAGCTTCATCTTCAAAGTCATTACCTTCTCCATTATCAAGCATGAAGATTTTCCCAAAGCTGTTCGCAGTTTGTTGAACATGCTCTAAATATTGATCCATGTTGACGGTCTCCTTTCTAAACAATCTCATTCAAGAGGCATTCCGAAAATAATTTCGGCATTCTGGAAGCGGAGATTCTGGGTTGCCCCGTCTTTCAATATCGTTACAAAATTCCCTTCCAAATCTGTCACCACAACATCAGCGCCTTTTCTATAAAAAAGTGCCGTCCCTTCTGCTCTATTTCCATTAGCCATTACTTCGCCAAGCCCTCTCCAAGGTCCTTGTCTAATTTCATTAGGATTTTTATGAATGTCGGTAATAAGGTCTTTCAACCACTGCCTATTTTGGGGTGATCCCGGATTGAGACCGAAATCCTGGGCATGCTTCCCTATCTTTTGCCCAAATTGCGCTTCTTCTATAGCTAATTTAGGCCCCGGAGCTTTACTCAACCCTTTTAAAACAGGGCTATGGTCCGGAACTAAGTTAGTAGGCCTCTGTGCTGATAGGTTCACAGAATTATTAACAAGTGGGCCTTTACTTAATTTTATCTCTGTTGCTGCTCTACCTGCAATCGTGCTATTTTGTAATGTATCCTCAACCGCAAAAAACTTCGTCGATTTGTTTGTAAACTTCAGTGTCCCATAAGCAGCTGTTTTCCCACCTAAAATGACCTTGGTTTTAGGCAAAAATTTGATCCCCAAGGCAGCAACAAGCGGTATGTCGCTTAGATATCCGCCAATAACCTCTCCCGGATGTTCATTAAATCTCTGTGGCAATTGTGGGTCACTCGAACGCTCGATGAGATTTCCAATCAATCCTTTTGAAACTGCTATACCAAAGTCTGGATTTTCTCGGTATGTGTCCCCTGCTCGAAGGACACTGACGACGCCTGCTGCT
>DHRA01000021.1:57283-57403 GCA_002411145.1 Firmicutes bacterium UBA5324 | reverse complement strand
AAATTTTACCCGATAAGCGCATAATCAGCCGGAAAACCACGCATAATAGGAGTGTAAATTTTCTCCTCTCCCATTTTGACGATCCCCACGGGTCGTCCTTTTTTTATCCGATGACTAACC
>DHRA01000021.1:54220-57073 GCA_002411145.1 Firmicutes bacterium UBA5324 | reverse complement strand
TTCCGACTAGGATTCAGATGGGGATAAAACCCCAGCTGAATCAAGTCTCCATTTATGCTAACCAATAAAAACCAGTTGATTTTCCCCGGAAAATCGCTGCTTTAACAAGGCAATTAAAGCTTCCGGCAAAGGTTCTCCGCGGCTGATAAGCAGCGCGGCATCCCGCCGGGCCTGACGCAAAATATCATAGTCCTGCAAAAGATTAGCTAATTTCAAATCCGGCAGACCATGCTGGCGGGCGCCGAAAAATTCTCCCGGGCCGCGCAGGGCCAAATCTTTCTCCGCCAGGACAAAGCCGTCGGAGGTTTCTTTAAGGCAGTTCAGTCTTTCCATACTCTCCTCGTTTGGCGCACCGGCAAGGAGAATGCAATAGGATTTATGGCTTCCCCGGCCCACGCGGCCGCGCAGCTGATGCAACTGGGCCAGCCCGAACCGTTCCGCACCTTCGATCACCATCAGGGTGGCATTGGGCACGTTGACCCCCACTTCAATAACTGTGGTGGCAACCAATACCTGAATTCTGTTCGCAACGAACCGTTCCATCACCGCATCTTTTTCCGCAGGTTTCATTTTCCCGTGCAGCAAACCCACTTCCAGGTCGGGAAACTCCTTGGTGGCAAGACGCTCCGCCAGTTGTTTCGCGGCCTCGGCCTGCAGCTTATCCGATTCTTCCACCAAAGGGCAAACAATATATGCCTGACGCCCTTCCTTTGCCAGTTTACGCATAAAGTTATAGATACGCGGCCGGTATTCCGGCGTTACAACATAGGTATCGACCGCCTGCCTGCCGGGAGGCATTTCCTTAATCACGGAATAATCCAGGTCTCCGTATAAGGTTAAAGCTAAGGTGCGGGGAATGGGGGTCGCCGTCATCACCAGCACATCAGGCCAATCTCCCTTTTGCTGCAGCAGCGCGCGCTGTTTCACGCCAAAACGGTGCTGTTCATCGGTCACGACCAGTCCCAGCTTCGCAAATACCACTTCCTTTTGCAGCAGGGCGTGGGTACCAACGACAATCTGCGCAGCCCCGCTGCGGATTTCCTCCTTTACCTGTTCACGCTTTTTGGGAGGCTGGCTGCCCGTTAACAGAGCCACGTGCACTCCCAACGGGCTCAGCAGACCCTCTAAAGAGCAGTGATGCTGATCTGCCAATATTTCCGTGGGCGCCATCATCACCCCCTGGTAGCCGTTTTCCACGGTTTTCACCAGGGCGGCGGCGGCCACCACCGTTTTCCCCGAGCCCACATCCCCTTGCACCAGCCGGTGCATAACCTTCTCAGCTTCCATATCGGCCGCGATTTCGTCCATGACTTTTAACTGGTCGCCGGTGAGGGCGAAGGGCAATTGTTTTTTAAAGGCCTCACTTAACTGTCCGCTTTTCCGATATCTGATGGCGCGTTCATCGGTCTGGATATGTTGTTTTAATAACAATAACCCCAACTGGAGAATGAATAATTCCTCATAAACCAATCTCCACCTGGCCTGCGCCAAACAAAGATCATCCGGGGGAAAATGCATGGCTTCCAGCGCCCAGCCTTTATCCAGCAGACCGAGTTGCCGACGCAAATCAGCCGGTAAGGGGTCGTCAAACTTTCCCCTGACCAGTTCAAGCGCCTGTTTCAACATGGTGCGAAAAACCCGCTGGGAGAGATTTTCCGTTAACGGATATACGGGAACTATACGGGCGGTATGAAGCAATTCTCCTTTATCCAGCAGTTCTATCTCCGGATCTAAAAGCTGCACTTCCCGGCTGCGGCGTTCCACGCGGCCGGAAACAATGACCATGTCGCCTCTTTTATATTGTTTTTTTATGTAGGATTGATTAAACCAGACCCCGTAAGCCAGGCCGCTATTATCCGCCACGGCTATTTTCGTAATCACCAGCCCCCGGCGCGGTTTGACTTCTTCGACGCCGACCACCGTACCGGTGATGGTTTCCAGCTCTTTGTGCGTCAATTGCTTAATTTCTTTTAGCTGACTGCGGTCCTCATAGCGGCGGGGATAATGTTCCAGCAGCTGGCCAACCGTAAAGATGCCCAGCTTGGACAGGACATCCGCCCGCTGCGGTCCGACTCCTTTGAGGTATTGTATACTTTTGTCAAGCTCATTCTTCAGCATTCCTGCTCATCCTTACCTCAATTACATCTCTTGTCTTATGGTTAAGGAAAGGCAAGGCCTTTTACGCCTTGCCTGTTTCCCATAATGTATTTAATTCGTCCAATAACGCCTGAACACTGATACCATGCATGCGGGCCCCGTTTTCGATGGTTTCCGCCTCCGAACCCATACATCCAATGCACCCCATTCCATGGGCGGCAAATATAGCGCGAGCCTGCGGATGTGTACGCAACACATCGATGATCAACGTTTCTCTGGTAAATTTCTCCACCGTCATCCTATCCCTCCTCGCTATATGTTTATACGGTAATGCCTGGTAATGTGCAAATATGAGTACGTTTTCTGGAATTATTCCATATAAGTTCAGTATTTCCTGCCACCAGGGATATATTAGTAGAAAATATCAGATCATTCTTGCGCAAAGGCAGCTGGTATGCTAAAATATAGGTTGTGCATTATTCTTGGTGCATGATTCTCTGTGCATTACCATGTCATGTTTCTCTGCCGAAGGAGGTGTCATAGATGGCGAAAACCTGCGAAATCTGCAATAAAGGTTCTCAATCCGGCTTCAATGTGAGCCACTCCCACTTAAAAACCAAACGTGTTTGGAAGCCCAATATACAGCGTATTAAAGCCGTGGTTAACAACGAAGTAAAACAGATCAATATTTGTACCCGTTGTCTCCGTTCCGGCAAAGTACAACGTGCAATTTAAACCTTACATAAAAAGGATTTG
>DHRA01000021.1:33783-54082 GCA_002411145.1 Firmicutes bacterium UBA5324 | reverse complement strand
CAAATCCTTTTTATGTAAGGTTTTTTTATTCTGTGGCCTGAGCCATTATTTCCGCCAATTCTTCCTTGGAAAAGAGGTAGACCTCGTTGCAGAAATGACAGCGGACTTCCGCCCGCCCTTCATCAATCATTTCCTGGAGCTCCTGCCGTTCCAGCGTGGCAAATACGCGGGCCAGTCTCTCCTTTGAGCAGCGGCAGTAATAACGGGGTTTCTGTTCAGCCAGCACCTGCCAGGTCAAACCATTAAACACCCCGGCTAACATATCCTCCGCCGTACCGCCCGCATTAACCAGGGCAGAGACAGGCGGCAACTTTTTGAGGTTCGCCTCCAAGTGTTCGATCACCGCTTCTTCCACCCCGGGCATAACCTGGACAAAAAAGCCCCCGGCAGCCTGGACACTGCAATCGGGATTGACCAGCACCCCCAAAGCCACCGTCGCGGGCGTCTGTTCCGACGCAGAGAGATAATGGGTGATGTCTGCCGCGATTTCGCCGGATACCAGCGGCGCACTGCCCGTATAAGGTTCTTTAAGCCCTGCGTCACGGGTCACATAGATATATCCCTGACCTACCGCCCCGCCCACGTCCAGCTTACCGTTTTTCGACGGAAGATGAATCTGCGGGTTGCGGACATAGCCGCGTACATTGCCCGCACCATCCGTATCGGCGATTAACCCCCCGAGGGGTCCGTCCCCGGCGATGCGCAACGTAAGATTCTCGTTTTCTTTTAAGGTGGCCCCCAGTAACAGAGCGCCCGTAAGTGTCCGCCCCAAAGCGGCCGCGGCAACCGGATAGCAATCATGACGCCTGCGGGCTTCTTCCACAACATCCGTTGTGACGGCGGCAAAGGCGCGCAGCGTGGCGCCGGCCGCGACAGCTCTTATCAGTTTGCCGGACAAATTATTCCCTCCTATCACCCGCATATCCCTCAAGCCTTGCGGGAAGCGGCAGTTCATAAAGCGCCTTTCCGCTGGCTGCGGCAAATATCTTAACCACATTATCTTCAATTAAGGCCAGGCTTCCTTCTCCGTCCTCTCTTTTGGACATGGCCGGCGAACCGGGATTAAGCAGTAGCGTCCCGGCATTCCGCTGCAGCACAGGCACATGGGTATGTCCGGTAATGAAAATATCCGGTTTATAACGGTGTACCAGGGCCGCGGCCTGCCCGGTCGCTAAATCGTGACCATGCCGCACAAAAATACGCAGTCCGTTCAGGTAAAGCAGGGAACTTTCTGTAAGGGGCATGTCCAGCAGCATTTGATCCACCTCCGCGTCGCAGTTGCCTTTGACAATGACCAGGGGTGTCTTGCAGGCATTTAGCTCCTGGGCAAGTTCCCGCGGATTATACTCGGCGGGGATGGCATTCCGCGGGCCGTGATATAAAACATCGCCGGCATGAATAATCAAATCCGCGTCATACAGGTATGCCGCGTAAATTTGCCGCCACGTTTGCACACAACCATGTGTATCACTAATCACACCAACTTTCATGACATCCTCCGTATTCATTTTTTCCCCCGGCAAAGGATCACCACCACAGCACAGCCGGGGAAACTGCCCACCGCTCAGGTCGGGCGGTAAAAATATTTAGACTAATGTTTTCAGCAGGTTGCCCATTTCAATGGCCGACATGGCGGCGTCATAGCCTTTGTTACCGGCTTTTGTGCCGGCCCGCTCAACAGCCTGTTCGATGGAATCGGTAGTTAACACACCAAATATGGTGGGAATACCGGTCTGCATGTTAACCTGCGCCACCCCTTTGGAAACCTCGGCGCAAACATAGTCGAAATGAGGGGTGCTGCCCCGGATGACACAGCCCAGGCAAATAACCGCGTCAAATTTTTTGCTTTCCGCCAGCCGCTTAGCAACCAGCGGTATTTCAAAGGCGCCCGGCACCCAGGCCACATGGATATCCTCTTCCTTTGCCCCATGACGCTTCAACCCGTCCAAGGCGCCGTTCAACAGTTTACTGCTGATAAACTCATTAAACCGGCTTACCACAATGCCGAATTTCAGCCCCTCGGCCAGCAACTGGCCTTCATACATTACTGCCATAATTGTAAATTACTCCCCTTTCAGCCTTGTTTTTCTAAAATATGACCCATTTTACCTTTTTTTGTCAGTAAATATGCTTTATTATAACAATTCGCCGTCATTTCAAGGGGGATGCGCTCCACCACCGTTAAGCCGTAACCCTCCAGGCCCACGCGTTTGTTAGGATTGTTGGTCATTAAGCGAATTGTGGTCAAGCCAAGCTCCTTTAAAATCTGAGCGCCAATGCCATAGTCCCGCAAATCAGGGGGGAAGCCCAGCATCAGGTTTGCTTCCACCGTATCTTTACCTTTGTCCTGCAAGGCATAAGCCTTAATTTTATTCGCTAGTCCGATGCCGCGGCCTTCCTGCCGCATATATACCAAAACTCCCGCTGCTTCTTCATTAATACGGGATAAGGCCGCCCCAATCTGTTCACCGCAGTCACAGCGCAGCGAGCCAAAAACATCACCGGTTAAGCATTCGGAATGCACCCGCACCAGTACGGCCTCCTTGCCCCTCACCTCCCCTTTGACCAGGGCGACGTGACATTGATCATCCAGGGAATTCTCGTAGGCAATAAGCGTAAATTCGCCGTACTTTGTCGGCATTTTCGCCTCTGCGACGCGTTTGATCAAGGTCTCATGATTTTGCCGGTATTTGATCAAGTCTGCAATGGTGACAATTTTAAGGTGGTGTTTTTCGGCAAAGCGCAACAACTCCGGCACCCTGGCCATCGTCCCGTCGTCATTCATAATCTCACAAATCACGCCGGCGGGGGAAAAACCGGCCAACTGGGCAAAGTCAACGGCCGCCTCGGTGTGCCCGGCGCGCCGCAGTACACCTCCCCTTTTGGCCCGTAAGGGGAAAATATGCCCGGGACGGGAAAAATCCTCGGGGCAACTTCCCGGATCCAGCACTTTTTTGATGGTTATGGCCCGCTCATAGGCGGAAATACCGGTGGTTACACCTTCCTTGGCGTCGATGGACACGGTGAAAGCGGTACACATGGCATCTTCACTGCGCGATACCATGGGTGGTATCCCCAGTTCATCGAGCCGGGAACCGGCAAGCGGCAGGCAAATCAGTCCCCGGCCATGGATGGCCATAAAATTTACCGCCTCCGGTGTCACTTTTTCCGCGGCCATGAGTAAATCGCCTTCATTCTCACGGTCCTCATCATCCACCACGATAATCATCCTGCCGTTTCTGATGTCTTCTATCGCTTCTGAAATGCTGTTAAATTTCACGTTCTAACCCCCTATTAAGTCTAAAATCCGTGTTCCGCCAAAAAGCCCCTGGTCAGGCCGCCTTTTCCCGCGGTTGGCTCCGCCTCCGGTTCCCCCTGCAGCATCTTCGCCACGTATTTACCGATAATATCCGTTTCCAGGTTAACCGAATCGCCGGCTTGTTTAAATCCGAGCGTTGTTGCCGCAGCCGTATGGGGAATCAACGAAACCGTGAACCCTGCCGCGGAATGCTCGACAACGGTCAGGCTAATGCCGTCAATGGCCACCGATCCTTTGGGCACGATATATTTCATCACTGCGGCCGGCGCAGCAAGCGTAATGAGGACGGCATTGTCATTGCGCCGTTTTTCTGTGATCCGCCCGACACCATCGATATGACCGGTCACGATATGACCGCCGAGACGGTCTCCCACCGCCAGTGTCCTTTCCAGATTCACCTTATCCCCCTTTTGCAAAGTCGCCAGGACCGTGCGCTCCACCGTTTCGGGCATGATATCGGCCGTGAAGAACGTCGCCGAAAAGTCGACGACCGTCAGGCAGGTCCCGTTTACCGCGATGCTGTCCCCCAGTCTAACGTCCGCCAGCACCTTCCGAGCGGCAATCGTCAGGCGTACGGATTTTTGGCCCCGGACCATGGCTTGCACACTTCCCAACTCTTCTATGAGTCCTGTAAACACGAGGCATCCTCCTTTAACACAAGGGCTTCAACATGCAGATCTTTGTCCAATAGTTCCGTATGCATCTCCGCCAGCCGGAGGGCACCGGTCAATTCCGCCACCCCCTGCCCGCCCACCGGACCGGGCGCGCCATGGCCGCCAATGATCAGCGGGGCGATAAAGAAGTGTACTTTGTCCACCAGTTTCTCTGCCACCGCTGCGGCCGCCACCGCCGCCCCTCCTTCAAGCAGGACGCTGGTTACCTGCCGGTTGCCGAGTTCCCTCATTAAAGCAGTTAAATCAACCCGCCCGTTTTTCGCTTTCGTAACCAAAACCGCTGCCCCTGCCGCTTGCAGCGCGGCAATTTTTTCCGCCGGCGCCTGTTCGGTAACTGCGATCAAGGTCGGCGCCGCCTTATCCGTTACAACCTTGCTTGTCATGGGCGTACGGGCCTGACTGTCTACCACGATGCGCAACGGATTTTTTCCCCCGCCCTGCGGCAAGCGTGTTGTAAGCAGCGGATCGTCGGCCAACACGGTACCCACCCCGACCATAATTGCATCATACCGGTCGCGCAGGCTATGCCCGCACTGCCGGGCCGCCGCACCGGTTATCCATTGAGAATGGCCGGTACGGGTCGCAATCTTCCCATCCAGGCTCATAGCGCTTTTTAACACAACAAAGGGGTTGCCTGTGGTAATAAATTTATTAAAAACCTCATTCAAGCGCCTGGCTTCCTGCTCCAGTACGCCCACAGTCGTGGTAACACCCGCCTTCTCCAGCATGTCGATGCCCCGCCCCGCAACCAGGGGGTTAGGATCTTTCGTCGCCACAACCACCTGGCTTATCCCCGCATTAATGATGGCCATGGTGCAGGGCGGCGTACGTCCGTAATGCACGCAGGGCTCCAGCGTGACATAAAGGGTGGCTCCCTCCGCGGCAGAACCGGCTTCCCGCAATGCATGTATTTCAGCATGGGGCGTGCCCGCCTGCCGGTGATAACCCTGCCCGATGATTCCGCCATCCTTGACGATTACAGCGCCAACCATGGGGTTAGGACTTGTCCGCCCCAGTGCTTTGGCGGCCAGCGCTAACGCGGTTTGCATGTAACGGTTGTCACTGCTCACACCATTCCCCCCTGACAAAGTATATCGTGGACCCGCACAAAAAAACAATGCGCCCCAAAGACAATCTTCGGGGCGCCTGAATTACCGATGTACAAAACCATCCACGAACATCAGCCTTTTCCCTTCCAGACTATACTGTCGGCTCTGGCTTCAACCAGATCAACCGCAAAGCGGCTCGCGGGCTCAATGTGCAGACACATTCCACCGCCGGTCAGGAATTAAAAGAGTTTCCCCTTTTTCACCTTGCCCCAAAGGCGTCCTATCCAATTTTATTTAAACTATAGCATGTTGCTCAGCTAAAATCAAGCAATCAGCACTGTCTTCTCTTATTTTACGTCTCTTATGCCTTTCTCGTTTTTCGCCAGGTTACCATGGGCGCTGCCCACCACTTCCTCTACCTGCCGCGCATCAACGGCAGAGGGTCTCTCCGCCTTTTCCAAAAATAGCAAATATTCAATATTGCCCTCTGGACCTTTTATCGGCGAATAAGTCAGTCCCTGCGGGCACAGGCCCAGTCTTAGCGCGGCCTGCAGTACGCCTAAAATAACCTCGCGATGTACCAGGGGATCGCGTACCACCCCTTTTTTTCCGACTTTTTCCCGGCCCGCTTCGAATTGCGGTTTTATCAAAGCAACCATACAGCCGCCCGCCTTAAGCAAACGGTCTGCCACCGGCAGCACTTTTTCCAGGGAGATGAAGGAAACATCAATAGAAATAAAATCCACCTTTTCCGGCACCTGTTCCTTTGTAACGTAACGTATATTTGTACGCTCCAAACATACTACCCGGGGGTCTTGCCGGAGAGACCAGGCCAGCTGTCCATAGCCGACATCAACGGCATAGCTCCGGGCAGCCCCCTGCTGTAAGGCACAATCCGTAAATCCACCGGTGGATGCGCCGATGTCCACCATAATTTTACCGGCAAGGGAGATGGAAAATTCCCGCAGCGCCTTTTCAAGCTTAAAGCCGCCGCGGCTCACATAAGGAAGCGCATCTTCCCGCAGGCGTATTTCCGCAGCGGGATTGACCAGCGTACCCGGCTTATCGACTTTCTCCCCTTGCACAAACACCAAGCCCGCCATAATGCAGGATTTCGCTTTTTCGCGGCTGGGAACCAGGCCTTTTTCCACCAGCAATACGTCGATCCGTTCTTTTTTTTCCGCCATCTATTACTCCTCTGTTTAACAGGACGCCAAACGCCCGCCGGTTCAGTTTATGATCTTGGCATTCCGTCTGTAAACGCCGTGTTCCCTGATAAAGTGCAGCGTCTGCTCGGCAATTTTCTCGGCCGAAAGCCCGTATTTATCCAGCAGCAGTTTGCGCGGGCCGTGCTCGACAAACTGATCCGGCAAACCAAGCTGCAACAGTTTAACGTTTCCCCAGCCATGGGTGTGCAAATACTCACCGACGGCGGAACCAAAGCCGCCTTGCAAAACATGGTCTTCAATCGTGACCAACATGCCGATTTCGCGACAGACTTTTCGCAGCATTCCTTCATCCAGCGGTTTTACAAAACGGGCGTTTATCACGGTCGCATGTACGCCCTGTTTTTGAAGGATATCGGCTGCTTGCAGCGCCGCGTTAACCCGGTCGCCGATCCCCAGTAAGGCCACGTCCTTACCCTGGCTCAGCATTTCCGCCTGGCCGGTTTTCAGACAGATAAGCTCCTTGTCCAGAACAACGCCCGCCCCTTCACCCCGGGGGTAACGCAGCGCCACCGGACCATTAAACTCCACCGCCGTTTTCAGCATGTGGCGCAGCTCATTCTCATGCCTCGGCGCCATCAGCGTCATGCCCGGTATGTGCCGTAGGTAGGCAAAGTCAAAAACCCCGTGATGGGTTGGACCGTCCTCCCCGACAATCCCGGCCCGGTCGATGGCAAACACCACCGGCAGCTTTTGCAGACAGACATCATGAAAAATCTGATCATATCCCCTTTGCAGGAAACTGGAATAAACAGCCACCACGGGCTTTAAGCCCTGAGTAGCCATGCCCGCGGCGAAAGTAACCGCATGGGCTTCAGCAATGCCCACGTCGAAAAAGCGTTTAGGATATTGCTGCGCAAAAGCTTTCAGTCCTGTACCCTCGGGCATAGCCGCCGTAATGGCCACAATTTTGGGGTCCTGCCGGGCAAGTTCCAGCAAAGTCTGGCCAAACACCCCCGTATAGGTAGGCGTTGAACTGCATTTAAGCACACTGCCTGTTTCCACACAGAAGGGACCAATACCATGATATTTGTCGGCGGACTGCTCCGCCGGACCATAACCTTTTCCTTTTTGGGTAATAACATGTACCAGTACGGGGCCCTGCATTTTCTTTACGTTCAGCAGCACCGATTGCAGAGTGGCAATATCGTGCCCGTTGATTGGTCCAACATACGTAAGTCCCAGTTCCTCAAAAAAACCGCCGGCCACCAGCAAATAGCGCAGGCTGTCCTTCAGTCGTTCCGCTGTTTTGGCCACCGAATCACCGATGGCAGGTATGCGGCGCAGCAAATAATCTATATCATTCTTCACCCGCGAATAAGTGGGCGTGGTACGCAGCTTACTTAGATAGTGCGCCATGCCGCCCACATTTTTCGCGATGGACATTTCATTATCGTTGAGGATCACCATCAGATTTGCCTTAATATGACCCGCCTGATTCAAGGCTTCAAACGCCTGTCCGCCGGTGAGTGAACCGTCACCGATTACGGCGGCGACAGTATACTTTTCGCCCATTACATCCCGGGCGGCAGCCATCCCTAACGCTCCGGAAATAGATGTACTGGCATGCCCGACCCCAAAAGCGTCATAGGCGCTCTCTTCACGGCGGGGAAATCCGCTGATTCCCTGGTATTGCCGCAATGTATGGAAAGCATCCTTTCGCCCGGTGAGGATTTTATGCACATAGGCCTGATGTCCGACATCCCATACAACCTTATCATAGGGCGCGTTTAATATACTGTGTAACGCCAGGGTGAGTTCCACCACGCCCAGGCTGGGTGCCAAATGTCCGCCGGTGGCACCGACGTTATGCAAAATGAATTCCCGTATCTCCTCCGCTAAGCTTTCCAATTCAGCGGTAGACATACTTTTTAAGTCTTTCGGCGAATTCACCCTTGATAATAAGGAAGACACGACATTACCTTCTTTCCTATCCAGCATCTACATATATTATGCACGATAAATCCAAACGTCACCAGTACCAATAGATAAAATAAGCCATAGCGGCCCCCAGAAAAGCGCCGGCCACAACTTCCACCGGCGTGTGCCCCAGCAATTCCTTCAGTTTTCCCTCCCGGGCCACCCGGGGTGCCGGATGCTCCCGCACCAATTTATTGATCACTTTCGCCTGCTTGCCGGCAGCATTACGCACTCCGGCGGCATCGTACATGACGATCGCGGCAAGTACGCAGGAGAGGGCCACCAGGGGACTGTCCCAACCGAAATTCAGTCCCACGGACATGGTTAACGCTACGACCAAAGCGCTGTGGGAACTAGGCATGCCCCCGGCGCCCACTAAACGTTCCACATCCATTTTCCTGTGCCGGAAATAATTCGTAAATACTTTTAAAATTTGGGCGGCTGCCCAGGCCAATACCGCCGAAACAAGCACTTTATTCTGCATTATTTCCTGTACCAGCGTCATCTCTCTTTATGCGCCTCCTAATGTTCCCGCTGCGCCAGATATTCCACCAAGGCTCGCAGAACAGCCGACTGCAGGCCGGACTCCTCAAGACAGCCAAGCGCTTTATTTATCGTATCGTCGGCCATTTTGCGCGCAACAGGCAGCGTGAACAGACTTGGATATGTTACCTTTTGATTTTTTAAATCACTGCCCACCGGCTTACCGATTTTTTGTGCGTCCCCGACAATATCCAGAATATCATCCGTAATTTGAAAAGCTAAACCAAAATGCTCGGCATACGCCGTCAGGCTGCCCAGTTGTTTCTCGGTTGCACCGCCGAGAATTGCGCCGGCCCGCAACGAGGCGCGGAACAAAGCGCCGGTTTTCGCGCGGTGAATATATTCCAGCGTCCGGTGTGCGATCTGTTTGCCTTCGGATTCCAGATCAACGACCTGACCACCAACCATGCCCCGGGTACCCGCCGCCTCGGCAACTTCCCGTATCACCCGTAATAAACGCCCCTGGTCGGCAGCCTTTGTCGCGGCCATCACCTCGAAGGCATATGTGAGTAATGCATCCCCCGCCAGGATCGCAACCCCTTCCCCATACACTTTATGGCTGGTTAGCTTGCCGCGGCGATAATCGTCGTTATCCATGGCCGGCAGGTCGTCATGAATCAGGGAATAGGTATGGATCATCTCCATGGCACAGGCCACGTCCAAAACATCCGCCCACCGTCCGCCCACAGCCTCGGCGGCGGCCATAACCAAAAGCGGACGCAGCCGCTTTCCTCCGGCCAGCACACTATAGCGCATCGCTTGATGGATCGCCGGTGGATAGACGGATTCCGCAGGCAATAACATCTCCAGCCGTTCTTCGATCAGGGCGCCTCTCTCTTGCCAGTACTTTTTCAGCATTCCTTCTCCCCCTCCGGTACCGCAGGACGGAAAACAGGTTGACCATGTTCATCCGACACCAGCAGATCAATCTTTGCCTCCACTTCCTGCAAGCGCTGCATGCAATAGCGGGAAAAAGCGATTCCTTCCTCAAACTTGGCCAGCGCTTCCTCCAGGGACAATTCACCGCTTTCCAATTCACTTACAATTATCTCTAATTTCCCTAATGCATCCTCAAAACATACATTACTTTCAGAAATTGTCTGCTTTGTTTTAGGCTTTTTCACGGTCATCTTCTACTTCCTCCCTTTGCTTGGCTTCCACCCGGCAAAGCAGCGTCCCGTCCGCCAGGATCACTTCAATCTCCTCTCCAGGCGTAATGGCGCCAATAGTCTTAATGATCCTCCTTTGGGGATACGACCTGGCAATACTGTATCCCCGCCGCAGAACAGCCAGTGGATTTAGCACAGCCAGCTTCTCGGCCTGTTTTGTAAATTTATGACTGCGAGCAGTGGTTAGCGTTTGAAAAGCGCGTATCAGCCTCAGGTTTAAGACATCCACATATTGTTTGGACTGATCAAGCATTCTCCGGGGGTGACGGAAGACTTTGCTCTCTGTCGCCCGTTGCAGACGTCTCCGCTGTTCCCGCACCCGTTCCTGCATCACCCGCACAAGTCTTGCGCAGGTAAGGGAAAGATGTTTCGCCAATTCCCGCCGGTCGGGTACGGCCATTTCCGCTGCCGCCGACGGGGTTGGGGCTCGCCGGTCGGCGGCAAAATCCGCCAGGCTGTAATCGGTCTCATGGCCAACGGCAGAAATTACCGGTATGCGGGAAGCAAAAATGGCCCGCACCACCCGTTCATCATTAAAGGCCCAGAGTTCCTCCAAAGAACCGCCGCCCCGGCCCACAATCAGCACATCAATATCGTCCACCCGGTTCATAAGTTCGATGGCCTGTACAATCTGCGCCGGAGCCAGTTCCCCCTGGACCAGCACGGGACTTAAAATCAACTGTATCCCGCTAAACCGCCGTTTACTGACACTTACGATATCGGCCAGAGCCGCGCCGGTGGGTGAAGTCACAATGCCCACCCTTCTTGGCAATAGCGGCAGGTTTTTTTTCCAACGCGCGTCAAATAACCCTTCCGCAGCCAATTTCTCTTTTAGTTGTTCATAGGCGATGGATAAAGCCCCAATGCCGGCGGGCTGGAGATTTTCCACATACAGTTGATAGCGTCCATCCCTTTCATAGATGCTTAAGCAGCCGCCGGCCAGCACCTGCATGCCATGGGCCGGTTCAAATTTCAAAAACAGGGCCTTCCCGCGAAACATCACGCAGGGCAACGTGCTTTCCGCGTCTTTTAACGTAAAATAAATGTGTCCGGAAGAATGGCGCTTATAATTTGATATTTCCCCTTTGATCCACAGATTTTGCAAATTGATGTCCTTATCGATCCGCTCTTTAAGGTAACGCGTCAGCTGGCTAACCGAAAGTAATGGCAACGGCATATCCTTGTCCCCGTTCTATGCTATATTTGTAAAAAACCGGACATGTGCCGGTTAATTTCCGTCTGCAGACGACCCAGCCGCCCGGAACTGTCTGCAGGCCCATAACGCTGACCCTACGGCATTATCGCGGCTGAAGACGGGCTCCGCAAAAAAAAGCCGCGCCCCGACCGCCGGATGCATCAGCCGCTTGCAGAGCCTGGCTCTGATAATGGAATTGCCGGCAACCCCGCCGACAATTAATATATCTTTGAGACCCGTATGCTTTATAACGGGCAGCACCAGCTTCTCAAGGGAATTAGCGATACATAAAAAAACAGCCAGCGCAATCTCCTCCTGCGGGTTACCGGCCTGAATTAAACGCTGCGCCTGGGTCTCAGGACCGGAGAAACTTACCCGGTTATCTTTCAGACGTGAAGGAATTGATAAGCTTGTGCCTGCACATTGTAAGGCCAGTTTTTCCAAAGGACTGCCCGCGGGGAAAGGCAAACCCAAAGCAACCCCCACACGATCCACAAACTGACCGGCATGTAAATCCATCGTCCCCCCCAGGTTGCGCAGTTTTAGGCCCTGCGCACAGTCAACTTCATGCAGTTCCGTGGTCCCCCCGGAAAGATGCACCGCTAAAAACCGTGGCCCAGCGGGCCCCGCCGCCGACCAGCGACCGGCTAAAATATGATTAACCTGGTGTGACACAAAAAATAACGGCAAAGCCGATGCGGCGGCAATGCTGCGGGCGACCGCCTCCCCCACTTTAAACACCGGCATGTAGGAATCTTCCCTGTCCCGCGGTGCCGTACTGACCGCCACCGCCGCCAACAAGCCGGCCGGTTTCAGGGATGTACAAAGGCGCTCCACCAGCGCCGGTATTTTCCGGATATGCTGATAAACGCCCTCCGCTTGGGAAAGTCCCCGTTTACCCGGGGGGACATCGAGCATGTTCCTTGTTTCGGCCACAAGTTGTTCATTTTCATCTACGATGGCCGCCGAACAGGTGTAACAGCTGGTATCAATACCTAAAAAACACCGCAAAACACTGACCTCCTACTTAAGCATGGCCCCCAGAATACCATTAATAAATTTTGCGGATTCTTCCGTGCCATACTTTTTCGCAAGTTCCACCGCCTCGTTAATCGCTACGCCGGCGGGCGTATCCTTTTGCGGCACCAGCAGTTCATAGGTAGCCAAACGCAGGATATTGCGGTCCACGGCCGGCATACGTTCCAGTTTCCAGTCGATCGTATACTCGCTGATCTTTTTGTCTACCGCAGCCATATTCTTTTCCGTACCCTCAACCAAATTCCGGGTATAACCGTCTTCCACACCATTTTCGGCAAATACAACAGCTAACGCCCGCTGAGAGTCTACACCCCCCATATCCATTTGGAACAGGGCCTGCAAAGCCATTTCCCGTGCTTTTCTGCGACTCATAATGCTAACTCTACCTCGCTTTATCACCGGTTGCCCGGCGGCAATATTCGATCCAGAATTTCCATAATATCTTCTTTCTGGTCGATACGTTTCCCAATAATAAACCCCAGGGCCATACATAAAAAGACAAACAGCGCCTTGAAAAATCCCAGAAAAATAACCAGGACGCCAATCATCAAGCCCAGTAAAGTCCCGACAATCTTTCCGCTGTGGTGCTCCCACAGGGCGAGCCAAAAATTATACTCCATACAATAGACGCCTCCTATTCAACACGCGAACGGGGCTTACTCCCTACTTCATTGGAAATATCCTCCACAAACAGCCGGATGTACGCCACTTCTGTGCCGACTACATGATGCACATAATTTTTCACCCTGTTTTGGATTTCTTCGGATATGTCGGGAATAGAGCCTTCGGGGCTTACGACGGCCTTAAGGTGGATGCCGATCCCTTGCTCTGAATTCACAATATAGGTTTTCACGCTGCGCACGCCTTTAATCTGACGGGTAACCTTCTGCACCAGGTTTTCAATGGCCGACAAGGTTATGTGCACCTGCCCCAAAGCCGTATCCTGCACAATTGACTGACGCCCCTTATGCGGTGTTATCCCGGTAATTAATAAGCGTACACTTAGTAAAAAGAAAACAAAGCCGATTATTGCCACTTCCCAGCGTCCGTAAATATTTACCTGAAGACTTGTCCAAAGCAACTCCAGGGAAACCTGCTTGGAAGCGATAGCCACGATGCCCAGGGAAATCAGGGTTATTACCAAAGTATAGATTGTTAATAGGACGCGGTCAAAAATACCCATCAAACCATCCCCCTCTCCAAAAATATGAAGTATTAGGCGTTAGGTAGGGATGCCGGGGAACAGCTTTCCCTTACACCGAACCTAGCACCTAATACACCGTTATCTAACGCGCAATTCTTCTTCCCTGCCTTCGGGGAAGCCGACGCCTTGTACATGTACGTTCACTTCCACCACGTCCAGACCGGTCATACTTTCAATCCCTTTTTTCACGTTTTCCTGGACCCGGAGCGCTACGTCCGGAATCCGAATACCATATTCGACAATTATGTATAAATCAACAGCAGCTTCTTTTTCGCCCACTTCAACTTTAACACCTTTAGACAGATTTTTCTTTCCCAGCATTTCGGCAAAACCACCGACCAAACCACCGCTCATGCCGGCTACACCGGGTATTTCCATGGCCGCCATGCCGGCAATAATGCCTACAACTTCATCAGCTATGCGAATAGAGCCGACATCACTATGCTCAATTCTATCCACACGCTCTTTTTTATCCATGTTGAGTCCTCCTCGCCATGTTAAACCAAGGCCACTTTTTAGTGATGTATACGCTTGCTGACAGGCTGATTATACCAATTAATTATAGCAAACATTTTCCATGTTTACAATAAAACGAGCATGTCCGTCCTTGAGCGACCCCGGGCTGAAAGCACGGGAAAGAGTAACGAAAGCGAACCGGCAGTCAACGGGAAAGAATTCCGGCTAAAGCATATAATTCTTCGTCGATTGGTTTAGTTTTCCCCGCGGCAACATTTATATCGACCGGCACAATTTTCGCGTTTTGACAGCCCACCAGGAGATTGGATTTACCCTCCCGGAGCAGTGCCACCGCCGCCGCCCCTAAATTACTGGCCAGCACCCGGTCAAAAACGGTGGGGGCTCCCCCGCGTTGAATATGTCCCAACACGGAAACCCGTGTATCTAAGCCGGTATGAGCGTGAATTTCTTTGCCAATCTCCACCCCGCTGCCCGCCCCTTCGGCAATCACGACAATACTGTAAAGCTTTCCCGCCGCCCGCGAATTTCTCAGTTGCTGACAAACATCCGGCAGCGTGAAAGGGAATTCGGGGATGAGAATCAATTCCGCCCCCCCGGCCAAGCCTGACGTCAGGCCGATCCAGCCCGAGTGCCGCCCCATGACCTCCACCACCATGACCCGGCCATGGGCGGAAGCAGTATCCCGCAACTTATTAATGGCGTCGAGCACATTATTTACCGCCGTATCAAAGCCAATGGTATAATCGGTTCCCCACATATCGTTATCGATGGTTCCCGGCAGCCCGATAACCCGAAAGCCGAATTCGCTGAGGGCCCGGGCACCCCGCAGGGAACCGTCGCCGCCAATTACGACCAGACCTTCAACATTTTTCTCCCGCAGCACCTGGGCCGCCTTCTGTTGTCCCGCCGGCGTCCTGAATTCCTCACTCCGGGCGGTCCCTAAAAAAGTCCCGCCCCGTTGAATAATATCGCCCACAGACCGCGAATTGAGCTGCACCATATCGCCGGCGATAAGGCCGGCATACCCGTTACGTATGCCGAAAACCTCCATCTGCTCAGCTTTTGCCGCCCGGACAACAGCGCGTATGGCGGCATTCATGCCGGGGGAATCCCCGCCGCTTGTTAAAACCGCAATGCTTTTTAACATGGGTCGCGCTCCAGTTTGCTTTATTTTTTGTCTCTGCCCCGGGCCGGCTCCACATTGATCCGCCGTCCTTTAATTGTATTCTTATCCATCACAGATAGTACCCGCTCCGCCAAATCGCCGGGAATCTCCACGAAAGTAAACTTATCATAAATATCAATCAAGCCGATTACATTACCGGGAATGTCCGTTTCTTCCGCAATGGTCCGGACAATATCCTCCGGACGGATTTTATGCAGCTTGCCAATATTCATAAAGAGCCGCACCATACCGGGCTTTGCGCCGGTATCCACTAAATCATGGCCGGCCGCTCTCTCTTTGGCTAACCCCTCCTGGGACAGCTTCAGGGATGCCGCCGCCAGATCAACGGCATCAAATTCATCACTCATTTCCAGAATCAGCGTACGATAAGCACCCAGTTTTCCTTCTTCAATAAGATCTATTAAATGCTGGCGTAACACTTCACGCTGGCGCTCCACGATATCCGCAAGGGACGGTAACTGACCCCGCTTGATCCGGGTCTTCGTCAATTTCTCAATTAATTTCAACTGTTTAAATTCCCGCGGCTGTATCAGGGTAATGGCCACGCCGGTCTTTCCGGCCCGGCCCGTCCGTCCGATCCGGTGCACATAAGACTCGGGATCCTGGGGGATGTCAAAATTAATTACATGGGTAACATTTTCGATATCCAGCCCCCGGGCCGCCACATCGGTCGCAACCAGTATTTCCACTGCGCCATCCCGGAATTTCCGCATTACCCGGTCCCGCTGCACCTGGCTTAAATCGCCGTGTAAAGCCTCCGCCAGATAACCCCGCATTTGCAGGCTGCTAACCAGTTCATCCACGCCCTTCTTCGTACGGCCGAAGATGATACTGCGCTGGAAATCCTCCATATCCAGAATCCTGCACAAATAGTCAATTTTATCCCGCTCACGCATTTCATAATAAATTTGCTCAATAAGCGGTACCGTAAGCTGCTCTCTGCTGATTGTGACCGTAACCGGACTGATCATATATTTGGCAGACAGTTTTAAAATCGGATCGGGCATGGTTGCAGAAAACAAGAGCGTCTGGCGGTCCGCAGGCACGTTGTTGAGAATCGTTTCAATATCTTCCACAAAGCCCATATCGAGCATCTCGTCGGCTTCGTCCAAAACAACCGTGGCGACGCGCTGTAAATTAAGCGTTTTCCGCTTAATATGGTCGATAATTCTTCCCGGGGTACCGATGACGACATGCACACCGTAATTCAGGGCGCGAATTTGTCTTTCAATCGGCTGACCGCCATACACGGCCAAAGTTCTCAACCGACGGTATTTGGCTATTTTGGCCATCTCTTCCGCCACCTGGTTAGCTAATTCCCGGGTGGGTGTTAAGATTAACGCCTGCACGTAGCGCTTGTCGTCCATCGCTTTTTCGATGATCGGAATACCAAAGGCAGCCGTTTTGCCTGTGCCGGTTTGCGCCTGACCGATGATATCCTTCCCCTCCATCACCAGCGGAATCGTTTGCGCCTGGATGGGTGACGGCTCTTCAAAGCCCATATCCGTAATAGCCTGACGGACCTTTTTACTTACCTGAATATCGCCAAAAGGTTTTAATTCTTTCATCTGTTTCCTCCTAATAAATACCTAAAATACCTATACAATTATGACAATTATGTACCTGCCCCAAGCAGGTTGCGACGCAGCAAATCTAAAGCAGTCTTGGCCGCATAAAGGCGAATACTGGACCGGTCGCCGGAAAACACGTATTTATATACCGAAGTGGAGTCTGGCATGGCCACGCCAATGTAGACCAGTCCCACGGGTTTTGCTTCCGTTGCCCCCCCGGGCCCGGCAATGCCGGTGACGGACAGTCCCACATCGGTGCCCGCCAAGCTGCGGACACCCTCCGCCATTTCCCGGGCAGTCTGCTCACTCACCGCTCCCTGCCGGCTAATCGTATGCTCTTTTACTTTTAACAGCTTAATTTTTGCTTCGTTCGTGTATGTAACAACACCTTGGACAAAATACGCCGAACTGCCGGGGACGTCGGTGAACATGGCCGCGATCATCCCCCCTGTGCACGATTCCGCACAGGCAACTGTGCACTTTCGCTCCACCAATAAATTGCCCGCCACTTTCGCCAAAGTATCTTCATTGACGGCAAAAATATATTGACCGATGCGTGTGCGAATCACTTCTTCCAAACTACCCAGCATACTGTCCGCCTGCGCCACATCATCCGCCAGGGCGGTGAGCCGGATATGGATTTCCCGTTCCCTGGCCAGTAAAGCAATGGTGGGATTGGACTGCTGTTTCAGCAAATCCTTAATTTCTTCCTCCAGGGAGGATTCACCAAGTCCGAAACAACGCAGCACCCGTGAATAGATGACCTGTTTCAAACCATACTTAGCAGTTAGATAAGGGACGGCAGCATCCTCAAACATCCCTTGCATTTCGTAGGGAGGACCGGGCAGATTAATAATTATCTTATTTCCTTCTTCCATCACCACTCCGGGCGCGGTACCCCGGTTATTCGGCAAAACGATGGCTCCCTGTGGGATCATGGCCTGCCGGATGTTGTTTTCCGTCATTTTCAAGCCGCGATAGGCAAACACGGCTTGAATCCGTTTAAGACTTTCTTCATGCAGTTCTAGTGTTCTACCAAATACGCCGGAAGATACCTCTTTTGTTATATCACCAAGGGTCGGACCTAAGCCACCGGTGGTTATCACAATATCCGCCCGTCCCAGTGCTGTGGAAAGCGCTTTTTCCATTCTGACCCGATTGTCCCCCACCGTGGTCTGAAAAAATAAGTGAATCCCCAACTCTGCCAAGCGGGCGGAAATATATTGAGCGTTGGTATTAACAACCTGACCTAACAATAATTCACTGCCGGTAGAAATGAGTTCTGCTATCATCATTCTTCCCCCTTTACCTTGTTTTCGTGCACAATGAGGAAAAATCCTGCATTTCTATATGTTATACTGCCCGTTAGGTCAAAAAAATAACTTCGCCTGGGCGAAGTTATTATCCATTTCAGGCACTTATTTTAGCTTCCGCAAAGAGCAAGGCGCGTAATTGCTCACCGGTGAGAGATTCTTTGGTCTGCAGGGCCTGCACCGTCTCACGCAGGGCGGCTTCATGCTGCCGCAGGACATCTTGCACATAATCCTCCTCTTCCTTCATGATCACCGACAAAGTGCTGTGCAGCAGTTCCCGGGGTAAATCTTCCTGGGAAACAATGCCCAAAGGAGACATACCGCCAAAAACAATCTGCTTCGCCAAGTCCGTCGCATAGGCAAAGTCACTGGCGGCACCGGTACTGCGATTGCCTAACAGCTTCTCTTCCGCCAGCGCTCCCGCCAGGGCGACGGCTATCCGCCCTTTTAAGTAATCCAGGGTGTATAAATACAAATCATCCTGCTGGGTCTGCCTGACATACCCGAGGGCGCGTCCGCGGGACGCGATATTTACACTGGCCACCGACCCGGGCTGAACATATTCACCAAGGATTGCATGTCCGGCCTCATGAATGGCAATACGCTCCTTTTCCGCGGGGTTCGGAATGCGATCCAGTTTTTCGCCCATCATTACTTTCTCGACCGCCCCGCGCAGATGCTCATGGGTAATGCATTGCGCGTTGTCCCGCAGTGCGGAAATGGCCGCTTCGTTCGTCACACTTTCCAAATGGGCACCGGAAAAGCCAAAGGTATCCGCCGCAATTTCCCCGAGGCTGACATCGTCGGCAAGGGGTTTATTCCGCGTATGCAATTGGAGAATGTGCAGCCTTCCTTTCTTATCCGGTAAATCAACCTTCACCTGCCGGTCAAAACGCCCCGGACGGAGCAACGCATCATCCAGCATGTCCGCACGGTTTGTTGCCCCGATCACAAGAATACGCACCTCGTCCTCAAAAGACATGCCGTCCATCTGCACTAACAGTTCATTTAACGTTTGGTCATATTCCAGGTGACTTGCCGCCTGACCGCGTTTTCCCCCCAATATTTCGATTTCGTCGATGAAGATGACTGCGCTTTGTTTGTTTTCCTTTTGGGCCAGTTCCTTAGCCTGCTTAAACAACTGACGCACACGCTGGGCGCCGACCCCGACATACATTTCCACAAATTCCGAGCCGCTGGCGGCGGCAAAAACAGAGTCGGTAAACTGCGCGGCAGCTTTGGCCAGCAGTGTTTTCCCCGTACCGGGGGGACCGTTGAGTAAAATCCCCTTCAAAGGACGAATGCCCAGACGTTTTATACTTTCCATATCGTGAATAAACTCCAGGGCTTCACGCAGTTCATTCTTGGCCACCTCTTGCCCGCCTATATCATCAAATTGCAGCGGTCGTTCTTCCGTGCCGCAACCGGCGATCACGAAATTCTTTCCGCCCTGTCTGGCCTGATTTGTAATAAAGACCGCCGCCAACAAAGCCGTAATGAGCAATACAGGTAAAATATTCACGCCCTGCCAAAATAAAAAAAGCAGCAGCCCGACAACTATTCCTACGCCAACTTCTATCCGCTTCAATTTATTTCACCTCCTGACTTTCCTCCCGTCCGGGGTATGATAACGTACATTTGCGCAGTATCCTTGGCGGTCTGCAAATATACACTTTCCCCGTCAACATAAATTTGTAAATCAATGTTCCGCGCCCGCGCTTTCGCAGCCAGATTCTCCTCCATCACTGAGAAGCGTCCCGTAACAATAGCCTCCTGGACCATGTATTGCACTTCATAGTTAAATTGCTCCAATTCCGCGGACCGGTTGTCCTGAAGAACGATTTTAAACGGTTTCTTCCCAAGGACCTTTTTGGCCTGGTTATTTAATTCATCATGGGTTTTCGCCAAATTAGCCACGTTCTGCAAGGTAACATATATCTTGACAGGTTCGCCGCTTTTTCCCTGATTGTCCCAGGTGGTTTTCGTTACCCCGCTGATATTTAAGAAGGCTTTATCCAATGGTTGGGCAACAGCAAGCTTTTGCCATAACAACTGTCCGCCAAACAAAAGCGCCACTGTAAAACAAACAGCTAAACCTCCTGCCAACCAGTCATATTGTCGCCATTTCATAAGCTTCTCCCTCCCTTTTACAAAAAAAGCCGTCATTCCAGTTAACATAAAACATTATAACCAGCATTATAATTTTCCGCAACCCCGGAAAAAGGGCAATATGCCGGAAAAACCCCGCTTGTGCCGGGCATTAGCGACAGCGGAAGCCCTTGTTCGGAAAGATGAAAAAAACACACCTTAGGGGTGTGCTTTGGGGATATCCATTATTTATCCGATGGCTAATTCGCTCTAGAACTCCCGCCTCTTTAGGCGGGAGTTCTACCCAAAGGGCACAGGCGAGCGACT